>CAYQBV010000175.1:0-8843 GCA_964415705.1 uncultured Chthoniobacter sp. | reverse complement strand
GGGTCACGCAGACTTCCATGCCGAGCTTGCTGACTTCGCGGATGGTGCCGAGCACCTGCTCGAATTTTGCGTCGCCGCTCCGCACACCCTTCCACGCCGCACCCATGCAGAAGCGCGTGGACCCGTTCTCCCGAGCGCGCCTGGCCACCTCCAGCACGGCGTCGGTTTCCATGAGCCGGCCGGCTTTGACATCGGTGGTGTAGCGGGCGCTCTGCGCGCAGTAGCCGCAGTCCTCGGAGCAGCCACCGGTCTTGATCGAGAGCAAGGTGCAAAGCTGCACTTCGTTGTTACTCCAATGCTCCAGGTAGGCATGGCGCCCGCGCTGGATGAGATCGAAGAAAGGCTGGTCGTAGATGGCTTGGAGTTCGGCGAGAGTCATGGGTCGGTTAGCGGGTCCAGCGACCAGTGACGCTGGAAAGGACGGGCAGTTCGTGGGTCATATACTGGGTCTTGCCGATCGCGCCGATCATGGGCACGCCGGTGACGGAGCGCCACTTGCCGCTCATGCTTTCACCGGTATGGCAGCTCCAGCTTTTGACAAAGGCATCGCGGGAGAAAATACCGCGCTTGATCTTGGTCAGCTCGTCCTGGTGGAGCCAGGCCTTCGAGGCGCTGTCGATCATGTTGGAGTAGTCAAACATCCAGCAGGCTTTGTTGCTGTGGCCGAAGAACTCGAAGTTCGCGATCTTCGTGCGCGAGCGGTCCTGGCCGTTGTTGAGATAGCTGATGACATCGGCGGCACTGTCGAACCAGACGAGCTTCACCCTGTAGGTATCGCGCACGCTGGTGATATGGCTGATGAGGTCGTTGTTCTCCTGCTTCGCCCGGGACACATAGGATGGGCGATAGACCAGCCAGGTGATCTGCGCACCGGGCGAACTGGCCTGGATCTCCTCGATGCGGATGCGCGAGGCGCGCACGAAATTCATCCACCAGTTGTCATGCGGCTGGGCCTTCCACTTTTCCCAGACCCACAGCGAGACGCCACCCGTGAGGATGACGAACTCCCCGCTTGCCGCGGGGGCCACAGGATCCGCCGCGCGCACCGGGGCGAGCGAGGTGAGTAAAACAGTGAGCAGAAGCAGCAGGGAGCGGCGCATGGGCGGGGAAAATGCCCGGCTTTCGCGGGATGGCAAAGCGGAAAACGCCGGGCTGGGTTCGCGCTAACACGCGAAGCTGTTTCGGGTTACCCTCCTGCCGCCATGATCCCGTCCCGCCTTTCCCTCCCTCTGCTCGCGCTGGCTTTCTTCGCTCCGCTGGCTCGGGCCGGCGTGACGTTCAACCGCGAGGTCCGGCCGATCCTTTCGGACAAATGCTTCGCCTGCCACGGCATGGATGCGAAGCAGCGGAAGGCGGAGCTGCGGCTGGACACGGCGGAAGGGGCGCTGGGCAAGGCGGAGAGCGGGGCGGTGGCGATCAAGCCGGGCGACGTGAATGGCAGCGAGCTGTGGGCGCGGATCAATGCGACCGACAAGGACGAGATCATGCCGCCGCCGAAGTCGCACAAGACCCTCTCGGCGGCGGAGAAGGCCACGCTGCGACAGTGGATCGAGGAGGGTGCGCGGTATCAAAAGCACTGGTCGTTTGAGACGCCGGTGAAAGCTGCGGTGCCGGTGCTGCCGGCGGAGATCGTGGTGCGAAACGCCGTGGACGCTTTCCTTTTCGACCGGCTGAAACGCGAGGGTCTCGCGCCGCTGCCGGAGGCGGAAAAGGAGACGCTGATCCGGCGCGTGACCTTCGCGCTGACCGGGCTGCCGCCGACGGTGGAGGAAGTGGCGGCGTTTCTCGCGGACGTCGCGCCGGAGGCTTACGAAAAGGTCGTGGACCGGCTGCTCGCTTCGCCGCGCTACGGCGAACAGATGGCCCGGCACTGGCTCGACGTGGCGCGCTACGGCGACACCCACGGCCTGCACCTCGACAACGAGCGCTCGATGTGGCCCTACCGCGACTGGGTGGTGGGTGCGTTCAACCGCAACCAGCCGTTCAGCCAGTTCACCATCGAGCAGCTCGCCGGCGACCTGCTGCCCGCTGCGACGCCCGAGCAGCTCATCGCGACCGGTTTCAACCGCTGCAACGTGACGACCGGCGAGGGCGGTTCGATCGACGCGGAGTGGATCTATCGCTACGCGGTCGAGCGCACGGCGACCACGGCGCAGACCTGGATGGGCCTGAGCGCCGGCTGCGCGCAGTGCCACGATCACAAGTTCGACCCCGTCTCGCAGAAGGAGTTTTACCAGCTCTATGCATTCTTCCACAGCGCCGCCGATCCCGCGATGGACGGCAACACGCTGCTCACCGCGCCGACCGCGAAGCTCATCACTGCGGAGCAAACTGCGCGCATCGCGGAACTCGACGCGCGGCGGGCCGCGGCGGAAATGCGGCTGGCTGCGGGGTTGGAGATAAGCACCTACGAAGATCCGGGGAGCATTTTCCTCCCGGTGTCGGCGGAGGCGGAGCGCAACCAGGCGGTGGAAGACGCGGGCCGCGATCCGGCGAAATCGCTGACCGCGTGGCTCGCGACGCGCGAGGGGAAGGACACGAAGGGCGTGCCCGCGGAGATCGCCAAGCTGCTCAAGTCCGTGCCCGCCGCGAAGCGCACGCCCGGGCAGCAGCGCCAGTTGCGCGACCATTACCTGACCACCGAGTGCGCCGCGACGAAGCCGACGCTCGGCCCGTTGCTTGCGGAAGTCGGGCAGTGGAAAAAGGAGCGCGACGATCTCGAAAAGGCCGCGCCGGTGAGCTTCGTCATGCGCGACCTCGACAAGCCGCGCGACAGTTTCGTCATGCTCCGCGGCGCCTACGACAAACCCGGCGAAAAGGTCGCGCGTGCGGTACCCGCGGCCTTTCCGCCGCTGGCGAAAACGGACGCGCCCAACCGCCTCGACCTCGCCCGCTGGCTCGTGGCCGACGAGCAGCCGCTGACCGCGCGCGTGACCGTGAACCGTTTCTGGCAGCAGTTCTTCGGCGTCGGGCTGGTGAAAACCTCCGCCGACTTCGGCTCGCAGGGCCAGCCGCCGAGCCATCCTGAGCTGCTCGACTGGCTCGCCGTGACCTTCCGTGAGTCGGGCTGGGACGTGAAAAAACTCGTCCGTTTTTTTGTCACCAGCGCGGCCTTTCGCCAGTCCTCCGCCGCGCCCGCCGGGCTGTGGCAGCGTGACCCGGAGAACCGCCTGCTCGCGCGCGGTCCGCGCTTTCGCCTCGATGCCGAGGAAGTGCGCGACAACGCGCTCGCCGTCGCCGGCCTGCTCGACCTGACGATGGGCGGCAAAGGCGTGAAGCCCTACCAGCCGCCGAACATCTGGGAGCCGGTCGGCTTCGTCGGCAGCAACACGCGCTTTTACAAACAGGACACCGGAAACGCGCTCTACCGGCGCAGCCTCTACACGTTCATCAAGCGCACCGCGCCCGCGCCGTTCATGGCAAACTTCGACGCGCCCTCGCGCGAGCAGGCGTGCGCCGTGCGCGAACGCAGCAACACGCCGATGCAGGCGCTCCAGCTCATGAACGACGTGCAGCAGATCGAAGCCGCCCGCGTCTTCGCGGAGCGCCTGATGACCCAGGGCGGCGCGACCCCGGACGAGCGCATCGCCTTCGCCTACCGCACCGTCCTCGCGCGACCGCCCGCGCCGGAGGAAACGGCCATCGTCCGCGTCGCGTATGAGCAGCATCTCGCGACTTATCAAAAGGCACCCGAAGAGGCGGCGAAGTTCATCCGGCAAGGCGAGTCGAAGCCCAAGGCCGGCCTGCCCGAGCCCGAGGTCGCGGCATGGACGCTGGTCGCGAACCTGGTGCTGAACTTGGATGAAACGGTGACGAGGAACTGACGATGAGTGTTCAGTGTTCAGTATTCAGTGTTCAGTGGGTCGTTTGCGGACGCTGGAGGGGCGAAGTAATTCGTGGGTTCTTCGCGGAGGGTTGGGGAATGTTCGCTGCCACAAAAGCTCGCGGCGTTTTGGATCATCTCGCCGAGCATTTTTCCGACTTCTTTCGACATTGTTCCGAAGTGCTGAGCTTCGTCGCGCGTGATGTAGCCGTCATCGAACGCGACGATCGTCCAGTGCTGCGTTTCGAGGTTTTCGCCGTCGGCATCGGTCAGCTTGCTGGCGAAGTGTCGCGGATAACGGCGCTTGGCCCACGCCTCGGAAATTTGCGCTCCGACGCTCCGCGCGGCCCGGCGCCACTGGTCGGTGAGCGAGTGCGCCTCCTCACGGGGAAACCGTTTGGTGACGGCGAAAATCTCCCGGGCGAGCGTGCGCATGCGCTGATAGACGATGAGGTCGGTGAAGGAGTGGGCGAAGGGCATGGGAAAGGGGGCAGTGTTCAGTGTTCAGTGTTCAGTGTTCAGTCGCGAGCACAGGGCCACGCGATGGCGTTATCTCCAACGGAATACTCCCTCACTCAACTCACCCGCGAGCGCTGAACACTGAACACTGAACACTGAATACTTTCCCCATGAACCCACTCCACGAGCACCAACTTCTGCAAACCCGCCGCCAGTTTTTCGGCTCCGCCGGCCTCCGTCTCGGCAGCCTCGCGCTTGCGCAACTGCTCGGCAGCACCGCCATCTCGCGCGCCGCCGCCTCGACCGGACGCGTCCATCTGCCGCAGCCGGGCTTCCCGCATTTCGCGCCGCGCGCGAAGTCGCTGATCTACCTGCACATGAATGGCGGGCCGTCGCAGATTGACCTTTGGGATTACAAACCGGAGCTCCAGAAACACTTCAACGAAGAGCTGCCCAAATCCGTTCGCGGCGAGCAGCGCATCACCACGATGACCAGCGGCCAGGGCAAGCTCCCCGTCGCGCCGTCGATGTTTAAGTTTGCGCAGCACGGCCAGTGCGGGCGGTGGGTCAGCGAACTCCTCCCGCATACCGCGCGGATGGTGGACGACATCGCACTCATCAAGACCGTCCACACCACGGCCATCAATCACGACCCGGCCTGCACCTTCGTCATGACCGGCTCGGAAATTCCGGGCCGCGCGAGCATCGGCTCGTGGCTGGCCTACGGGCTGGGTAGCGAAAGCAACGACCTGCCCGCATTCGTCTGCCTCACGCCGCAGTTCCCGGCGGGCAGCAACGGCCAGGCGCTCTTTTCGCGCATGTGGGGCAGCGGCTTTCTGCCCACGCGCTTCACCGGCGTGACGCTGCGCGGCGCGGGCGACCCAGTCCTTTACCTGCAAAATCCCGACGGTCTCCCGACCGGCGAGCGCCGTGCGATGCTCGACGCGCTCGGCCAGCTCAACCAGCGCGGCTTCGGCAAATTCGGCGACCCGGAAATCCAGACGCGCATCGCGCAGTACGAGATGGCTTTTCGCATGCAGACGAGTGTGCCCGACCTCGTGGATCTCGGCACCGAGTCGCCCGCCACGCTCGATCTCTACGGGCCCGAGGTGAAAAAGCCCGGCAGCTTCACGCATAGCGCGCTTATGGCGCGGCGGCTGGTCGAGCGCGGCGTGCGCGTGGTGCAGATCATGCACCGCGGCTGGGACCAGCACGGCAGCCTGCCCGCGCAGATTCGCAACCAGTGCAAGGACACCGACCAGGGCGTCGGCGCGCTCCTCGCCGATCTCAAACAGCGCGGCCTGCTCGACAGCACGCTCGTGGTGTGGGGCGGCGAGTTTGGCCGCACGGTGTACTCGCAGGGCAAGCTCACCGCCACCGACTACGGGCGCGACCATCATCCGCGGAACTTCTGCATGTGGATGGCCGGCGGCGGCATCAAAGGCGGCGTCAGCCTCGGCGAGACCGACGACTTTTCCTACAACGTCGTCGAGGCCCCCGTGCATCTGAACGAACTCAACGCCACGATCCTGCACTGCATGGGCATCGACCACGCGCGCTTTACTGTCCCCGTGCAGGGGCTCGACATGCGGCTCACGGGAGTCGAGGAGGCGCGGGTGGTAAAGGCGGTGCTGGCGTAAAGGCGGACGCGTGGCTGTTGGTGTCGCGGGTCTTCCGTCGCCCGGCAGTCCGGCGCGGTGTCCCGGAATTGGAGCGGGGACGAGAGGGCTACGAGCCGCCCAGCCGCACGCGCTCGATCGCGGGGCGGGGGATCCAGCCGGGCTTCTGGCCGGGGAGCATGCAGTAGAGCCATTCGCCGCGTTCGCGGAGGATTTGCACGCGGCTGCCGGCGGGAAGGGTTTCGGCGAGCCCGGCGCTGTCCGCGGGCTGGAGCCGGGCCTCGGTGGACTGGGCGACCACGATCGCGGTGGTGCTGTCCTGATGCTGCCACCACAGCACCGCGACGAGGTAGGCGCAGGTCAAAAAGCTGACGCTCGTGATGAACCACAGCCCGGATTTTTCCGCGCGCTTCGCCGTGAAAAGGAGAGCGAGACCGAAGATCGCGATCCAGCCTGCGGCGGCGGCCCCGGCCACCCAGAGATCGCCTGCGGGCCAGCCCAGGAGCTTGTCCTGCCAGACGGTGGCGCGGCGTTTCGCGCCCGTGAGTTTGCGCAAGACTTCGAGGTTGGCGCGCGCTTCCGGGTGCGCGGGATCGAGCGCCAGCGAGCGCTCGTAGTCGAGGATGGCGCGGCCCGGCGCGCCGAGGCGGTGATCGGCGTTGCCGAGGTTGTAGAAAAGATTCGCGCTCCACTCGCCGGCTTCCACGAGCTTTTCGTAGCCGATCTTGGCCTCAGAAAATCGGCCCTGCTCGTAGGCGCGGTTCGCGGCTTCAAAGGGGCCGGCTGCGGCGTTCGCGCGGCCGGGGAGGAATGAAAGAAGGCAGGCGACCAGGAGCGCAGCGAGGTGCAGACGCCGGCCCGCGGCGGTGAAGAAAGTCGCCACGGAACGGATTTGCCAACGACGCACTCGGCTCGCGGTTATTTCAGGCTTTGCCATTTTTCCTCCCGAATTTCTCCAGCGCCGCGAGGACTCGGGTGCGGTCGTCGCTGGTGACACGGCTCGCGTCGCGACTACCGCCGGCGAAGAGCAGCTCGGAGCGCGCGGCGAAGACTTCGTCGATGACCTCGGCCGTGGCGGTGTCCGTGCCCGCGAGCGCGCGGGCGGCGGTGGCGTCCACGCTGGCGGCATCGGAGCCAGTGGCGAGGGCGGTCGCAATTTGCGCGACGCGGGCGGCGGCATCGAGAAACTCCGGCGGCGTCATCTGCCCGCCGCGGAGCTTTGCGAGGAGCGCGGACTTTTCCCGCCGCAGCGCGGAGTGGCGGGCGGCTGTGGCGTCGGGGCGGCGGCGCAAACGGAACGCCAGCAGCAGCAGCAGCACGACGCCGGGCACGATCTGCGCGCGGAGAAATTCGGGGCGTTGTTCGAGCGGGGTGAACGACCGGCGCGGCCCCGCGTCGTCGAGCGGGCCGAGGATGTCCGTCGTGGTCGGCGCGGGTGGTGTCGGCGCGGGTTCCGGGGCGGTCGGCGCGGCCACCGGCTTCGGGGCCGGAGTGGCGACGGGCGCTTTCGCGCCGTCCACGCGGAGAGGTGCGGGCTCGCTCGTGAGCACCACGTATTTCTCCGCCTCGGGATCGAAGTAGGAAAACGTGAATACGGGCATCTGCGTCTTCTTTTCCTCGGGGATGACGGCCATCTCGAAGGTCTTCGTCCCGCTCAGTCCCACTTCGTCGCCTTCGTCTTTTTTGAAAACGCCCGACGGCGGATAGCCGCGCCAGCCAGCGGGATCGCGGAGCGCGGGCGCTTCCACGCGGTCGAAGTTTCCCCGCCCGGTGATGCGCATTTTCATGGTTACGGGATCACCGATTTTGACCGCACTCGGACTGCCGTCCGCGCTGAACTGAAACTTGCCCACCGCGCCGGAAAAGTCGCGCGGTTGGCCGGTGACGGGCAGCGGTTTCACGGTCAGCTCGACCGGCTCGCCCCTGGCTTTGATCTGCTGGGTTTGCGAAAACATCTCGTCGTCAAAGATGCCGCCGCCGAAAATATCGAAGGGTGACCGTGGCCGGCTCCGGCGCGCGCGCGGCACCTGCGCGTTGTAGATGACTTCCGCCGGTCCGATGCTGATTTTGCCGGCCTTCCCCGGCGTGATCGCGGTTTTGAAAATCATCAGGTCGTATTCGATCCCGTTCTTGGTCACGACTTCGGGCCGATTGGGTTCGGGCATTTTTTGTTTGGTGATGCCCTCGCCGGAAAGCTCCGGCATCGCCACGGGCTGCCATTTCACGCGGGAGTCCACGTAGAGCCGGATCTCCACGGGGATCATCTCGCCCACGTAGGCCGTCTTCTTTGCGACGATGATCTCCACGATGCCGCGCGCCTGCGGTCGGATGGCGTCGTCCGCGCTGCTCGGCTGCACGGTCAGCGCGACGGGCTGGGTCTGGTGCGCCTGGCCGTCCACGTCCACGTTGGTCGCGGGAATGGTGTATTTCCCGTTTTTTCCCGCCGTCACTTCGTAGGTGAAAATGGTGGAGACTTCGCTACGCGTGCCACCGCCTCCGAACTGGAAGGAGCGGTGGGACTGCGTACCGGTATAGCGAATCTCCAGCCCCTCGGCCGTCATGTCCGGGATGTCGTCGGTGCGCTTCGCGCCGGTGACTTTGATCTGCAACTGCACCGGCTCGCCGATGACCGTGACCGACCGGCTCAGGCTCGCTTTCACGGAGACGTCCGCAGCGGGCGCGCCCACGCTGCCGAGCAGCAGCACCAGCGCGACCAGCCAGCCGCGCCAGCGTCGGAGCGTCGTCGTGGCGCAGCCTTCCAGGCTGTGGTCGGCCGGCGGGCATCCCTGCCCGCCGTTCCGATTTTGGCGGAAAAAAATTGCGGCCGACATCCTCATCACCAGTCCCGCGGCGCGCGCCCATTCGCCTTGCGCTCGCCTGGTTTCAGTAACTGCACGCGCGAGTCCTCACCCTTCAGCGAATCGAGCAAACCCTTCGCCTGA
>CAYQBV010000174.1:0-8932 GCA_964415705.1 uncultured Chthoniobacter sp. | reverse complement strand
TCGTCCGCGGCGATGTCGGCAGCGTCAAAGCCGCCGTCGAAGCCGGGAAGGAAGCCGCCAAGCGCGTCGGCAATCTCGTCGCGTCCCACGTCATCGCCCGGCCCACGCCGGAGCTGCTGAAATTCTTCACCTCCTAACTTAGAAACCTACTTACCTATATGGCTGGACAAGCAATCGGAATGATCGAAACCAAGGGTCTCGTCGCGCAGTTTGAAGCAACTGACGCCATGACGAAGGCCGCCAACGTGGAACTCATCGGCTGGGAAAAAGTCGGATCGGGCTTTGTGACCGTCTTTGTCAAAGGCGATGTCGCCGCAGTGAAAGCTGCCGTCGAAGCTGGTGCGACCGCAGCCAGTGCGATCGGCGAAGTCGTCGCTGTGCATGTGATCCCGCGTCCGCACGATGACCTGCACGGTCTTGGAAAATTCCTCGGCGGCAAACCGGCGAACGGCCCCGCGAAGTAGTCCCAATCGTCGCATCGGCCCCATAAAACCTATGGGACAGATAGGACCTATGCGACCTGGCTGAACCAATGACACCCAACAACATCCTCGTGGCCAACATCGGCAGCACTTCGTTCAAGTTCCGCTTGATCGAAATGCCGTCCGAGCGCGTGCTGGCGAAGGGTGGTGTTGAGCGCATCGGCAGCACCGAATCGACCTATAAGTATCAGGTCGGCAATGATGCGGAGCAGAAAGGTGTCGCTGCGCTGCCCGACCACGGCGCGGCCATCTCGCTGGTCGAGAAAGCGCTCGGCGGATTCGACGGTCTCGCCGCGGTCGGCTTCAAGCCGGTGATGGCTCGCGGCATCTCCGGCACGCAGGTGCTCGCGGAGCCGGTGCTGCGCGCGATGGAGGAAATCAACACCCTCCTGCCCGCGCACAACCCGCCCTACGTCGCCGCCGTCCGCAGCTTCCACAGATCGCATCCGAGTCTGCCGTGCATCGGCACCTTCGAGACGGCGTTTTACGACGACGTGCCGCCGGAAAACATCCGCTACCCGGTGCCGCGTGAATGGGAGACGAAGTATGGCATCCGCAGGTATGGCTTCCACGGCGCGAGCCATCGCTTTGTCTCGCAGCGCTGCGCCGAATTGCGCGGCACGGACAAGCTGCGCGTCATCTCCTGCCACCTCGGCGGCAGCTCCTCCATCGCTGCGGTGCGCGATGGCAAAGCCATCGACTCAAGCTGGGGCATGACTCCGCAAAGCGGTCTGCCGCAAAACAATCGCGTGGGCGACTTCGATGTCTTTGCCCTTATCTACCTCGCCCGCGACCTGGGCCTCGGCATCGACGCCGTGGAGAAAGCGCTCACTTCCCAGTCCGGCCTCAAAGGTCTCTCCGGCCTCGCGACCGGGGACGTGCGCGACATCCTCGACGCAGCGGCGAACGGCAGTGCCGACGCCCAAATCGCGCTCGATGTCTTCGTCGGCGCGATCCGGAAATACATTGGCCAGTTTCTGGTCGAGTTGAACGGCGCGGACGTCCTCATTTTCACCGCTGGCATCGCCGAGAACAACCCGGTGCTTCGCGAAAAAATCTGCGCGAACTTGGACTTCTGCGGACTCGAGCTCGACCACGAAGCCAACGACCGCGTGCGCGCCGACGAAGCCATCATCTCAACGCCGCGCTCGAAGATCGAAGTGCGCGTCATCCCGACCAACGAAGAAATCATCATCGCCCGCAACGCGTGGGCCAAACTCTCAACTCTCAACTAACCAAACAACCCAACTATTATGGCACAACAAGCAATTGGAATGATCGAAACGCGCGGTCTCGTCGCACTCGTCGAGGCGACTGACGCGATGCTCAAATCGGCCAACGTCGAACTCGTCGGCCCCATCACCCAGGTCGGCAACGCGATGGTGACCGTGTGCGTCACCGGCGACGTCGCCGCGGTCAAAGCCGCGACGGAAGCTGGCAAAACCGCCGCGCAGTCGCTCGGCGAAATCGTCAGCGTCAGCGTGATTGCCCGCCCGCACAGCGATCTCGTCGCAGTCCTCCCGAAAGCCAAGTAAGTATCACGGTTTTCCAACCATGATTCTTGCCCGCGTAGAAGGCAGCGTTGTCGCGACAAAGAAGAACGCGAAGATGACGGGTCAGAAATTTCTGCTCGTCCGTCCGCTCGTGATTGATTCGCCGACGGCCAAAGAGTGGAAGCCCGGCAGCAGCACGCTGGTGGTCGTGGATACCCTCGGCGCGGGTGAGGGCGAGATCGTGCTCATCGTGCAAGGCAGCTCCGCGCGGTTGGCCGCTGACGACAAGAACGCTCCCGTGGATGCCGTCGTGATCGGCATCGTGGACACGGTCGATGTGGCCAGGCGAATCCTCTACAAGGCGCAGTAACAAACCTCCGTAAATGGCAACGATTGACGAAAGACTAGTATCCAGAGTGGTGAGCGAAGTGCTGACCCGTTTGCAGACCCAGACCCAGCCAAAGGTCGCAGCGTCGGCCCCGAGCGGCTTTGGTGTCTATGAAGACATGGCTCCCGCGTGTGAAGCGGCGCATCGCTCTTTTGAAAAACTCCGCGATCTCGGTGTGTCCGCGCGACGCAAAGCAATCCAGGTGATCCGCAAGATGTGCGTGGCCAAGGCTCAGGAGTGGGGCACGATTGAATTCAACGAGACAAAGATCGGACGGCTGGAGCATAAGATCGAGAAGCTCAAGATCTGTGGCGACCTTGTGCCGGGCGTTGAGTTCCTTGAGCGCATGGCTTTCAGCGGCGACTTTGGCCTCACGATCATCGACTTCGCGCCGTGGGGAGTCATCGGTGCGGTGACGCCTTCGACCCACAGCGTCCCGACCCTCACGGGGAATGCGATTAACATGATCGCGGCGGGTAACTCGGTGGTCTATAACACCCATCCGGCCGCGGCGAAGTGCGCGGCCATTGCCATCCGGGCTTACAACGAAGCCATCTTCCAGGAGATCGGAATCTCCGACCTGCTAACGACCGTCGTTAAGCCCACGCTTGAGACCTTCGATGTGATGTGCAAGCACCCGCTGGTGCGGTTGCTCTGCGTCACCGGCGGTCCCGCGGTCGTCGCTGCGGCGATGAAGACCGGCAAGCGCGCGGTTTGCGCCGGCCCCGGCAACCCGCCTGTGGTCGTCGATGAAACTGCCGACCTCGAGGTCGCGGCCAAGTCGATCATTCAGGGAGCGAGTTACGACAACAACCTGCTCTGCATCGGCGAGAAGGAAGTGTTCGTCGTGGAAGCCGTCGCCGACCAACTCATCGCCGCGCTCAAGCGCGCGGGTGCCGTGCAGCTAGACGCGAAGCAAGTCGAGGCACTCGCGGACAAAGCGTTCGTTTTCCCTCAGGGCAAAGGCGCTGGCTGTCCGCACCCGGTTGTGAACCGCGACCTCGTGGGTCGCGATGCCGCGGTGCTGGCCAAGGCCATCGGCCTCGACGTGCCGCCCGCGACGCAGCTCCTTTTCGGCGAAACCAAGGCGGATCACATCTTTGTCGATGAAGAGCAAATGATGCCCTTCATCCCCGTCGTGCGCGTGCCCAATGTGGATGCAGGCATCGCGGAAGCGATCAAGGCCGAGCACGGCTACAAACACACCGCGATCATGCACTCGCAGAACATCCGCAACCTCACCAAGATGGCCCAGATCGTGGACACCACGCTCTTCATCAAGAACGGCCCGTGCATGACCGGCCTGGGACTCGGTGGCGAAGGCTTCCTCAGCTTCAGCGTCGCCACGCCCACCGGCGAAGGTGTGACCACACCCATGACCTTCACCCGCTCGCGGCGGTGCGTGATGGTGGAAAACTTGAATTTGTTTTGATGTCGATGATGTCACGCATCCAGAACAACGCAGCGGAGCGCGAATTTCGGGGAGCACGCGCGTCCCGCGTGTTGGCGAAGGCGTCCCGCCTTCGCGAACTTCCCAGCGCGTCGTGTTCAGTTGGTGCGCGGATTTTCAAAGCCACGTCCTCGAAAGTTCGTTGTGGCGGGACGCCCCAACCAACACGCGAGACGCGTGTGCTCCCCGGAGTTCCTGCGCGTGCGTTTTCCGAAATCGTATGAGACTCGCCACGATCAAGGGTCACGTCACTGCGACGATGAAGCATAAAAGTCTCGATGGCTGGCGGCTGCTCATCGCGATTCCGGACAGTCCGGATCTGGCTCCGCAGATCGTAATCGACCCACTCGGCGCGGGCATCGGGCAGAAAGTGATGATTTCCAGCGACGGCAGTGAGGCGCGCAAGATTGTGGGTGACGAACTCAGTCCGGCGCGCTGGACCGTGCTTGGCATCATTGATCCGGAAAGGAGCCTTGCGCTATGAGAATGGGCACGGTCATTGGTCGCGTGACGCTTTCCGTGCGTTCGCCGAAATACACCGGCGAAAGGTTGCTCGTTACGCTGCCTTGGAAGACGGACACTTTTAACGGCGAGGACAAACATGACCCTGCCATCGTGGTCTATGACCAACTCGGCGCGGGGGTCGGTCAGCAGATCGCCATCAGTGAAGGTCGGGAGGCCGCCTGCCCGTTTGAAAAGCCAACCCCCGTGGACGCCTACTGCGCCGCGCTCGTCGATGAATTTTTCTACAAGCAATAACCTATGCAACTGATCGCCCAAAAAGAAGCCGCCGAGTTTGTCAAAACCGGCGCAAAAGAGTTCCGCCAAAACAGCGAAGTCCGCCTTACTCCCGGCGCGAAGGACATCTTCACCGAAGCTGGCGTGAAGGTCGTCTTTGACTCCACGGCGGCACCCGCGTCGGCTCCGGCCGCGACCGCCACGCCGGGCCACTATACACCGGATGACGTGCGCCTTTTCGCCTCGAAAGAAGCAACCGAAATCAAGGAGCAGATCTGCGACATCGGACGCCGCATCTGGGCGCGCGAATACTGCGACGGCAACGGCGGTAACATCTCCGCGCGGCTGGGGCCGGATCGCTTCATCTGCACGCCGACGGGCGTGAGCAAAGGCTTCATGAAGCCCGACATGATGTGCATGGTCGATGGCAAGGGGAAGCAACTCGGCGGCACTTGGAAACGGTCGAGCGAGATCACGACTCACATGGCGATCTTCCATTCCACGCCGGAAGCGGTGAGTGTCTGTCACGCGCATCCGTGCCATGCCGGGGCGTTCGCGATCAAAGGCATGGCTCCGCCGCCGCGCTTGATTCCGGAGTTGGAAGTATTCGTCGGCACGGTGGCCTACACGCCCTACAAGACGCCGGGTTCGGCCGAGATCGCGGCGGAGATTTTCCCGCTCGCACCGAAACACCAGTCCATCCTCATGGGTAACCACGGTGTGATCTGCTGGGGTAAGTCGGTTGAGGACGCTTACTTCAAAATGGAAATTACCGATGCCTATTGCCGCACGGTCATTCTCGCGCAGTCCATCCCCGGCAGCGCGTCCATTCCGTGCGACAAGTTGCCCGAGTTGCTGAGCATCAAGAAATCGCTCGGCCTCCCCGACGACCGCTACGACCTGAAGCCGGCGGGACTTTGCGAAGTCGATCCGTGGCAGCAGATGTGTGGCTCGCATGGCTGTTCGTCGCCGGTCACGCCCTTTAACCCGATGACCAACGAGGCTGCCTCCAGCGACGCCGAGATCGAGGCGCTGGTGCAAAAGCTCACCGACGAAATCGTCGCGAATCTTTCCAAGAAGTAACGCGTACCAGAGCACGCCACCCGAAGAGTCAGGCATGTCACTTATTGACCAAGTCAGACTCGCTGGCGTCGTCGGCGCGGGCGGTGGTGGATTTCCTGCTCATGTGAAACTCGGCTCGCCCGCCGAGATCATCATCGCCAACGGCGCGGAGTGCGAGCCGCTGCTGCACAAGGACGCGGCGGTCATGGAACACTACGCGGCGGATGTCGTGCGCGGCGTCGAGCTGTGCATGATGGCGACCGGAGCACAGGAGGGCGTGATCGGGATCAAGGCGAAGAAGAAGAAAGCCGTCGAAGCGATCGAGGAAGCCTGCCGGGGGACGCGCGTGCGCGTGCAGTTGCTCGGCGATTTCTACCCCGCGGGCGACGAATACGACCTCGTTTATACCGTCACCGGAAAACTCATCCCGCCCGGCGGGCTGCCCATGCACGTCGGCGCGATCGTCAGCAACGTCGAGACGCTGGTGAACATCGCGCAGGCCGTGGACGGCAAGCCGGTCACGCACAAAACGATCACCATCGCCGGTGCCGTCGGCGAGCCGGTCTCGCTCACCGTCCCCATCGGTATCAGCTTCCGCGAGTGCATCGAGGCAGCGGGCGGCGCGACTTGTGACGATCCCGTGCTGGCCATCGGTGGACTGATGATGGGCGAGACGACCGACGACCTCGACAAGCCGGTCGTCAAAACCAGCACTGGCGCGATCATTCTCCCGCGCACGCATCACGTCATGGAGAAGAAGTTCAAGCCGCCGGTGAAGCAGGCGGCCATCGGCAAATCCGCGTGCGACCAGTGCCGGTATTGCACCGAGTTTTGCCCGCGTTTTCTCCTCGGCTACCAGGTCGAGCCGCATCAGGTCATGCGCACGCTCGCCTTTACCGGCACGGGCGCCGAGCGCTTCAACGAATGGGCCGCGCTCTGCTGCTCGTGCGGCCTCTGCACGCTCTACGCCTGCCCGGAAGAGCTGTATCCGAAGGAAGCCTGCGACGACTCGAAAGCCATCCTGCGGAAGCAGAACTTCAAGTGGACCGGAAAGACCGACATCAAAGTCCATCCGATGCGCGATGGCCGACACGTGCCGATCAAGACGCTGATGAAGAAGATGCACGTCGAGCAATACGACAACCCCGCGCCACTTCGCGCCGGCATCGTCGAGACGCGGCAGCTCGTCCTCCCGCTCAAGCAAAGCGCCGGCGGCCCGACCATCCCGCTCGTGAAGGTCGGCGACACCGTGAAAGCCGGCCAGCCCATCTCCGAGCCCGCGCCGAACGCCCTTGGCGCCATCATCCACGCGCCCTTCGCCGCCAAGGTCACCGCCCTCGCGGACGACCGCATCACCTTGACCAAGTCATGAAAGAAAAGTCCGTAGGCCTCATCGAACTCTCCAGCATCGCCGCCGGTTTCTCCGTCGCCGATTCCGCGCTGAAGGCGGGCAACGTGAAGCTGATGCTCTCGCGCTCCATCTGCTCGGGCAAATACATGATCCTCATCGCCGGCGACACCGCGAGCGTCGAGGCCGCCATCGCCACCGGCAATGAAACCGCCGGCGGTTGCCTCATCGACCACATCGTCATCGCGAACCTGCACCCCGACGTGCTCAGCGCGATCGGCCGCACCTCGCCCGTCGAGCCCACCGGCGCGCTCGGCATCTTCGAGAGCTTCAATGTCGCCACGCTCATCAAAGCCGCCGACGCCGCCGCGAAGGCCGCCGACGTGCAACTCCTCGAAGTCCGCCTCGCCATGGCCCTCGGCGGAAAAGCCTTCTGCACCCTCACCGGCGACGTGAGCTCAGTCCAGGCCGCCGTCGCCGCCGGCCGCGCCGTCATCGCCGAAGCCGGCGTCCTCGTGAACGCCGTCGTTATCTCCCGCCCGCATCCGGACGTCTATCGCGAGGTGATCTGAGGTCGCGGGGGCTAACCATCGCCGCCCGCCCGTTCCCGCCTGAGACAGCACACGATCCGCCCCGCCGTGCGTTGCCAGTGCTTCCGCGTTGGCTGAGCGCGTCGCACATTCTCCCGTGGGGCACGCACGTCTCCGGCTGCGGGGCGAGATGCGGCGATGACGGAGATTGACACGCCCGGCCGCGGCCAGCCAGCGTTCGGTCATGAGGACTTACTGGACGGTTCGTAGCATGCTGGCGGGGTTGCTGGCGGGGTTGTTGGTGACCCATTTTTCCGCGGGGCAAACCAAGGAGGCCGGGGCGGTGGCTCCGGTTGCGGAGCCGGGCAGTCCGGGGTTGCTGCTGGCGAATGTTTGGAATCCCTCGATCGATCCGACGGGTTGGTGGATGAGCGAGAAGTATGATGGGCTGCGCGGTTTTTGGGATGGTAAGAAGCTGTGGAGCCGGAAAGGCCATCCGCTCCAGGCGCCGGACTATTTTCTTGCGGAACTGCCCAAGGACGTGGCGCTGGATGGGGAGCTGTGGATGGGGCGCGGGAAGTTTGAGGAGACGATCAGTACGGTGCTGGCGCAGACGCCGGATGAGCGCTGGCGGCAGGTGCGTTTCATGGTCTTCGATGCGCCGGAGGCCAAGGGGACTTTCGAGCAGCGCATGGAGTTTTTGCGGGCGACGTTGCCGGCGAAGAAGGCCTTTGCGAAACCGGTGCCGCAGGAGCGTTGCCAGGGCGCGAAGCATCTGCTCGCGGAGCGGGACCGGGTGGTGGCGCTGGGCGGCGAGGGGCTGATGCTGCGCCAGCCGGAGTCGGAGTATGAGGCGCGACGGTCGCCGACTTTGCTGAAGGTAAAGCCGCACGATGACGCGGAGGCGACGGTGACGGGGCATCTGCCGGGGAAGGGAAAGTTCGCGGGCAAGCTCGGAGCGGTGCGCGTGCGGACGGAGGACGGGCGCGAGTTTTCCATCGGCACGGGTTTTACCGACGCGCAGCGGGAGTCGCCGCCGGCGGTCGGGACGGTGATCACGTATCGCTATCGCGGGCGGACGGCCAAGGGGCTGCCGCGTTTTCCTTCGTTCCTGCGCGTGCGCGGGGACTGACGGCGCGCGGTGTGGCTACAAAAGCACGCGCGTGTCGCGGTGGATGCCGGGGGGACGGGGCGCGGGGTGGGGGTCGGGTTTTCGATGGTGACGTCGCCCTGGAAGACGGCGGCGGAGGTGAAGAGGACCGGACCTTGCACGCGGAGGCTGCGGCAGTCTTTGAGGGAGGGGACGCCGCCGGCGAGGGCGGCTTCGAGTTGATCGACGAGCTTGCAGTGGTCGTCGAGTTCGACATGGGGCGGGATGCCGGCGAGTTCGGGGACGAGGGCCACGGTGCCGTCGGAGAGGATGGCGTAGGCGTCGGAGCGG
>CAYQBV010000173.1:0-8936 GCA_964415705.1 uncultured Chthoniobacter sp. | reverse complement strand
CGGTGCATGTGAACGCGGGAGCCGTGGTGAAATTTGGCAGCGTGAGCCAGACGCGGGCCGCGCTAAACAGCGGAGCCGGGGGCACGGTGATCTTCAGCAGCGGACCCGCGGCTTTCTCAGGCGTCGGGGCCAAGTCGGGTGGCTTGACCGTGGTGCCCGAGCCTTCAGTCATCGTCCTCGCGACGCTCGGGTCGGTGTTGCTCGGGCTCCGGCGGCGGCGTTCGATCGGGCGGACATGAGCCGGGTGCTGGATTCCCCCGCGATTTCCCCAATAAAGCGGGTTTCTGCGGATGATATGGAAACCGCGCTTTGTTACGTTTTCGTAACAAAGTGCCTTGCCGGGCCTTTTACCGATTCTACTTTCCTCTGATCCAATTTTCCCGCCTAAATCCCCTCCCCGAACAACTCGTGAGCTTCCGCACCCAGATCTTCCCCGCCAATCAAACCCGCCTCGGCCAGGGCCGCTGCGCCGGCTTTACGCTCATCGAGGTCCTCGTCGTGATCGGGATCATCGTCGCGCTCGCGGCCATCGCCGTGCCGGTCTATGGCACGGTGCGGGAGCGGTCGAACAAGGTCGTGGCGATGAATAACATGCGGCAGGTTACGGCGGCGTTGATTTCCTATGCCGGGCAGAACGACGGCGATTTCCCGCAGGAAAACTCCGCTGCCGGGGACACCTGGACCAATGCCGCGAGGACCGATGCCGCCAAGGTCTGGTATAACGTCCTGCCCAAGCAACTGGGGAGCAAGGGGGTGGGCGACTACGCGACGAACCCCCGCGCCTTTTACACAAAGGAGAATCTCCTTTTCCTCCCCGGCGCGAAGTATCCCAACTCGGACAAGAAACTCATCCAGCCGATGTTCGCATTTGCGATCAATACGAAGCTTCAGCGCAAGGATCAGTCCAACCAGAAAATCAAGGCGAAGCAGAGCCAGATCACCAACCCGGCCCGGACGCTGGCCTTTCTGGAAGGAGGACTCCCCGGCGAGCACAAGGCCTCGAAAGTGCAGCCGAAATATGAGGGCGAGTGCAAGTCCGGGGGGCGCTCCTTTGTCGAGCGCTACGGGAGCCAGGGAGTGGTGACTTTCCTCGATGGCCATGCGGAAAGCGTGAGCGTGAAAGATCTGCTGACGGAAACCGGGCTGCTCATCTTTCCGCAGACAAACTTCATCTGGACGCGGACGCCCGAGGAGAATCCCAATACCGCGGCTGCCCAGCAGCATTAGCGCTGGGCGGAATGAAATCTTGGACGGTGGCGCGGGCGTGCGTTTAGTGACGGCATCATGCCTGCCATCCTCGAAGACGCCCTGATCGACAAAGTGCTCGCCGGCGAGCGCATCACGCCGGAGGACGCGCGGGCGCTTTACCTCCTGCCGCTGGTGGAATTGGGCGAACTGGCCAACCGGCGGCGGAATCTCGCGAAGCGCGCGGACTACGACGGACGCGGGGAGGAGATCGTGACCTACATCATCGACCGGAACATCAACTACACGAACGTCTGCAACGTCTACTGCAAGTTCTGCGCGTTTTACCGGACGGAAAAGGACGACGACCACTACGTGCTCACGCTCGATCAGTTTGACCAAAAACTCGACGAGCTGACGGCCATCGGCGGCATCCAGATTTTGCTGCAAGGCGGGCATCATCCGAAGCTCGGGATCGACTGGTATCTGGCGATGCTTTCGCACATCCGGGAGAAGTATCCGCACATCAATATCCATGGCTTCTCGCCGCCGGAGTTCAATCACTTCGCCGAGGTTTTCGGGATGCCGCTGCGCGAGGTCATCGTGAAATTCAAGGACGCGGGGCTGGGGTCGATTCCGGGCGGCGGCGGGGAGATTCTGGTGGACGCGGTGCGCAACCGGATCGCGCCGCTGAAGTGCAACAGCGACCAGTGGCTCAAGGTCATGGAGATCGCCCACGAGCTGGGGTTGAACTCGAGCGCGACGATGATGTTCGGCCACGTTGAGACGTTCGATGATCGCCTCGCGCATCTGGAGCGGCTGCGCGTGCAGCAGGACGCGACCGGCGGGTTCACGGCGTTCATCTGCTGGACCTTCCAGGACATTAAAAGCGAGCGCACCAGCGCCGGGCACACCAAGCTGCGCGCCGAGCCGGTGGGCAGCGGCGAATACCTGCGGATGCAGGCGCTTTCCCGCATCTACCTCGACAACATCCCGAACGTGCAAAGCTCGTGGGTCACGCAGGGTCCGAAGATCGGGCAGATCGCACTGAAATACGGCGCCAATGATTTCGGCTCGGTGATGATGGAGGAAAACGTGGTCAGCAGCGCGGGGACGAGCTTCCGGCTGGCCAAGGAGCAGATCGAGGAGTTGATCGGCGACGCCGGCTACGAGGCGCGGCGGCGGGATAACTGGTACCGGCTGGTGGACTGAAGCGGCCCGGTTTTTTGGCTGACGAGCGGGTGGTGCAAAAGCCTGCTTGACGCTCCCGGCCTCGCCCCCTCTTATACGCGGGTTTTCCGCCGGGAGAATCTTCTGGCGGCTTGCACCAAACACCCAACCAATGAATTCCCGCCCCATTCTTCCTGCCGTCATCCTGCTTTGCGCCGTGCTCGGCGAGCCCACGGCCACCCATGCGCAGCGCCTCGTGCCGCCACCACCGCCCGCGAGCGGGGTCGCGACCGCGCCGATGGTGCGGGCGATTGAGGTGCAGTTCGCCGGGGCGGGCACGGTGAGCAAGGAGAAGATCCTGGCCAATATGCGGACGCGCGTGGGGCGGCAATACTCGGAACAGGCGGTGGAGGAGGACATTCGGAATCTTTACGCGACGGGCAATATTTCCAACGTCCGCATTTTCGGCGAGCCGGTGAAAGACGGCGTGAAGGTGATCGTGGTGGTGCAGTCGAAGGGGCAGATCTCGGAGGTGACGCTGACCGGGGTGCAGCAGCTCAAGCAGACGCGCATCCGCAAGGAAATCAGCGCCAAGCCGGGCGACACGCTCAACGAAACGACCTTGCAGGCGGACAAGGAAAAGGTCCTCAAGTATTACGCCGACAAAGGCTTCACCGAGGTGGATGTGACCTACAAGACGGAGGTCAACGAAAAGCTCGGCACGGCGCGGGTGGCGTTCACGGTGAACGAAGGTGGCAAGACGGTGATCCGGTCGGTGACGTTCGCGGGGAACAGCGCGCTGAAAACGAGCGAGCTGCGGAAGGTCGTGAAGACGCAGAAGAAGGGCGTGCTCAACATGTTTTCGAGCGGCGCGGGGCGGTTGAATTCCGAGCTGATCGAGACGGATGCGGCGGCGATCCGGGATCTTTACCAGAGCCGGGGCTACATGGATGCGAAGGTCGGCCGGCCGCAGGTCACGCGGGACGGCGCGAAGGTGGACGTGGCTTTTTCGATCGCTGAGGGCGAGCAATACCGCGTGGGTAACGTGAAATATGTGGGCGCGAAAGTTTTCACGATGGAGGAGATCACGCAGGGCGCGAAACTGCAGACGGGCGCGGTCTATTCGCCGCAAAGTGTGCGGGCGGATGTGAAGTCGATCCAGGATCTCTACGGGACGCGCGGCTACATCGATTTCCAAGCCGGGGCCGATACCAAGCCGGGGACGGGCAAGACGATCGACGTGACTTTCAACATGGACGAGGGCGTGCAGAGCTACCTCGAACACATCAACATTTCCGGCAACACCCGGACCAAGGACAAGGTCATCCGCCGCGAACTGCCGCTGACGCCGGGCGAGGTTTTCAACACCGTGCGCGTGGACGCGGGCAAGCAGCGGCTGATGAACCTGAATTACTTCTCCAAGGTGGACACCTTCCCGGCGGATACGCTGGTGCCGGGGCGCAAGGATTTGAACGTGATCGTGGAGGAGAAGCGCACGGGGTCGTTCAACTTCGGCGCGGGCTTCAGCTCGATCGACAACCTGCTCGGCTTCGCGGAAATCACGCAGGGCAATTTCGACATCACGCGCTGGCCGTATTTCACGGGCGGCGGGCAGAAATTCCGCATGCGGGTGCAGTATGGCACGAGCCGCAAAGACTTCGTGCTCTCGCTCACCGAGCCGTATTTCATGGACCGCGAAATCTCCGTCGGCGGCGAGCTTTTCTACCGCGAGGCGTCCTTCGTCTCGGACGTGTACGATGAGCGCCGGTTCGGCTTCGAACTCAACGCCCGCAAGCGCCTCGGGGAATTCCTCACCGGGCGCGTGAGCTACACGCTGCAGGACATCAGCGTGCAAAACGTCGCCGAGGACGCCTCGCAAACGATCAAGGACGAGGAAGGCAGCCGCGTGCAGAGCAAGCTCTCCGCGGGGCTCACCCACGACACGCGCGATTCCGTGTTTCTCACGCGCCGCGGTCACCGCGTGGACCTTTCGGTCTATGGCGCGGGCGGATTCCTCGGCGGCACCACGGATATTTACGGATTCGACCTCGAAGGCTCGCAGTATTTCCACCTGCCCTACGACATGATCCTCACCCTCAACGGCGAAATCGCCGGCGTGAACACCTGGGCCGGCGGCGACCGCGTGCCGATCTTCGACCGCCTCTTCCTCGGTGGTGCGAACAACCTGCGCGGCTTCAAGTTCCGCGATGTGGGTCCGAAGGACGAGAACGGCGAACCCGTCGGCGGCAAGTCGCTCTGGCGGATCACCATGGAAATGACCGCGCCAGTCGTGGACAAAGTGCGCGCGGCGGTCTTCTACGACATCGGCTCGGTGGGCTCGGGCGCGTATGACTTCAGCGGCTCGGTGAACAGCGACGTGGGCGTGGGCGTCCGCCTCGACCTCCCCATCGGCCCGGTGCGCATCGACTACGGCTTTCCGCTGCAAACGGACGGCTTCACGAGCAAAAGCGGGCGGTTCAACTTCAACATCGGTTACCAATTTTGAACGAACCCGTCGGCCCCGCGTCTCAGGCACTCCCATTTACCAAAAAACACCCAAACATGAAAAAACACCTCATCCTCACTCTGGTCGCCGCCGTGCTCAGCTCCGCTGCGGCCTCGGCGCAAAACATCAAGGTCGGCACCGTCGACATGAAGAAAGTCTTTGAGTCCTACTACAAGACCAAGGAGGCGGAAGCGAAGATCAACGAGTCGCGGAACAGCGCCAAGAAAGACCTGGAGGAACGCATGGACCTCGCAAAGAAGGTGCTCGATGAGATCAAAAAGATCGACGAGGAACTCCAGAAGCCGGAACTCAGCAAAGAGAGCAAGGAGCAGAAGGCCAAGCTGCGCAGCGAGAAGGCCGCCGATTTGCAGGGTATGGACAAGGAAATCCGGGAGTTTCAGCAGCAGCGTGAGAAGCAGCTCCAGGAGCAGTCCGTGCGCATGCGCGCAGGCATCGTGGACGACATCAACAAGGTCGTCACCGAGCGCGTGAAGGCGGAGAGCTACGACATCGTCCTCGACAAATCCGGGCCGAGCCTCAACGGCGTGCCGATCGTCCTTTTCTCCCGCGAGACTTACGAATTCACCGACGCCGTGGTGACCGCCCTGAACAAGAACAAGGGTAAGGAGCCGACCCCCGAGCCGAAGACCGGCGGGGACAAGCCGAAGAAGGGCGCAGGCGCCCTCCCGTAAGCCTTTCGCCCGTGGCCATATTCACGGTGCAAGAACTGGCCGCCCTCGTGGGCGGCCAGTTTGTTTCTGAGGCCGACGGGGCGAAGCCGATTGCCGGTGCCGCCGCGCTCGCCGACGCCGGTGAGGGGCACTGCACCTTTTTCGGCAACGCCAAATACCTGCCGCAGCTCAAAGCCTCGCGCGCCACGGCGGCCCTCGTTCCCCTGGATTTCAGCGAGGCGATTTCCCCGGTCGCGATCCGGGTGGAAAATCCCTCGCTGGCCTTCGCCCAGGTGCTGGAAAAATTCGCGCCGGAGCCCATTCGTTTCGCCCCCGGCGTCCATTCCACTGCGATCCTCGGCCGCGATGTCGTCCTCGGGGAAAACGTCTCCATCCAGCCGTTCGTCGTCATTGAGGACGGCGCCCGCATCGGGGCGCATACCGTGGTCGGTGCCCACAGCTACATCGGCCACGGTGCCAGCATCGGCGCGGATTGCCAGATCGCGCCGCGCGTCACCGTCGGCGCACGCTGCGTCCTCGGGAGCCGCGTCATTATCCACAGCGGCACCGTCCTCGGGAGCGACGGCTTCGGCTTCGAATTCTCCGGCGGACGCCACGTGAAAATTCCCCAGACCGGCATCGTCCAGATCGACGACGACGTGGAAATCGGCGCGAACGTCACCATCGACCGCGCCCGGTTTGGCCGGACGTGGATCCAGGAGGGCACGAAAATCGACAACCTCGTCCAGATCGCCCACAACGTGGTCGTCGGGAAACACTGCCTGATCGTCTCCCAGGCCGGCATTTCCGGCAGCACCCGGCTGGGTAATTATGTCACGCTCGCCGGCCAGGTCGGCGTCGTCGGGCACATCGAAATCGGCGATCAGACCATCGTGGCCGCCCAGAGCGGAGTCAGCAAAACCCTTGGGCCCAAGCAGGTAGTCTTCGGCTACCCGGCCATGCCCCTCCGCGAGGCCAAAGAGCAACTCGCCCACATCGGCCGCCTCCCCAAGCTCTACGCCCGGGTCAAAAAGCTCGAGCAAAACGCCGCTTTGCCACCCCCCGCCGAACCACCGGAAACCTGACCTTGCGGGAAAAGCCCGGGCCTTCTAACGTCCCGGCAACTTCGCTGTCCAAATCCGCGCCATGGCCACCCGCAAACGCACCGCCACCCGCCTCAAGCCCAAGGTGACCGCGCGCCGTCCGCCCCAAACCCCCAAGCGCAAGGCCGTCAAACCCCGCTTTCCCCTCCAGCGCCAGTTCGATTTCGAGGAAGCCCAAGGCCGCTGGTTCAATCTCCGCGCCATCTTCAACAAGCTGAACGCCCGCTATTTCCGCAACCGGATCAAAGACTATCGTCTCGTCTGGGGCCGCAAACGCCGCGAGCGTCCGCGCGAGACCGTCGTCTTTGGCACCATTCAGGAAGAGGACCGCATCATCCGCATCCACCCGCTCCTCGACCGGAGCTTCGTCCCGCTGTGGTTCATCGAGTATGTCGTTTACCACGAGATGCTCCACTCCGTCGTCGCCGACCTCTACGACAAGCAGGGCCGGCGCATCGTGCATCACGACCGCTTTCTGGAAAAGGAACGCCGTTTCCACTGGTTCCGCCGCGCCAAGGCGTGGGAACAGGAAAACCTCGCGCGCTTCCTCCAGTAGGGTCGCACGCCGTCGGGAGAGGACCTTCACGCGGCCCATTCCAGGCTCAGAATCGCCTCCTGTGCGGGTGCGCACGCCCCGCAACGTTCACCTTTCGGACGTAGGGGAAGCCGGAAGCTTCCGAGGGGGGGAAGGATCCCTCGGCATTCTGGCGACTCCCGCCTCCGGTGGCCTCAAAAGGTGCCAGACGAGTATGTTTTTATTGGATTTCTTCCGCATACGAGTGAAACTCAAAGCCGCCTGAGAAAACTTTCGCTAAACGCAACCTCGCCTAACCCCACTCCACTTATGAATCTAGTCTCTCGTCGTCAAGCCAGTCGCATCCTCGCAGGTTCCGTTATCGCCCTCCTTGGGGCACACCCTGTGCAGGCGGCCATTGGCACTTGGACCGGTGACACCACTGGAATCTGGGATTCCACAAATACCAATTGGACGGTCGTTGGCAACCCGGCCTGGGACACGGTCAACGGTCCGGTCAACACGGCACTCTTCAACACCGCTGGAGCCACCGCTGCTGTGAGTGGCAGCGTCGTCGCGGGCAATATTGTCTTCAGCCAAACTGCGACGGTCCGTAGCGCGAGCGGCAGCACCGCGAATGCCATCAGTTTCGGCTCGAATGGTGCCGCGTTGACGGTTCAGGTGGATCCGGGGGTAACCGGCACAATCGGAGCGCCAATCACGGTGTTTGGGAGCCCGGGGACCGACCAGAGCAACAGCCTCGCGAAAACCGGTGCTGGCGATTTGATTCTCGGAGGAATCGTTCGTCTGGCCACCGACACGGACCACAGCAAGAGCAGCTTTTTCACGATAAATGGAGGAGGCAGTGTTGACGTTACCGGTTCTCTGATTTCCACCACGGTAATTGGAGGAACCAACCGGCAGGCACCCACATCCTTCGTCGGCAACACCTCGGGAAACAACACCCTGCGCGTGTCTGGAACCGGGCGCCTGTGGACGAATGACTTCACGCTCGGTGGCGCGGGCTTTAACAACAATAGCGTCGTCTTATCCTCCGCAGGCAATGCCGCAGCGCCGACCTGGACGATCTATGGCGACGCGCCGCAGTTGAATCTGGTCTCTTCGGGTAACATTGTTTCTGTGCAGAACGGAGCCTATTTCACAATGAATGGATCCACCGGCACGGGTACGTGGAGCTTGGGAGCCGGTGCCGGAAACAATAGCAACTCCATCCTCGTCGATGGCTTGGGTTCGACCGTTCGGCGCAGTGCCAGCAACTTCATCAACGTGGGCGTCGCCGGGGACGGAAACAGTTACACTGTGCAGAACGGAGGCACCGCTGTGGGGGGGCGCATCGGCGTCGGCACCGGCGGCGGGGACAACAACTTTGAACTCATCACTGGCGCAGGATCTACGCTCACGGCGAATCTGGGGACGAATAACAATTTTCAAGTCGGCAGCGGAGCCGGGTCGAATAACAACGCCTTCCGGGTCGAGGCGGGCGGGGTGGTCAAGGTCAGCGGCGGCACGGCGACGAATCGTCAAGCCAGTATCGGCGAGGTTGCGACGGCTAATGGCAATTTCGTTCGGGTGACCGGAACTGGTTCCCAGTTGCATCTTGTCTTGGCGACGAGTGGCGGTGGAATTCCGCTGGTCATCGGTGGAGCCCAGTCCTCGGGAACCTCGGTGGTTTCAGGCGGCGATGGCAATCACATCGACATTTTCAGCGGCGGCTTGCTGAATTTGGAAAACTCCTTGGGGTCGATCTCAAGCCTGACTGCTTCCGG
>CAYQBV010000172.1:0-8965 GCA_964415705.1 uncultured Chthoniobacter sp. | reverse complement strand
TGTCGTTTGCGTTTCATGTTGAGAGTTCCGCGGCGCTTTCGCGCCGCCAACTCTCATAGCGCCTGGATCAACTTTCGGGGAGCAGGCCAAAACCGCGCCCGCCCTCTTCAATCCCAACGGGATTGCATCCTTCAGCCCAGGGCTGCGCGCTACCCTGGGTCAGACCCCCTCGCTCCCCGACGCTCTTCCGAGTTCTGACCGTCCCTGGTGCGGCGAGCGCGAAAGCAATTTCCTAGCAGACAGACAGACAGACAGAGGTGGTGACGGCGTCATTTGCTCCGTTTGAGATATTTGAGCTTTTGAAAAAGTTTGGTCCGATTAAAGCGGTGGTTTTGGTGATTAACCTGGTGGTTTTGCTTATTTTTATGCGGGCTTTGAGATCCAAAGCGGCGGAGTGAGTGGGTGGGGTGAAGATCACCGAAGGCGTGAGTTCACGGCACGAGGGGTTTTGGGGGAGCCTGATGGTTTTTTGGGGGTTACAGGGTGGGGCGCCTATGGTTGGCGGAGGCGGGTTAGCGAGTGGAGATGAAGGCGAAGATTTCGGGGAGAGTGATTGTGCCAGTTTTTTGGGTATCGATTTTGGAAAAGGCCCGAGCGATGCGGGGCATGCCGGCTTTGGCTTCGTCTTCGGTGAGTTTGCCGTCGCCATTTTTGTCGGCTTTGGCGAAGTTGACTTTCATTTCGGCGGTTTCGGCGGGAGAGAGAGTGAGTGCGGAGGCGAGTGGTGCGGTGGAGATGAGGGTGAGTGAGGTGAGGCAGAGGAGGAGAGTTTTCATAATTGGAGGCTTCTATAAGGGCGAGGAATGAAGGGTGCAAGTAGTCAGCCCCCCTCACTCCCCGCCGCCCCTCCGAGTGCTGACCGTCCCGGTGCGGCGAGCGCGAAAGCAATTTCCTAGCAGACAGACAGAAAACCGGAAAGCCGGGGTCGCAAGGCCCCGCTTTTCTACGTTCTTATTCTGGAGGGACAGCCTCCGGCCTGTCCGCTCTTGTCCTTTGAATGACTCATTAATCGGACAGGCCGGCGGCTGTCCCTCCAAATGCGGTGTCCCGCTACTTGGTCGTTTTCCAGACGCCATCCCAGCTCTTTCCCGGCGGGTGCACGTTGAGATCGGCAATACGCTCCAGCATGACCTGGGCAGCGCGATCTTTCGGATGAGATTTGAGACATCCTTCAAAACCACTTCGCGCCGCAACCCAATTCCCTTCACGGTAGGCTTTCAGCCCTTCCGAATAACTCTCGCGCGCGCTGAAGGCGTCAGCGTCGAGCGAGGCAGGAAGTCCGAGAAGCTCAAAAATGTGAACCTGCTCAAGCCGACCCTGAACGGTAATCGTATCAATCTCCCGGAGTTCAAATTGGGATCCCACATCCCTTGCCACCGATTCACTCACGAGAATCTGAGTCCCGTAGATCCGGTTCACCGACTCGATGCGGGATGCAATGTTTACGGTGTCGCCAATGACGGTGTAATTCCTCGTGTGATCGTCCCCGAGGTTCCCCACGATGACCTCGCCGGCTGCAAGGCCAATGCGGAGGTCGATCTCGGGAGCGTCGCGGCGAAGCCCTGTCAACTCGGGAAGCTCACCGCGCAAGACGCTCAGCGAGGCGACCTGCGCGAGCGCGGAGCGGCAGGCGAGTGTTGCGTGTTCGGACGGGGAGACAAACGGCGGTCCCCAAAAAGCCATGACCGAGTCGCCAATAAACTTGTCCACGATGCCAAGGTGTTCCTGGATCGCATCGGCCTGAAGCCCGAAATGCCGGTTCAGCATGCGCACCATGTTGGATGGGGTCAGTCGCTCGGAGCACCCCGTGAATCCCACCAGATCGCCGAAGGAAACCGTCATGACCTGCCGGTCTCCACTGCCGTCGATGGATCCCTCCGATTCAAGAACCCGATCCAGAATGCGCGGATCAATATACTTGCCAAAGGTCTCCTTCATCTCGGCTTTCGCACGCAACTCGCGCACGAAGAAGTTAAACGAAGACGTCAGGGCACCGATCTCGCCGGTTCCCTGTTCGGGAAGTTCGAGGTCGAGCCGACCTCCCTGCACGTCGCGCATTGCCGCGATAAGGCGTCGAACCGGACGCACTAGGCCGCGCGTAACCCACGCCGCGATGAGAAGTCCAAGGAGAACGGTCGAGACGGTTGCAACAATGCTGCGCGTGGTGATTTGCGTCTGCCGGGAAAGGGCTTCCTTTGCCAGTCTTTCCGCGCGATTTGCCGTGGCGTTTTGGAGTTCTGCGCGTTGGGATTGAACGAGTCGCTGGAGATCGATCAGACCGTTGACTACGACATTGGCATCCTCGTGACGCCCCTCGCGTTGGAGGCCCAAGACTTCCTGTTGCCGCGCGGTGATGGGCTCGTAAGCCGCCTCGATTTGCCGGAGAAGGTCCGAGAATCCACCCAACTCGCCGCTTTGACCTTCCTCAGCCCGGGCCTCTGCCAGGAGCGACTGCGCAACCTTAAACTCGTCGTAAAGCTTCTTCGTGAAAATCTCGTAGTTGGTCTGCGCCTCTGCCAAGATCGCTGGGTTTCGAGGCGTGAGATTGTAGGCACCGAACATGCACTCAAAGGCAATCCGGCGACGCAGGCCGAACTCGTCCACGCGCGAGAGCGAACTGGCGAGCGGGATGTCGCGATACGTGAGGCTGCGCAGATCTTCGTGCAAATGCGCCACGTGCCAGCGCAGAAATCCAACGAGTGAGATCGTCAGAGTGAGAAGAAAAAGGGCCAGACCGAAGACCCGCGTTCCAATGCTTTGACTAATTACCATGCTCGTGTGTGCTCAGAAGATCGGTTCGGTGAAAAGCGCAAAGCTCTACCCGCTTAACGCAGGCGGGAAAGTGTGATGGATTTGGATCAAGAGAAAGAGGCCGATATTCAACCAAGCTTCGAAGCAAAAATGCGGCCCGGATCGAGCGTAGTGCTGGTGCGGCGGGCATATTCCGCAAGCGCCTTGATGAAGTCTGAGGTGCTCTAAATTTCTGGACCAAATCACCTACAGCAACGAAAACCCATGAATCTAGGGAACCGCTGATTTAATCGCTTTCGTAATTTTGCGCGGATTTCGGCTCTCCAAGATGGCGTAGGAACGATTTCGATTTCATGTGCGGGCGATTTGATGGTCGAAATCGAGTCGAATTTTCTAGGTGTCGATTAAATCAGCGGTTCCCTAGCACTCCGCAAACGATATACCGCCGAGTTCAAAACGCAGGCCGTCGAGCTTCTGAGCACTGGCAAGTATGCCGGTTGGCTTTATCTCGCGGTCGTCATGGATTTCTGTTCGCGCAAGATCGTTGGCTGGTCCCTGGACGACAATCTGCGCGCTGACCTTGGTCATCGCTGCGCTCCAGCAATCCTTGGGATCGCGCCATACGCTCCCCGGCCTGATCTTCCACAGCGACTGTGGCAGCCATACGGCTGCGGCACTTACCGAGATCTCCTGGGTGCGACCGGGATCCGCCAAAGCATGTCGGCGCGCGCCAACCCCTAGCACAACGCCTGGATCGAGTCCTCCATGGGCAGGCTCAAAACCGAAATGCTCCAGGACGGCAGTTGCATCGCCCACGCCGATGCCAACGTCGAGATCTTCGCCTTCATCGAATCCTACTACAATACCCACCGCCAACACTCCTCCCTCGGATACAAGACGCCCGCCGCTTTCGAGGCCCACACCAACTCCTCCAATTAACCGAATGCTGGTCCAAAAATCCGTTGCATCTCAAAATGGATAGCCGGTGCCTCCGCTTACGCGAGGGCACCGGCCATCACTTTAAACCAACCATGAAACTGGGCTGAACTCTACGTGTTGCGATGAAGGTTTCCAGGCTGGTTCCGAACCGACATCGCCATATTATCTGGAGCGCAGATTTTACGCGCTCCACACGCAGGTGGCTGTCTGACGTTTTAGAAGTGGAAACGCACGCCAGCGCCGATCAGTTGCTGTTGAGCGGGATTATCCAAGACCGCATCAGCGTAGTTCAGGAATTTGTATTCGAGGAACGCGCTGCATTTCGGCGTGAAGTAGTAATCACCGCCCGCGATGACCTGCCAGGCAAGGCCATCCTTGCTTTGCGTGGAGAACGACGAACTCGAGGAGTTCTTAATCTTGATGGTCGTGTCGTTGCCTTGGGCAACCCAGTAACCCAGACCGAAGCCGAAATACGGCTGGAAGCGCTCAAAGTTAAAGCGCAAGAGCGAGTTCGCCATGAAGGCACCGGAGTCAATGCGACCGTTCACACTGCCGACTTTCTTGCCATTCACGTTGACATCGACCTGCGAATCAAGGCCATTGTAAAATAGATCGGCTTCGAGGGCTGGCCGGACGAAGCCAGTGCCGAAGACGTAACCGAGCTTGAGGCCGCCAAAACCACCGACGCCGTCACCTGCCGGCTTCAGGGTGATTTTGTTGCCGCGGATGTCTCGGCGGCTTTTGTCTCCGCCCAAATCCTGATGGGCGTTGACGCCGCCTTGGATGGCGCCGTACCAGCCGGTGCCGAAGTGTTCGATGGCCGGAGTGCTTATCACTTTGTGGTCAACTACGGGCTGGCCCGCGAAGATGGAGCCGGTTAGTGCGGCACTGGCCGCGAGGATTGTAACTAGGTTTTTCATATGTGGGTTAGGTTGGTTTTTTACTGCATGTCGCAGACTTGTGGCCCGCAACGGTGTCTCTGCATTTAGTGGCAGTGACTTTGGTTTTTTTGGTTGAGTCCGCGATGAATCCACTCAGTTAAAGTGGTGCGGAAGGGGGCATTAAATAGGAGGTGGTTAGTGGCGCGTCAACTTTTTCTACGAAAAATAGCGCTCATCCGGCGTAGGCCTCTCGTGGTGATGCGCATCGTATCATCCTGGGAGACTGAGCACGCGGGCGCGTTTTTTGGGGCGGGATGAACAGGCGAGTCGGGCCGGAAATGGAGTTCCCATATCCTCGCGCCTAGAGAGATCCGCCAGTCCTGTTCCGGAGGGGGAGCGGCGAGTCAGATCGCCGCTCCTATCTCATCGAGGGCGCGCGTGTCGCCGACGAGCCGGCGCTTTTCCCAACCTAAAACGGGAACCCAAACGAGAAGTGGAACGCGCCGAAGGCCTCGCCGTCGCGGGGGCGGGGTTCGCGCCGTAGTCGAGGCGGAGCGAGCTGATGGGAGCTTGGAGCGCAGGCCGGCGCCGATGGCGAAGCGGAGGTTGCCGGAGCCGGGGATGCTTTCGTTGCGCAGTCTGCCGACGGCGGTGAAGACCGCGCCCTGGAGTGCGCCGTGGAGCGGGAAGGTGAGTTCGGCGGTGAAGACAGTCATGACTTCGCCGCCGAGCGGATTGTTCTGCGAGTCGCGCGGGCCGAGCCGGCGCGCGGCGGGACAAGGACGGCTACTTCTGGGTCACTGGCCGCATCGACGACGTGCTGAACGTCGCCGGGCACCGCATCGGGACGGCGGAAGTCGAGGGCGCGTTCTGCTTCGTCACCGTGAAGCAAGGCGTGAAGGCCGACTACGCGCTCCGCGACGCGCTGAAAAAACACGTCCGCACCATGATCGGCCCGGTCGCCACGCCCGACGCAATCGGTTTCGCCGAAGCGCTGCCGAAGACGCGCAGCGGAAAAATCATGCGCCGCCTGCTCAAGCAAATCGCCGCTGGCAACGCCGTGACCGGCGACCCCACGAAGCTGGAGGATTTCAGCATTTTGGCAAAGCTCGGCTCGGCCGAGGCTGGCGCGGCGCGCTTCCGCTCGTGGAGGCGGGCGCGGCGTTGGGTTTCAGGTTCGTTCATGGCCTCACTTGGCGGTGGTCAGTTTTTCTCGGGGGGGTTGGCGGCGGCACGCTTGATGAGTTGGTTCGAGGGCAGGCTGGCATCGCGCACTTTGGCCGCGCTCTCGCGGCCCGCCACCGGCAACCGGCTTGCATCCAGCAGACCCAACTGAACCAGCACGGAGGCTTGATCCCAATAAATGTGCTCGTGCGAAACTTTGCCCTCCCGGAATCCGATGATCGCCACCAGTGCCACCTCGACCCGTTTGCCCGTGGGCGCAATGCCGGGCAGCATCCAGTCCATCGGCACGGTATGAGTGAACTCAAAAATCATTTCATCCACGATTTGCGTCTCGCCAATGGTCCGGGAAATCGGCATGGTCTTCGTGTCCGGGGGCATCTGGGGAATGAAGAAACGGGTGTAGAAATCACGAATAGCTTTCAATCCTTTCCCGCCGGTCATCGTGGGCACGTGGTTGACATGCCCGCCTTCAATCATGGTCGCCATCGTGTCATCCACGCTCTTGGTTGCGAACTCGCACTTCATGTGCTCCTCCCAGACCTCCTTGAGCTTCTGCTGCGCGGGCGAGAGGGTTGAATCCGGGCTGGTGGCCGCAGCGGCCTTGATATTACCCACCACCGTGGCGCTGGTTAGTGCAGCAGTTAGGACAAAGCGGCGGCGGCTGATTTTGGGGGAGTCGTTCGTTTTCTTTTTCATGGTTATGTTTTCGTGTTGGTTTGGTTTTCGTTTCGGTCAGTTAAAAAATAATGAAGAATACGCTGTGGTCACGGCCGTCACAGTTCTCCGGTGAAGGCTTGGTGCAGCAGCGACTTCTTTAACGCCTCCAGCGCGGCGAGCTTCCGCTCGTAGAGGCGGGCGAGGTGTTGGGCTTCTTCGCGGAGGGCTCGTGTTGCCTCAAGTCAAAATGACACCGGGGAGTAAAAAATGGGTCGATCCGTTGCCTCATCACTGGTGCCACCGGAGGAGGTGGGGTTTGGCGCGAAAATGGCCCTCTGGAAGGAGCCCATAGGGCGACTGGAAGAGGGCCATTTTTGTGCTCGCGGATTTGCTCCCAAGGCGCTCAGGCGGCGGCCTTCGATTTCGGTGCGCAGGTGCTTCATCGCCGGGCAGAAAAAATTGCGGAACTGGCCGCACTCCTGGGCGTAGAGGTCGTTGAGCAGCTCGGCCTGCACGGGCTCCGCCAGCCGATCGTAGCCGACGAGTTGCCGCACGTGCGTCCAGTTTTTCTGCTCCACGCGCGCGTTGTCGTTCTTGCGATAGGGGCGCGAGCGGGTGAAGGCCACCGGCGCGCTGCGTCCCAGAAAATAGTCCGCCAGGTGCCAGTTGAGGAACTCGCCGCCGTTGTCGCTGTCGAAGCCGAGGATCGCGAAGGGCAGCGCCTTTTCCACCTCCGCGATCCGCGTCTGGACGCCGTGCTGGCCTTTGTTCCAGACCGCACGGAACGTTCCCGCATTTTTAAAAGCACTTCCCGCGTGGTGTTCCGGCTCATTTGTGATGCCATTGCCCCGGTTTCATCGGTTGTGAGGCAACGGATCAATTGCCCCCACTTCCCGATTCCTTCCCCGGTGTCATTTCATTTGAGTCAATTCGCATTCCCCCTCCCCAAACCCACCGCGATTGACGCCCGCCCCGGCTTTCCGCCACACTCCCGGGAAATGCTCCCCGAAATTCAAAAACTGCTCATCCTCCAAGACCGCGACCGCAAAATCCGCACACTCCGGCAGGAGTTGGAGGCCGCGCCACACGAACGCCGCGAGGCGGAGGAGAAGCTCGCCGCCGCGGTGCGGAATCTCGACGCGGTGAAGCAGAAGGCGAAGGAGATCGAGGTCGAGCGCAAGAAGCTGGAGAACGAGGCGCAGGCGAAGCGGGATTCGATCGCGAAGTTTCAGACGCAGAAATTTCAGACGCGGAAGAACGAGGAGTTTCAGGCGCTGAGCAACGAGATCACCCGCTACGAAGGCGATATCCGCGGCCTCGAGGACCGCGAGTTGGAGTTCATGGACCAGGCGGAAAAAGTCCGCGCGCAGGTCGCGGAAACCGAGCAGCAGACGAAGGCGTTGAAAACGCAGGTCGAGCGCCAGCTCGTGGACATCGAGGCGAAACTCGGCGCGCTCGCCGGGAACCTCAAGGAAGTCGAAGCCGAACGCGCGGGGCTGAGCGCCGGTGTGGATGAAGACCTGCTCGACACCTTCGACCGGCTCTTTGCCAACAAGGGCGAAGCCGTGGTGCCGCTCGAACACGAGACCTGCATGGGTTGCCACATGAAGGTGACCACGCAGACCGTGGTGAAGGTCAAGGGCAGGCGCGAAATCGTCCACTGCGAGCAGTGCGGCCGCATCCTGTATCTCGGGAACTGACGGGCGACCGGCGAATGCGCTGTCGCCCGCGCGGGAGTTTCGTGAAAACCTGCGGCGTGAATTTTCTCCGGCGTCTTTTTCTCGCGGTCCTGCTCGCGGGTGCGCTCCCATTTTGCGCCCGCGCGCAGCGGCTCAGCCCGCTGGCGGAAAAACCGGATTGGACCCGGCTGGAGGCGTTTCAGGAGACGATCACGCGGGCGGATTTCGAGCGGCTGCTGGACACGGTGTACGCGCCGGGGGGCGCGGCGAAAGGCGTGATCGCGGTGGAAGCGGAGGCGGCGGTGATCAAAACGTCGCTCACCCCGCCGGTGGATTTCCGGCTGCGCTTCGCGGCGGATGCGACCACGGCGAAACCGGTGCCGCGCACCTGGCGTCCGGCCACGCAACTGCCCGCCGCGCCTGAGGGCAAGCCGCTCGCTGGGCTGAAGATCGCGCTCGACGCCGGGCACCTCGGCGGCGCGTGGGCGAAGATGGAGGAGCGTTTTTTCCAAGTCGGCGAATCGCGACCCGTGATCGAGGGCGAGATGACGCTGCGCGTGGCGAAGCTGCTCGCGCCAAAGCTGCGCGAGATGGGCGCCGAGGTGCTGAACGTCCGCGACGCCCTCGAACCCACCACGCCGCTCCGCCCCGAGACCCTGCGCGACACCGCGCGAGCCGAGCTGGCGAAGCAGGGCCACGCAGCGCCGCGCGAGAAGTACGACGGGACGAACGACCCGCTCCGGGGGCAAACCGTGCAGGCGCAGAGCGAACTGCTCTTTTACCGCATCGCGGAAATCCGCCAGCGCGCCACGCTGGTGAACACCAAGCTCCAGCCCGATCTCGTGGTCTGCCTGCACTTCAACGCCGCAGGCT
>CAYQBV010000171.1:0-8986 GCA_964415705.1 uncultured Chthoniobacter sp. | reverse complement strand
GCAGTTGTGCCGGGTACCATGTCGGGCCGATCAAGCCGACCCGCATGGCCAAAGTCACGACCATCGCCGTGCCGAGCTTTAAGAACGACACCCTGCTGCCGCGCGTCGAGGTGCTCCTCGCCAACGCCGTCATCAAGCAACTCCAGCAGGACGGCACCTATCAGGTCGTCCGCGACAACGAAGCCGATGCCATCTTTCAGGGCCACCTCGAGCAGATCATCCGCCGCCCCTCCCGCTCTGTCCGCGGCAACGTCCTCCTCACCAAAGAATACACCCTCACGCTGCGCTGCACCTACGACATCACCGACCGCGTCACCGGTGCCGTCCTCGACCGCCGCGCCGCCATCGGGCAGACCACCTTCTTTGTCAGCGGCACCGACGCCATCGCCGCCGACCTCACCCAGGACGAACGCCAGGCCCTGCCCCTCGCCGCCGAAGACCTCGCGAAAGACATCGTGAGCCACCTCTCCGAAGGCTGGTGAGAAATTTAGGATTCAAGAATTAGGATTTAGGAATTGCCCGCCCGCACCCAACCGCGCGCGCATTTCCCAAATCCTAATTCCTAATTCCTAAATCCTAAATCCCCGTGCTCACCCTCATCCCCACGCCCATCGGGAATCTCGGCGACATCACCCTCCGCGCGCTGGAGGTCTTGAAAAGCGCGGACCTCATCGCCTGCGAAGACACCCGCCATTCGGGAAATCTCCTGCGCCATTTTCAAATCTCGAAACCGCTCGTCAGCTACCACGAGCACAACGAAGCGCGCCGCACCGCCGAACTCATCGAGGATCTCGCCGCCGGCAAAAACATCGCGCTCATCACCGATGCCGGCCTGCCGGGGATCAGCGACCCTGGCCACCGACTGCTGCGCGCCTGCATCGAGCGCGGCCTGCCTTACACCATCCTCCCCGGTCCCAGCGCCGTGCTCACCGCGCTCGTCGGCAGCGGCTTTCCCGCCGGAGAGTTTTTCTATGGCGGCTTTCTCCCCGTGAAAAGCGGCGGACGCGAGCGCGACCTCCTCGCCGCCGCCGCGCGCGAAATCACCAGCGTCTTCTTCGAGTCCCCGCACCGCCTGCTCAAGACCCTCGCCGTTTGCGCCCAGCATTTCCCCGAGCGCACCCTCTGCGTCGCCCGCGAGCTGACCAAGCAATTCGAGGAATACCGCCTCGGCACCGGCCCCGAACTCCTCGCCCACTACTCGGCCAAAGCGGTCAAAGGCGAGATCGTCTTTCTCATCAGCCCCGCCGAGCGGTAACGGAACAGCCCACTCCAGGGTGCCGGCCTGCCACCCCGCCGGAGGCCACATCTTTTCAGCCACCCGACGATGGATTGGACGCGGTGCGCGCCGGAGATTGCGGCAGCCTGGAGTGAGCCGCTCCGCCGCCGTGCCGGCCGCCACTTTCACCGCGACACGATGAAAGCCGGGCGGTGCGCACCGCCCGGCTTTCGACCACTACGAAGGTCCGGAGCCACCACTACGAGACTCCGAACCCACCCAGATGAGCGCCGGAGCCCACCACTACGAGAACTCCGGCACCCCTATCTCCCAAGACCGCCGCCAAGCAGTCCTGAAAAAATGTAGCTTGGACTTCAGTCCAAAAGAACACGGGGCAGTTGGACTAAAGTCCAAGCTACTTTCCGTGCCTCACGCCTGACGGCGACGGCGGTTCAGCACGCCGAGCGCGCCGACGAGGAGGAGGCCGAGCGTGCCGGGCTCAGGCACCACGGAGCCGCCTCCGCCAAAGCTGGGCGCTTTGCCACCACCATCTCCGCCGCTGAAGGCACCGGAGGCGGCTCCGCTCGTAAAGGTCACCGTCGAACCCGCTCCGATGGTCAGCGAACTGAGCGTCTGGCTGACGCTGCCGAATTTCAGCGTCGTCCCGCTGTTGTTCACCGCCACTACGGCCGTGCCACTGCCCGTGCCGAGCACGCCATTCACATTCGTCGTTCCGGCATTAGCCGTAAGGATATCGTAGCCTTGCGTGCCGTCGAGTTTCAGCGCGCCCGCGTCCTCTTTGACCAATTCGCTGGCCCCGCCCGCCGCCGTGATGTTCGAGGTCACCGTCAGTTCATTGCCGCTGCCGCTCACGTTGCTGCTGTCGCCCACGGTCACCGTTTGCGGCGCGTTGGCCAGGTTGACCGTGGTTCCGCCGATGGTGGCTCCCAGCGGGTTGCTCGTGGCGTCATAGGTCACCGCCGTCGCACCGCCGCTCAGCGTCAGGATACTCCCACCGGAGCCGGTCACGCTCGCCACGCTCGTCGCCGTCGCACCGCCGAGGGTCAGGCCCGCCCCGCCGACGGTCTGGTTAAAAGTGCTCAAGTCCAGCGTCGCGCTGGCTCCCGTGGGAGCCACGGTGACGGCGTTGCCCGACTTAATCGCGTTATTGACGCCGGATTGCAGGGTGCCCGCATTCACCGTGGTCAGGCCGGTGTAAAGGTTGGTTCCGCTGAGAACCAGCGTGCCCGCGCCGGTCTTGGTCAGCGCGCCGCTGGTCGTGGCCGAAGCCCCGGAGATGGTCAGGGTGTTGGCTCCGTTGGTGATGTCGATGGTCGCCGTCGCAGCCCCGCCGATCGTGAAGCCGCGGTTCGTGGACGCGGTGGCTCCGGTGTATTGCAGGGTGCCTCCATTGAAGACCAAGTTTCCTGCGGCAACCGCAGCCGCGCCTAAATTCCCCGCCACACCGCCGTTGCCAATCGTTCCGACACTCAGCACGCCATTATTGATCCTCGTGACGCCGGTGTAGAGGTTGGTTCCGCTGAGAACCAGCGTACCCGCGCCAGTCTTGGTCAGTGCGCCGCTGGTCGCCGTCGAAGTCCCCGAGATCGTCAGGGCAGTGGCTCCGTTGGTGATGTCGATGGTCCCAGTCGTGGCGTTATTGATGGTAAAGTTGCGATCTGTGCTCGCGGTGGCTCCGGTGTATTGCAAGGTGCCGCCGTTGAAGACCACATTCGCCGCCGCATTCGTGGCCGCGCCCAGATTGCTGGCCACGCCGCCGTTACCGATCGTCCCCACGCTCAAGATGCCCGCCGTGATCGTTGTTACGCCGGTGTAGCTGTTCGCGCCGGAGAGAGTCAGCGTGCTCGCGCCGGACTTGCTCAGGTTGCCGGCACCGGAAATTTCGCCCGAGAGAGTTTGCGCTGCCGAACTGGCATAGTTAAAGACAGCACGGCTGTTGGTATTAAGCGAAATGGCACCGGCGTAGTTGCCCGCGCCCAGTTGGCCGGCTCCAGTAATGTTCACCGCGGAATTTGTGCTTGCCGGCGTTTGTGTTGGCAGTTGGTAATTAATCGGCCCGGTGAAAGTATTGACCCCCCCGAGGTTGATGGTCATGAAATTACCGCCGTCGGTATAGCCTGGTTGGACTTGCAGTGTCAGGGGGCTTCCGTCGGTGGTATCGCTGATTACCCCGTTAATGGTCAACGCTCCAGGATTGTTAAAAGGCAAATTCAGGAAGAGCGTCTTGAGTCCAAATCCCGTGGCGGTCATTGGGCCGTTCAGGGTTGAGGAAGAACCACTGAGGGTGATCGACACGGTACCGGGACCATTGCCGGCGAGGTTCAAACCGCGGTCGGTGGTACCGCTGGGCCGCCAAAGGACGCCGTTGTAGGCCTGGATGACGGAATTGACACCTGTGGGCATGCCCAGAGGGCCCGCGACGCCGGCGTTCGTGAGATTTGGCGTCACTATGGCGAGGTTGCCCGCCGTGCTGCTCAGCAAAGTGGTTGGACCGGTGAAGGTGCTGGTGGCGTTGTTGACCGTCAGGGTCTTGGAATTGCCGGTCATGTCGTTTCTCAGGAAAAGGCCGCCGGACCCAATATTGATCGGACCGCTGATGGTGGTGCCTCCGTCCTGCGTGTTGATCAGGGTGAGACTGGAGTTATTGCTACTTGTCCAGGTATTCACCAAGGAGGGGCCTTGCGCCAAAATTAACGTGATGACGGCACTGTTATTCAGCGTGATGAGTCCACCACCAATATTGGTGCTGACAGCGTTGGGAGACGAGAGTGTAAAGTTATTGTTGACGACGATGGGGTTGTTGGTCGCCGCAAGGCTGACGTTGGCGAGGAGATTGACTGTGCCACCGTTGACGGTCAAAGTGCCCGTGCCGATACCGCTGTTACTGCCGATAACAAGGGTGCCGGAGTTGATCGTTGTGCCGCCGGCGTAGGTGTTCGTGCCCGAGAGCGTCAACGTTCCCGCACCGGATTTCGTCAATGAACTGGTGGCGTTGTCCAGGATATTGGCGCTGATCGCCAACGGGTCACCGCCGAGGTCGGTGCGAATGACCATCTCCCCGCCACTCGTCGTGGTCCTGATGCCCGTGCCGCCGCTAATGGTCGTTGTCCCCCCCGCGTTACCCGTGCGGAGAATGCCGTTGGTTGAAACGGTCGCACCACCCGCCAAGGTGAACGCCTGAGCCGAGTTAACGGTATTAACGATATTCAAGCCGGTGAACGCGGTGCCATTGGCCTGGGCGCTGACCGAGCCACCGCTTTGCAACTGCGCGTAGGCCGTCGAGCCGAGGCTTGTCTGAGCACCGGATGCGGTCGTAGCGCCAGCGGGAATAGCATCCTTGACGTAGTCGATCGGGCGGACAAACCCTGCCCCATCGTAGAAAGCATAATTGTCGGTTGCACCCGTGTTTTGCCCGGCAAAATATGCGACTCCCATCGGACTTTGGGGCGATTGTCCCGAGAGGATGATGTTGTTGGTGCCGAGCGTGCCATTGGCGTTGATAGCAGCGGTGCCGACAGTACCACCGGAGAGAACGAACATCGCGGTGGCACCGACTGACCGCGTGGGAGCCGCATCGAAAGTCAGGTTTGCGCTGGTTGCGTTGAATGTGGACTGCAAGGATGCATCGCCCTTATTGAGTGTTAGCGAGGTCATGTGCTGTGCACTGGAGGGAGCTTCGTTCACGTTGAATGTGCCGGAGCCATCGAACGCGAGTGCCGTGCCGGTCGTGCCATTGAGGCTGCCGGTCACTCTCAGCGTACTGGAACTGATCGATGTGGTGCCCGAATAAAGATTGGCGCCGGACAAAGTCAGGGTATTAGCATTGCCGAAAGCCGGAACCGGCAAGCTCAGGCCTCCACCGCCAGCGAGGACCGTCGATACCGTGGCGCTGGCGGCAGATAGGTCAGCGGAGAAAGACGAGCCGGTGATCGTGCCATTTTGGGTGGTTCCACCCTGAATGTTCACCGCACCGAACGTTCGGCCCGCCCCGCCAAAGTCAACCGTGCCTGTGGGCGTCACAAACGTGGTCCCCGTCAGCGGCGTGAAACCGAAGAGGACCAGGCTCTGGGTAGCGTCAAACGTACCGCCACCGGGATTGAAGACGAGCGCTCCGCCGCCGCCGCCGAGACGATAGGTATTGGCATTCGGTGTCAGTGTTCCAGTGAAAGTTGCGGAGCCAACGGCACCGAGAGACAGCGCGGTGAAATTGTTCCCGCTGCTGCTGAAATCCAAGGCTTCGGAGACAGGTGAGGCGGCCGCTGTGAGACCCAATGCGCCGCCCGAGGTGGTCATAAGTCGGCTGAGCAGGTCCGTCTGAATCGAGCCGGCCGGCGCGTACCCAAGGGCCACCGTGGCACCCGGATATACCGCAATATTGCGACCGGAGCCGGCGATGGCCCCAACGGCATTGTACTGAAGAATACCGGCGGCGACGGCCGTGGTACCGGTGTAGGTGTTCGTGCCGGAGAGAGTCAGATTACCCGCACCGCTCTTGGTCAGAAGTCCCGAGCCACTAATGGCTCCGGCGTAGGTTTGCGCGTCCGCATTGTTGAAAGCAAGGAAAGCATTATCCACAATGCTCGCGCTGGTCACGGAACCATTTTGTCCGGTGGTGCCGGTGCCCAACTGGAGGGTTCCGGCACTGATGGTGGTGGCGCCGGTGTAACTGTTGGCGGCGGAGAGGATTTGGGTGCCGAGGCCGGTTTTCGTCAGGGTCATTCCGACTGCGCCGTCGGCGATCACGCCCGAGTAAGTGTTCGAGGCGCCGAGCGAGGGATTGAGGGTCAGTGCGGTGACACCCGTGTAACCCGAAGTAACCACGGAGGCGAGGCTGCGGCTCCCTGCGAGACCACCAATGGTCGGCGTGGTCACGCCACCGCTGAGGGTAACGCTGCCGGAAGTGCCGATGCTCAGCGCGCTGTTTTGCAGTGCCAGGTTGTTGCCCAAAGTCAGCGTGCCGAAACTGAGCGTCGTCAGGCCGCTGTAAGTGTTGGCGTTGGACAGAGTCAGCGCACCTGCGCCGGACATGGTCAGAGCACCGGTGCCGGAAATCACGCCCGACAAAGTTTGGTTTGCCAAGCTGTTATAGACGAGGGTTCCTCCGTTCAGGGTGATGGTATTGGCGTAGCTGCCGCTGTTCAATTGTCCTGCAGCACCGATAATCAATTGTCCGGTGTTAAGCGCGTTAAGAATAGTTGTCCCGGTGAACGTATTTACAGCATTAAGAGTAACGTTACGCTCTTGGCCGCCCGTAAAAGTAACTCGAAGCGAGAGCTGACTGGCGTCCGCGACATCCGGTATCGCCCCGTTGAGTGTCATGGTGGGGCGATCGTTGGCTCCAAAAGCCAAAGCAAGCGTCTTGGCTCCCGTTCCAGTGGCGGTGAAAGCACTGTTCAGCGTCAGGTTCGTGTCATTGTTGCTCACGGATACCGTCACCGTCCCCGGTCCGGCACCGGCGAGGTTGATCACACGATCCGTGACGTTATTAACTTGAGCGCCACTCTTGAGCAGTGTGGCGCCATTGCCGAGATCGATGGTGCCATTAGCCACAGTGGTGGGCGCACCCAACGAACTGGGGACACCAAGGTATTTGATGTCCTGAAACCGCAGAGTGCCATTCGTAACGACCGTCTTGCCACTGTAGGTATTGAGGGAACCTGATAAGTTCATCGTCCCTGCACCATCTTTCGTCAGGCTGAAAACGTTGCCTCCATCGTCGATGGTTCCGCTGATGTTCAAAGTGATACCCGAGGCCACGGTCGCCGCAGTACTCGCGCCCAGCGTGACATTGCCCGTGGAGAAGTTCAGCGTGTTGCCACCAACCGTGGCCACGTTGAAACTGCCATTCAAGTTGTATTGCGAGTTGTTCAACGTATGAATGTTGTTACCGGCAATACTGATGGTGGTGCCACCCATGATGGTAAAGGGGCCGGTGCCGAGCCCGTTGCTGCCGGCACCACCAAACTGGAGGGTGCCTCCGGCAAGGGTTGCACCGCCGGTAAAATAGTTCGGGGTGGCACCCAACGCATTGCCTCCGGGAACAAGATTCAGCGTGCCCGCGCCGGCCTTGGTGAGGGAGTAGCCGCCGCCAAAGTCGCTGACCGTTCCGGTCACGGCCAGGGTTGCGTTGGAATTAACGGTCCAAGTCTGGCTGCTCGCCAAAGCCACGTTGGCGGAAATCGTATGCGTGACGGTGCCCGAAGTGGGGGTGTTGACGGTGATGCCATTGCCGACGGCGTTACCGTTGGCGTTGGTGGCCTCGATGGTCAGCATCTTAGTGCCGCCGATGGTCACCGCAGAAGTCGCCGCAGCGGTGAAATTGAGGCTGTTGATATCGAAGTCCGTGTCGAGCACATTGGTCGTCAGGTTCGCGGCCACCGGGGTCGTCGTGTAGAAGGATACGTTCGTCTGGTAGTCCGGAGCCGCCCCGGCGGCGGTGTTTGCAGTCGCGTCGGTCTTCCAGTTCGCGGCGGTTGACCAGTTGTTCGCGCCGCCCGCCCAGAATGCGGCAGGGGTGGCTGCCGCGAGCTGCGTGGTCACAACCTGTAGCTTCTTCAACGTGCCATCCAACTGGAGAGCGAAAGTTTGGCCAAAGGCCCGGGTCGTGGGCAGGACAAACTGGCCAAGCGCCGCCATCGTTCCGGTGGTGGCGATCAAGTCGTAGGTGCCGGCATCAACCCGGGTGGCCGCGCCGCCGAGCTGGTTGAGGCGGATCACGGCCCCGCCTGTATTGGTGACGGTCGTGTTACCTGTTACACTGATCTTGTCCGTCCCGCTTGCAGCGGCACCCAGATCAAAATAAACGAAGTTGGGAGGAAGCGCGGTCGTGTTGCTGCCGTTGAAGGTCAGGCCGGCGCCCAGAGTGAGCGTGCCAACACCCCCATCGGTCAGCTTGATCGCTCCGGCGTTCGCTGCGGCATTGAAATTCCCGTCTCCAGCAGCGAGGATCACGGCACCGGGCACCGTGCCGGTGCCGCCGAGCGCGCTGAGGCCGCCGAACCTGTTGACGGTGACCGTACCGGCCCCGGTGTTCACCGCGTTGACCATCAGCACGCCGCCGTTGACATTCGTCGCGCCGGTGTAGGTGTTGGCGACGGAGAGCGTCAGGGTGCCGGCGCCGCTCTTGGTCAGAACGTTGGTGCCGACGGCGGGAAGGGCGCTGGCGAAAGTAACGTCCCGACCGTTCGTGTCGATGAGGTAGCTGCTGCCGCTGGTCGCGGTGATGCGGCTGGAGTAGTCGGAATTATTGACCGCCGAGTATTGCAGGGTGCCGCCGCCGAAGCTGATCGAACCGGTCGGAACTGCAGGATTGCCCAGCGGGCCGGACGTGCCCGGCGTTTCCAACGCACTGACCCTAACTGTCCCGGCGTTGATCGCCGTCGTCCCGGTGTAAGTGTTCGCACCGTAAAGCGCCAGCACGCCCCCCGCAGTCTTGGTCAAGCCGACGGCACCAGCCAGAACGGGACTAGCCGTGGTGGTCGCCGCATTATTCATCGTGAAAGTGCCGGTCCCGGTCAGCGTTCCCGAACCCGTGATGTCGCCCACGGTGAGCGTGACCGTGCCGACGCTGTCACTAAAGCTGCCGAGGCTGAGCTGTGTCCCTGCGCCGTTGACCGTAATGCCGCCGGTGAGAATGGCGTTGCTGATCCCGTAAGCCAGGGTGCCGGCGCTGACTGTGGTCAGCCCGGTGTAGTTATTGGCGGCAGAGAGGGTCAGTGTGCCGACGCCGCTCTTGGTCAGAGCGTTGGT
>CAYQBV010000170.1:0-9016 GCA_964415705.1 uncultured Chthoniobacter sp. | reverse complement strand
GGTTGAAAGCAGGCGCGACCTTCGGCTTCGACACGACCAACGCGGTCGGCACGGTGAGCTACGCCAGCTCGATCACGAACTCCACGGGCGCGGGCGGTGGTGCGGTCGGCTTCACGAAACTCGGCACCGGCACGCTGAGCCTCGACGGCGTGAGCACCTACTCCGGCGCGACGACGATCAGCGCCGGCACGCTGGCGCTCGGAGCCGTCGGCTCGATCAACAACTCGTCGGGCATTTCGATCGCCAGCAGCGCGACGTTCAACGTCTCGGCGGTGCCTGGCTACCTGCTCGCGCAGCCGCTTTCCGCCAAAGGAACCGGCACCGCGAATGTCACCGGCGCACTCCATGCCGGCGCGCAGGCCATCAGCCTGCAGGACGGCGCGAACATCGGCACGCTGGCGCTCGGCAGCACGCTCACGCTGAGCGGCGCGACGCTGCGGTTCGATTTGTCCGCGACGACGAGCGACCGGATCACCGTCGGCGGCACGGTCAGCATGAGCGGCACGAATATCATCGATGTCGCGCGGCTGACTTCCGCCACCGGACTCGCGACGGGCGCGCAAGCCTACACGCTGATCACCGCAGCCGGCGGCTTGGCAAGTGGCGGGTTCAGCCTGAGCAATGCGTTCATCACCATCGGCAACACCAACTACACGCTCACGCTTTCGGGCACCGCCACGCACCAGTATCTCGGCGTCACAAGCGGATCGGTATTGCTGCCGACGACCTACACGCTCGCGACCTCCGCGTCCGTGGAGAACATCCGCGTCGGCTCCGGGACGAGCACGATCACGACCACGATCACCAACCCCGGCACCATCGCCGCGAACAGCGATGCGCTTTCCTACACCAGCCTCGGAAGCACGGCGTCGCCGGGAACCGGAGTGACCTTGGGGCCGCCCGCGACCGGCGGCACGCTCGCCGCGAACGCCGCGGGAACCGCCCAGGCGGTCGCGAATCAAACCTTCAGCAGCACCGTGGCCGGCAGCTATCTCGTGACCGCCAGTGGCGGCACCGTGACGAACACCACGGTCGGCGGATCGCCCGCGCTGCGAGGCGGCATCGGCACCGCCACGGTCAAGGTCTGGCGTCTCGCTGCGCCGAGCGCGATCGGTTCGCCGCTCACTTTCAGCGGAAATCATCACGTCGGCGATGTGGTCGATGCGCAAAACCTGAGCCTCACGAACACCGCGGCGGCCGACGGTTTTTCGGAAAAACTCGATGCCGCCATCGTTACCAGCACCGGTGGGGCGGTCGGCACCGACTCGGTCAGCTTGCTCGCCGCCGGCGCAAACAGCACCGCGCTGCGGGTCGGCTTGGATACCAGTGCTGTCGGCGCTTTGAGCGGCAGCGTGACCGTGAGCCTGACCTCCAACGGCACCGGCGCGAGCGGGCTTGGCTCGTTTGCTTTGGCCTCGCAGGTCATCACGGTGAATGCGGGAGGCGTCTATCGCCTCGCCGCGCCGAACGCAATGGGCAGCCCGGTGACGTTCAGCGGCAACTACCACGTCGGCGACACCGTGCCCGCGCAAGCGCTGACGCTGACCAACGACGCGGCGAACGACGGTTTTTCCGAGCATCTCGACGCGGCTGTCAACGGCAGCACTGGCGGCGCGACCGGCACCGGCACGATCAGCCTGCTGGCCCCCGAGGACGCGAATACAACGAGCCTGCTCGTGGGGCTGAACACGAGCACGGTCGGCGCGAAAAGTGGCACGGTCACCGTCGGGCTCACGTCCAACGGCGCGGGCACCAGCCTGCTCGGCACCACCGCGCTGGTCTCACAGGTCATCACGGTGAATGCGGGCAGCGTCTTTCACCTCGCGGCGGCGAACGCGATCACGCCGAGCGTGAATCTGGGACGCGTGCGCGTGGGCGGAACCTTCGGCACGGCGGCGCTCGGCGTGACCAACCTCGCGGCGGCGGGCGCATTCACCGAGGGGTTGGACGCGACGTTCACCGCTACCTCAGGCGCGGCCTCACACAACAGCGGCACGATCAGCAACCTCGCAGGCGCCGCCAGCAACGCTGCCAGTCTCGTGGTCGGCTTGGGCGGCGCGGCCCATACCGCGGCGGCCGGCGCGGTCAGCGGCACGGTGACGCTCGGGCTCGCGTCCAATGGCACCGCGAGCGGCCTGGCGGACACGGCGCTGCCCTCGCAGATTGTCAGCGTTTCCGGCTTCGTCTATTCCGGCGCGGGCGTGTGGAATCTCCCCGGCAGCGGCGCGTGGGCGGCCATCCCGAACTGGCAGGCCAATGGCGGGGTTCCCGGCTTGGATGCCGGCTTCATCGCCACGGACACCGCGACCTTTGCCGGCGGAGCGACCGGAGATGCGGCGGTCAGCCTGCAAGGCGTGAGCCCGAGTTTGAAAGCCGTCGTTTTCGAAAACTCCACGCACGACTACGAAATCGGCAACACCGGCGGCGGCACGCTCAAGCTCGACAACGGCGCAGCCACCGCCACCGTCACCAACAGCGCGGGCACCCACCTCATCAGCGCGCCTGTGGAATTGCTGAGCGACACCACCGTTGCCGTCACCGGGGAGGGCGATGTCCTGGCGATCACCGGCACCGTCACCCAGTCCGGCACCCGCCGCCTGACCAAGACCGGCAATGGCACGCTGACCCTCAGCGGCGACCAGCTCTACGACACGCTCACGACCACCGGCGGCACTACGAATATCAATGGAGTTCTCGGCACGGTACCTGGCAGCGTGAGCGTTCAGGCGAACGCCAACACGCGCTTCGGCAGCGTCAGCCAGACGCTCGCTTCCCTGAGCATTGGCGCGGGCGCGACGGTCACCTTCACGAGCGGTCCGGCGGCTTTCAGCGGAAGCGGAAAGGGTGGCTCGCCCGGCGGCAGTGCCGTCGTCCCCGAGCCGTCCGCATTTGGCCTCCTGCTCGTGGGAGCGCTCGGGATGCTGGCACGGCGGCGGCGCGGGTGAGGCTGGGCGCGGGCCAGCGTCTGCCTGTTCTCCTTTTCGTGGACCGCAATCCCGTTTCTAGGATTTCTTGTCGTTGATGAGGAAGAGCTGGCCTTCGCCAGGTTGCAGCCGCAGTTGCAGCACGCCATCGGTCAAAGGTGTCGGCTCCAGCAGCTCGCCGGTTTCCTGCGAGACTTCCGAGACCGATTCCGCCTTGGCATCCAGGGTCATCTTGGAGGTCACGATGTACTTCGTGGTCCGGTTGACCGGGAAGATGTAGCGCTTGCCTCCGGCATCCTGAAAGCAACCGATTAGCACGCGTCCGCCTTCGACCTTCTTGACCGGCGCTTCGTCGGCCAACTCGACCCCGCCGGGTGGCAGTGGGTCGCCGGCGCAGTAGGCTCCGGTGCAGACGAGCTTGATCAGCGTGGGTCCGAGCTTGGCGATGCGGGCGTTGATCCCTTTGACGTAGTCGTATTTTTTGTCGCGCTTGCCGTCGAGGGTCATGATTGCGGGGGCCCCGGCGGTGGCCAGGTCTTTGGAGTTCCAATAGGTGAAGTAAGTGACGCCGCGCGAGCCGAAAGCCAGCGAGGTATAGACCTGCCAGCGCAGATCGACTTCGTTGCAGTCGCGCAGGGTGCGGTCACCCACGGGGTATTTCAGCGAGACGATGCTTTGATGGTAAGGGATGCCCGCCTCAGCCCCGCGCTGCCGCATGATCTCGAGGTTCGTCCAGTAAGTGCCTTCGTCGAGGGTCCCGGCTGCTCCTGGAGGCGGCCAACCGCGGATTTGCTGGTGGTGCTCCCAGTTGAGGAGCGCCGGCTTCACCGTCTCGACAAACTTGCCGACATACTGTTCGTAATCGTTCCTCGGGGAGTAACCGTAGAGCGGCAGCAGATTGATGTAAGGCAGGTGCTTCGGATCCTTTTTCAACAGATACTGACTCATCGCCGCGAGCCGCGGGATCTGCGCCATGCTGGGCTCCGCCGCCAGGATGTAACCAAGCATGGCCGGATGGGCGGCATAGCGCCCGACCATGGCATCGAGCGCTTTCTCAATCACGGGTCCCTCTTCAGGCGTGGGTGCCTTCCAGTTCTGTCCTTTGGGGATGCTGCCATCCCAGATCAGCGCCTTCAGTCCGACTTCCTGGCAAAGGTCGAGGTACTTTTTGTTGTGCTCCTCCGCCACCTTGTCAAAGGGTGCCCAGAGTGTGTCGATCGCCGGGAACGCCACGTTGAAACCTGCTTCCGCGATCTCCTTGTAGCGCTCCAGGGTCGTCTCCGCCTTGGGCGGCCCGCACCAGTAGCTGATGATGAACGGCAACTCCGAAACTGCCGGCTTCAATGGCTTCGCCGCCGCCGTCAGGTCCTCAATCGTCTTCATCGGGGCGAATTTGAAACTCGCCGGCACGCCGAACAGTTCCATCTGGGCCAGCGCGCAGCCGGGGGGACGGTTGAAATCCGCATACGACATCCCGTTCGGGTTAAAGCACGAATAGATGGCGAGCCGATACCAACTGTAAGCCTTGGCTGGCGTCTCGAAGTCCGGCTTAAACTTCTTCCCCTTGACCCGGAGCGCGAGCTTTTTCGAGCTCTCCGCATCCACCCGGCCCTCGACGCTCGCCGAGTTGAACGACGTGAACAGCGTCGTTTCATTGCGCGGGTCCAGCTTGAACGGGCTTTTCGCGCGCGATGTCGGGTCGCACACGTAGATGTCCGTCCAGTCACCGTCGTTACCCGTGTTCGAGCCTTGGATGGCCCACGACTTCGGATCGCGATCCGGCAGCACCGGCTGCGACATATCCGTGGTCATGGTAAAATGCGTGAGGATCACCGGCTCCTTGAGTTGCACGGCCACCGTGTAGGGCGCTTCCTTCGTTGGCCCGCCTTTGCCTCCGTCCTTGAACCCCAGGTACCACTTATCCTTCTCCGGGTTGTTCATGAAAATCTTGCACGCCGGGGTGCCCTGCCAACTCTGGTAGGCATTGAGTTGGTGCGGTGGACTGTTCGGTGGGGATACCGGCGACAACTTCAGGCTCAGCCACGCCGCGCCATCGGGCTTCATCTCCTCCTCCGGCTTGCCCGCGCCGTAGTTCACGCCCGGCTTGTCCTTCGCTGTGTCGCTCGGGTCGGTGAGATCCCCGCCGAGCAGACTGCCGTTGCCGGTGCCGAGCTTCACGGCGGCGTCGAGCGGGTGGGGGATAAAAAGGAGGGCGGCGAGGGCGAGGGCGGGGAGTAGTGGCTTCATGGTCAGCGCAATAATCAGGTTCATCACAATTTTCTTAGAGCGGCGAGCGAATCCTCGCGCGGTTGCGGCCTTTCCCGGCCTCGTCCCGCCCGGTGGCGACAGGCCGATAGCGGCAAAACTCCGCTGGACAAGCTGGCGCGAGATGGAAAGATTATCAGAAAGCCGCAGGACGCTTACTCATTCCTATTACTACCCTGATCCATCCAAAAAACCCCCTTCGCTGGCTGACCGTCGGCCTGCTTTTACTGGCGGCGACTCAGGGACGCGTGCCGGCCACGGAGGTGGCGATGATGACTTCGCTCGGGGAGATTCGCGTGGAGCTTTACGAGGACAAGCCGGTCACGGTGGGAAACTTCCTCGCGTACATGAACGCCGGCCGCTACACGGGCTCCTTCGCCCACCGGCTGATGACCGGTTTTGTCCTGCAGGGTGGGGGATATACGATGCAAGGGACCACCATCACCCCCGTTCCGACCTTCGCTCAGATCGTCAATGAATACAGCGTCGGGCAGACCCGGAGCAACGTCTTGGGAACCATCGCCATGGCCAAACTGGGTGGAGATCCCAACTCCGCCACGTCCCAATGGTTTTTCAATCTGGGCAACAACGCGAATCTGGATACGCAGAATGGCGGGTTCACGGTGTTTGGTCAGGTTGTGGCCGGGCTGAATGTGCTCACGCTGTTCAATACCACGTTTAACCAGTCATCCGTCGGTGGGCGCGGAGTTTACAACGCCTCAACGCAGTTGGGTTCCGCATTTAGTGACCTCCCGCTCCTGGCCGGTTCGCTCAACGTCAGCAACTTCATCTACACCAATTGGAGCGTCGTCACGGCAACTGCGTATTGGAAAGGCGGCACTGGCGCCCAATGGAACCAATCCTCCAACTTCGCCACCAGCCGGACCGCCAACTACTCCCGCACCAGCCCCGTCAATGCCACGACCGACGTGGTCTTCAATGCCGACGGCGCGGGCAACTTTGCCAGCACCACGCTCGGGGCCAATCAATCCATCCGCACCCTGACCCTGAGCGCGCCCTCGGCGGTCGGCATCGGCGGAGCCCACACGCTGACCATCACCCCCGGCGTGCCCACCGGCGGGATCACCGTGCCGGCGGGCGCACCCGGCGCGCTCACCCACACCATCAGCAGCAGCCTCGCCCTCGGCGCGGCGCAGACCTGGACCGTGGCCGACGCCCGCACCCTCGTCGTCGGCGGAAATGTGAGTGGTAACTTTGCCCTGACGAAAGCCGGCGCCGGCGTGCTCGATCTCAATGGCACGCAGGCTTACTCCACCCTCACCGCCGCCGCTGGGACGACCAATGTGAACGGAGCTTTCGTCCCACCCTCCGGCACGGCCAGCGTGGCTGTCTCCGCCGGCGCGAAACTGAAATTCGGCACCGTCAGCCAGACCCTCGGCTCTCTCAGCATCGGCGCGGGTGCCACTGTGGTCTTCAGCAGCGGCGTGGCCACCGGGGCATTTGACGGAGGAGAAAAAGGCGCGGGCATTGGCCGCGCGGCTACCGTCCCCGAGCCGGGTAGCGCCGGGCTGCTGCTCGCTGGGGCGCTTGGGGTCTTCGGGCGGCGGCGGCGTCAGCGGTAGCCGTTGTCCGGCGCTGATGTTCGCCGGAGAGGATGGATCGGCGCCCCGCTCCGGCGTCAGCGCAAAGTGGTGAGCGGAATAAGTTGTCCAACATTTGGATACGGCGAATAGCCAACTCCGTCGTTGTGCCTCTCGCCCCTATGGGCATCTTGAAACTTGCGCTGCCCTCGCCCGGCGGGCGCACCGCAGCCTCACCCCCAACCCCCCAGCCAACATGAAAAGCCACCCATTCACGACCCATCACCTCCGCGCTTTCGCCCGCCTCGTCGCCACCCTCCTCGCGGCGGCCGCCCTCTGGGGCGCAGCGGCCTCCGCCACGACCTACGTGGATGCCATTGGCATCAATCTCGGCACCAGCGTCATCGATGGCTTTGGCTACGGCGGCCAGGAGGGGCAGGGCGGCGGGCCGGGGCCGGGTATCACGGGCTTCGTCAGCCCTACCTACCTCGGCGGCTCCGCCCTGCGGACCCAGGACAACTGGAACAATTTCGACATCGCGACCAACGCCTTCACCGCTGCCACTGTCACCGACAATGCCGTCGCCGTTTCCGGCCTCACCTTTGCCGCTTCGGGCGGCGCATTTTTTGAGACGCCGGGCCATCCCACCGTGGGCCGCGAACTGGACTGGACCGTGTGGTGCAACAACGGCGGCAACCAGACCTTCACCGTCACCGGCATTCCCTTTGCAACGTGGGATCTCGTGGTCCTCGACTACAACCAATACAATTGGGACGTGTGGACCACCGTCCTCACCGGGCAAACCGGGAGCAGTGTGACCTTTGGCGGAGGCTACCAGCAGGCCATGGGTGCCATGCAAATCCTCCAGCACGCCCCCACCACCGCCTACTGGACCGGCGCGGCCGATCCCATTGACAGCCTCTGGACCAGCCCGGCCAATTTCTCCTCCGATCTCGCCGGGGTGGCCCCCACCATCGGCGCTCTTCCAACTACCACGGATGTCGTCTTCACCGCCACCGCCGCCGCCAATTTCGTTAATACCACCCTCGGCGCGGACCAGTCCATCAAGACCCTCACCATCACTTCCCCCGCTGCCATCGGCATCGGGGGCATCGACACGCTGACCATCACCCCCGGCGCACCCACCGCCGGGATCACCGTGGCTGCGGGCGCGCCCGGTGCCGTCACTCACACCATCAGCAGCAGCCTTGCCCTCGGCGCGGCGCAGACCTGGACCGTGGCCGACGCCGACCGCACTCTCGTCGTCGGCGGAAATGTGAGTGGTAACTTTGCCCTGACGAAAGCCGGCGACGGCGTGCTGGACCTCAACAGCCCGCAGGCCTACGACACCTTCACCGCCGCCGCTGGCACCACCAATGTGAACGGAGCCTTTGCCCCGCCAGTCGGCACGACCAGCGTCACCGTTTCCCCCGGGGCGAAACTGAAATTCGGCTCCGTGAGCCAGACTCTCGGCGCGCTGAGCATCGGCGCGGGGGCCACGGTTTCCTTCACCAGCGGCGCGGCCACCGGGTCATTTGCGGAAAGGGGCAAGCTGGCGGGCGGCGCGGCCGGGATCGTGCCGGAACCGGGGGCCGCCAGCCTGCTGCTCCTCGGGGCGCTGGGCCTGCTGAATCGCCGGACGCGGCGCGGTTAGCGTGGGCGATTGTCAGGCTCCCCGGGGCGATCCCCTTGCGGAGTTTCCGCCCGCCGGTTAAGGATGCCGCGATCCACCGCGACTCCTGAGCGGATTACTTCCCCGACCACTCCCATGAAATCTCCAAGACCGCCCGTCATGAGCCGCCCGACTCGCCAGTTCCCTCACATCCTCTCCGGTTCTGTCGCCGCGTTACTCATCGCCACTCTGGTCTGCACGGCGGGGCGTGGCGTCGCGGACGCCGCATCCATCGGCGTGCAGTTTGTGGACGGCGGGCCAAACATCGGCACGGCGCTCAATCCATTCCTCGGCCTCAGCGGTAGGGGCGGCGACCCCAATGCTGGCGGGGCCAACTACAACTTCCTCGGCGGGACTTATACTCCGAGCTTTGCCTATGCGGGACTAAAGGATTCCGCGAACACCACGACGACGGCGGCGATCACCGTCGGGGCCACGGGCGATGGCTGGCAGTCCGCCGGGCACGAGTATTTGCCGTCGATCCCCGGCCTCGGTCCCATCTTCAATGGCGGCTGGCAGGTCCGGGACCAGGCACCGGATGGCGACAGTTCCTCTTTCACCGTCAGCGGTGTGCCTTACGCCACCTACGACCTCTGGGTCGCCGTCCAGGCCCG
>CAYQBV010000169.1:0-9050 GCA_964415705.1 uncultured Chthoniobacter sp. | reverse complement strand
AGACCGCGGCGCTGATCGGGCTCATGCTCAGGGGAGCAGCGGTGTCGCCGAGCAGCACGGAATAAAGTCCTTTCGACACCGTGAGCGCCACCGCCGCCGTCGGTTCGCTGCCGGCCACGCTGGTGCCGTCATTGCTCCAGTAGGTCTGTGTGCCGTCGGGGCTGACGAGGGCAAATTTGAAAAGCCCCGGCTGGCCTGCCGCCACGCTGTCAAAATTCACCCCGCCTACCGCCACGCGACCTTCGTAGCTGATGAGTTGCGGAACTTGCGCCCCGGCGACCACGGAAAAAAGCAGCGTGCCCGCCAAGGTCAAAGCGACGAGAGAGAGACGGTTAGAGGGTTTCAAGGGGGCGACCATAGCTTGCGTTTTCAGGAAAAATATCCGGCAAATGTAAAAATCCTCGATCAGCAAACAAAAGCGGGGGTTGTTGATTTCTATATTCGGCTGGGAGGCCTGAAAGTTAATACGATAAGAAAATTGAATTGCAACCGCCTTCAACTCCGCCGGCCGTGAAAAGGCGCAAAAATCAGATCGCGCAAATTTTTCTCCTGACGCTGTGGGTGTGCTCGGGGTTTCCGGGAATCCGTGTCCGTCGCGAAATCCGCGGGAAGGTCCTCTGCCTCACGCGGCGGGGCGCAACCGCTGCCCGCAAAAGGCTCGCCTCCCCGGCCAAAACCCGCGAGGAACGCCATGCCAAAAACGATGCGAGTGCTCTACGTCAACCACACCACTCAGAAAAGCGGCGCGGGCATCAGCCTTTCCACGCTGCTCCGGCAACTGCCCGAGGACATCGAGAAATTCTTTCTCGTCCCGGCGCAGTCGCAAATCGACGCCATGCTCGGCGCGCGGCCCGAACGGACCTGCCGCGAGCGGCACTTGTGTCAGTTCATGACCACGCTTTACACCCCGCCCTACCCGCCCACGCTGCTCGCCTGGCATCTGGCGAAAATTCCGCGGGCCATCTGGCGCATCCATGAGCTGATCCGGCGCTGGGAGATCGACCTCGTGCATGTGAACGAAACCACCCTCATCGCCTACGCCCTGGCCGCGCGCCTCGCCGGCGTCCCGACCGTGCTGCACGCCCGCACCGCCATCGCCCCCCGGCCTTTCGAGCAATCGCTGCTCGCCCGCTTTGGCCGGATGCGACACGCGCGCATCGCCTGCATTGACTCGGAGGTGCGCGACTCTCTCCCCCCGCCCTGCCGCCGGATTGCGGAGGTCATTTACAACCCCATCGATCTCGGCCCCGCGCCACTGCCCGCCGAAATCCACGCCATGCGTGCCTCGTGGGGCTTCGCCCCGGAGCACGTCGTCGTGGGGCAGGTCGCGTCGCTGCACCGGCAGAAAGGGATCTGGCTGATCCTCGACCTCGCGGAAAAACTCTGCGCGGAATTTCCGCAGCTCCGCATCGTGCTCGTCGGCGACACCGCCCCGGAGGCAGGCGAGGGGCCAAAACTGCGCGCCGCCATCGCCGGGCGCGGCCTCGCCGGGCGCGTCGTTCTGCCCGGTTACGACACGCGGCTCGCGGCGGTCTACGGCTCGCTCGACGTGGCGCTGTGCCTGTTCGGCGGCGAACTCGGCGGGGTCGGCCGCGCCGCCTACGAAGCGGCCGTCTCCGGCAAACCGCTCGTCGCCACCGTGCCCGATCCCAACCGCTCGGAGACGATCGAAAACGGCGTCAGCGGCCTCCTTTTCACCCACGCCGACCCCGCCGGAATCGCGGACGCCCTGCGCCGGTTGATCACCGACGCCTCGCTGCGCGCCTCCCTCGGGGCCAGCGCGCGCGCGTCCATCGGCCACCGGCATGCACCCGCGACCGTCGCGAAGAGCGTGGTCAAACTTTACGCCACGCTTGCGGCCCCTCCGGCCAGCGACTAAAGCGAGCCCGATGAAACTGCGCCGCCCCCGCAAAACCGACCTGCTGAGCCGCTGCTCCTTCGGCTCGTGGATCACCATCCCGCACCCCTCCGTCGCCGAGCTCCTCGTGCGCGCCGGGTTCGACTGGCTCACCGTGGATCTCGAGCACAGCGCCACCACCCTCGAAAGCGCGGCGGAACTCATCCGCACCATCGACCTCGCGGGTGCCAGCCCGTTTGTGCGCGTGGGCAGCCACGATGCCAACGTCATCAAACGCGTCATGGATGCCGGCGCGCATGGCATCATCGCCTCCACCGTGAACACGCCGGAACAAGCCGCCGCGATCGTCGCCGCCGTGAAATACCCGCCCATCGGTACCCGCGGCGTCGGCCTCTCGCGGGCGCAAGGTTACGCCGATGAATTTGAGGACCACTACCGCTGGCTGAACGAAGAGAGCATCGTCTTCGTCCAGATCGAGCACTTCGAAGCCGTGCGAAATTTGGAAGCCATCCTCCGCGTCCCCGGCGTGGACGGTTTTTTCATCGGGCCCTATGACCTCTCCGCTTCGCTCGGGATTCCGGGAAATTTCACCCACCCAAAAATGCTCGACGCCCTCGCCGAGGTCCAGCGGGTCAAAGCGCTCGTCCCCACCGTGGCTGGCGTCCACGTCGTGCAGCCGGTCCCCGCCGAAGTCGGCAAGAAGATCGCCGACGGCTACCGCTTCATCGCCTTCGGCATCGACTACCTTTTCCTCCTCAACCACGCCCGCGCCGGGTTGGCAGAGATTCACCGCGCTCCATGAGCCGGGGCCGACAGCTCCTTGTGGTCCTCACGGCGGTTTTGGTGCTCAGTTCGGCACTCAACCACGCGCTCATCCATCTGCTCGACATCCGCACCGACGTCATCGACCGCGGCAAGATCAACTCTGAGACCGCCGGCCCGCCCGTTCTGGTCACGGGCTCGTCGCTGACCTTCTTCGGGGTCTCGTGGGGAAAAATTTCCGCCAACCTCCAGCGCCCGATCATCACCCGCAGCGTCGGAGGCGCATCGCCCTGCGAACTCGAACCGCTCCTCCGCGAAGTGCCCGAGGCGGGTCGCCTCATGATCGGCGTTTCCATTTTCGATCTGAACGAAAACAACCTCAGCGACTCGCGCGCGCCGCTCGTCCCGTTTGCCCAGACCTGGAACGATCTGCGCGCGACGCACACGGACTGGACCGCGTCGAAGCGCATCCTCTGGATGTATCCGCTCCCCTGGCTGCAACACGTTTTTCCGCTCGCGGGACGCTCCAGCGCCGTCATGGTCAACGCCCGGGAAAAGGTCCGGGCCTGGCGCCCGCGTTCACCGGCCGCCGAACCGGAATCCCGGCTCGCCTTCAAATCCGATGAGGATTCCGGCCACCCGGAAAAGCTCAGCGACTGGGACCGCGGGCGCGTCGCGCGCAATCTCTCGCAACTCGCCGCCTCGGCCTTCGCCCAAGGCCGCTTTTCCGGTCCGAAATCCCAGGCGCTCGCCCGCATCCTCGCCCGCGCGCCGCGGACCGAGCCCACGCTGCTGCTCGTCCTCCCGGTTTCGCCGCCCTACCGGGAGGCCTTCGCCGGTGCCGCCGCCCAAGCGGAGTTTGAGCGCGCCATCGGGCAGGCGCAGGCCGCCGCCCCAAAGCTCCGCGTGCTCCGGCTGGATCGGGATCCCGCCTTGCAGTCCGCCGACGTTTTTTGGGACCTCGTCCATCTCAACGACGACGGCCGCCGCATCGCCACCAGTCTCGTGATTGACCACCTCAACGCCCCGCCCGCCCGATGATTTTCACGTCCTTCGAGTTCGTCGCGTTCTTTGCGCTCGTGCTCCTGCTCCGCAGTGGGATGAAGAGTTTTGCCGCGGAAAAATGGCTGCTGCTCATCGCGAGCTGGCTCTTTTACATGAGCTGGAATCCCCCCTTCGTCCTTCTGCTCATCTTTACCTCCGGCTTGGATTTCTTCGTCGGCCGCTGGCTGGAGCAGAGCACCGTGCCGCGCAACCGGAAGCTGCTCCTGATCGCCAGCCTCGTCGCCAATCTCGGCATCCTCGCCTATTTCAAATACACGAATTTCTTTCTCGAAAGCTGGCACGGCCTGCTCGCCTCGGTGGGCATCTCCTTTCATCCGGTAGTGCTGAATATCCTCCTGCCCGCCGGTATCTCGTTCTTCACCTTCCAGAGCATGAGTTACACGATCGACGTGTACCGGCGCGAAATTCCCGCCTGCCGGAATCTCCGGGATTTCCTGCTCTTCGTAGCGTTTTTCCCGCAATTGGTCGCCGGCCCCATCGTGCGCGCCGCGGATTTTTTGCCCCAGCTCCTCCAGCGCCGGCGCGCGGACTGGCGGGACTTTGAAAGCGGGCTCGCGCTCTTCGCCCTCGGCGCCATCAAAAAGCTCGTCATCTCCGACCAGATCGCCGGGCACGTCGATCTGGTCTTCAGCCACCCCGGAAACTACGACGCCCTCTCGCTGCTCCTCGGCTCCCTCGGCTTCGGTCTGCAAATCTACTGCGACTTCTCCGGTTACAGCGACATGGCCATCGGCTGCGCGCGGATGATGGGCTACGAATTTTGCATCAATTTCCGCATGCCCTACAGCGCCACCAGCGTCACGGAGTTCTGGCGGCGCTGGCACATCTCGCTCTCCACCTGGCTGCGCGACTATCTTTACATCGCCCTCGGCGGCAACCGGCGCGGCCCGACCCGCACCCAGATCAATCTCCTGCTCACGATGCTGCTCGGCGGTCTGTGGCATGGCGCCTCGTGGAACTTCGTCATCTGGGGTGGCCTGCACGGAGTCGCACTCATCGTCCACAAAGCCTGGCGCTCCCTGCTCGGGAAACACGCCGCCACCGTGGACGCCTCGCGGCTCGGAACCCTCGCCGGTTGGTTGCTCACCATGACGCTGGTCCTCGTCGGTTGGATCTTTTTCCGCGCCGTCGGCTTGGAAAACGCCACGACCATGCTGGCGCGCATCTTCACTTGGGAAACCGGCGGCGTGCGCCTCCTCTCGCCGCAAATTTTCCTGGCCCTCGCCCTCGTCGGCGGCGCACATCTTTGCGTCTCGAAAAACGGCAACTGGATCGCGTGGATCGTCGAGCGCCCCATCCCCGTGCGCGTGATCGCCTATACGGTCCTCCTCATGAGCATCCTCTGCCTCGGCGCGCGGGAATCGGCACCGTTTATTTACTTTCAATTTTAGGGCCTGGAACGGTGGCCTGGCCGAGGTTACTGCCTCTCCCGAATGGCCTTCAGTTCCGCGCGCAGGGTGAAAAGCCCGCAAATGTGGTGGTAGGCGATTCCCGGAACTTTGCTCGGTTTATACACTTGGGTTTCACCCGCCGCCCGAACCCGGTGCGCGACCGGAACCTCCTTGATGGTGAGTCCCGCCGCCTTCGCCCGGGCATTGAATTCCCACCAAAAACCCTGCTTCAGCACACCGACATTTCCTTCGAGAATCTTCATCAGCGATGGACGCTTGATCAGAAGATATGGGCACGAAGGATCACGCAGCGTGATCGGAAAAAGCATCCGATAAACGGTGCCAAACGCCCCGGACATCAGGATGCGAATCCAATGATCCTGACGCGGATTGCGATAGCCGATGACAAGGTCATAGTTGTCGATCTCCTTCAGCAGGACCGCCAGATCGCGCGGGTCGCACTGGCCGTCGGAATCGATGAAGCCGACGATGTCGCTTTGCGTCGCGCGGAAGCCATCAACCACCGCTCGCGAGTAGCCTTTGCGCTCCGGGCCGGTGATCAGATGAATCGGCAGTTCACTGGAAAGTTTTTTCAGCAACTCCGGCGAACCATCCCTCGATCCGTCCTCAGAAACGACGAAGCGCACCTCCGCGTTCGTCTCTGCCTGGGTGACTTCCCGGTATTCACGCAAGGTCGCCTCGATTGAGGCCGCTTCGTTATACACAGGCAGGACGATATCAATGGGAATTCGGGGCGTGTCGGGCATAAAAGAAGGCGGAGGCTACAAACGCCCGGAACGATGGTCAAATTCATTCCGGCACTCTCGAAAAACAAGGCTCAGTTCCCAGGCGGTTGTTTGCCGTAAACCGTGAAACCATTCCCTCGATGGACCTCGTGAAAATCCGATGAGGCGAGCCAGCTCATATCCGGAGGCGTATGAATCATCTCGGCTTTCACCCGGCGGCGCCAGGCTTCGAGGGTCCCCGCTTTTTCCGGCGGCTCCGTCGTCACCACCCACTGCGAGGCGGCCCGCGCCCGCTCTTTGCTTTCGGCTCCGAGCGTGTTGCACCACACCCACACTTTGCGCTCGGCATAGTAAGGCACGGTGGCGACATGCGGGAAGTCCACGAAATCCGTGCGGTGCCCGCCGACGTAGATGGAAACATCTCCGGGGGCCGCGTTCTGCCCCAGCCACCGCGCGCAGTCGTAGATGACCCGATCCTGGCTGTAAAGATAGGCGGTGGCGGCCAGCGGAAACGGCAGAGCGGCGAGGGTGATTGCCGCGCCGATCCAGCCGCGCGCGGTCGCGGACGGCACGCGTTCGCCGAGCCATTGCTGAAATCCGACGACTCCGATCCCAAAGAGCAGACACACCGGGCCGAGCGCCGGAAGATTGTAGTAGGTGTGCTCGCCCGCCATGCGCGGCCCCCAGACGAGATAGAAAAAAGCCAGCGACGCCACCCACGCCCATGCCACGATGTGCCGGCGCCCGCGGAGCAACCGCACCAGCCCGCCAACGACGAGCGGGAGGCACACCGGCGTAATAAGAAAAATGCCCACGTAACCAGCGACGCGCCGGTAAAAATGCAGGCTCAGGCGGTCCCCCAGCGTGCCGATGGATGCTGGGAGCGCCTTACTCGCCGTGAGTTCCAAGGCACCCGCGGCATTCACCGAATCCATGTACGCACCCCACATTTTCGCCAGTAAGGCAGTGGCGACCAGGGCGAGCAAGTATTCGGGCCGCAGCGCCATCCGCCAGCCCCTCATGGTGAAAATGACCGCCCCGGCAATGAGGTAAATGTGCGAAGTCTCCGGCGCTTTTTGCAGGATCGCGAGCGCACCGATGGCAGCGAGGATGAGGAAATCGGCCAGCTTTCGCGACTCGGAGTAGCGCAGGAGGGCGAGCAGGAATCCGAAAACGAGCGTCTGCACCACCATCTCCGGCATGAACGCCTGGCCAAAAAAATTCGAGAGCGGCGATAAGACGAAAAGCAGGTTGGCCCAGACCGTTTCCTCCGGCCGCAAAATCCGCCGCCAGATGCCTTGCAGCAGCCAGAACGAGAACACCCAGAGCAACACCGAGGTGATCCTGCCGCTCATGTCCAGATTCCGCACCACGGAGTTCACTCCGATGACGAGGTAATTGTAGGTCGGCACCTCCTGCACGAGTTTCGCCCCCGAATCGCCGCGCCATGGCACGATGGTGCTAACTGGTAGACCGGGCTCGCGAAGCATTTCGCGGGTCGCAAACGCGGTCTGGCACTGGCGCAGCAATTGCGCGTCGATGAGCGGTTGGTTCAACGACGTGATCCGCGCCAGCACCCCAAGGAAGAGCAGAATCGCGAAGGAATGTTTCTTGATGGCGTTAGAAAAGGGCATGACGAAGTCTGATGCGCAAACTTCGTGCATTTTTCCCCCGCGCTACACAAGCTCCCGCCCGTGAAAAAAATCACCGCCATCATTCCCGCCCGCATGGAATCCACGCGTTTTCCGGGCAAGCCGCTCGCGAAAATTTGCGGGCACACCATGATCGAACATGTGCTCCGGCGCGTGCAGCTTTCCAAGACGCTCTCCGAGGTGGTCGTCGCGACTTGCAATGAGGAGATCGTCCGCGAAGTCGAGCGGGTGGGAGGGCGGGCGGTGATGACCAAGAATACCCACGAACGCTGCACCGACCGCATCGAGGAAGCCGCAGACAAGGTCGGCGGCGACATCATTGTGAACGTCCAAGGCGACGAGCCTTTCGTCACGCCGGAGCAGATCGACCTCGCCGTGCAAGCCATGCTGGATGATCCATCGCTCGTCTGCGCAAACCTGATGGCACCAATCGACGACCTCGAATCGCTGGAAGACCCGAACGAGGTGAAGGTGGTTTTCGACCGGCAGAAATTCGCGCTCTACATGTCGCGCGAGCCCATCCCGAGTTTGAAGAAAGGCGGGGCCTTCGACCACGCGTGGAAACAGGTCTGCGTCATCCCTTTCACCATGGACTTCCTGCACATATTTTCGCGGTTGGAGCCGACCCCGCTGGAGATCCGCGAGTCGGTGGACATGATGCGCGCCATCGAGCACGGCTACCGGGTGAAGATGGTGCCCTGTACTGCCTCTGGCGTGAGCGTGGACACCGAAGGCGACCGCGCCGATGCGGAGCAAATGATGGCGGACGACCCGCTGTTTCAGAAACTATTCGCCCAATGAAATCTCTCTCCGGCTTTCTCAGAACCCGCCGCTTGAACCGCCGGTTCGCGCTCGAACCGCTCGTGATGCACGCGCCAGTTCCCGGCACCGGCATCTCCGTCTCGTTCGTCGTGCATTCGTGGTTTGAATATCACAACCGTGCCCAAGGCAGCTACATCGGTGAGCCCGACATGGTCGACTGGCTGAAAACCACCCTGAAACCCGGCGATGTCCTCTGGGATATCGGCGCAAATGTCGGCGCATACTCGATCCTCGCCGCGAAACTCTGCCCCGGCGCGAGCGTCATTTCTTTTGAGCCGTTCATCCCAAATTTTGCGCACTTGTGGGAAAATATCGTCCTGAACGAAGTCTCCGCGCAGGTCACTCCAGTGTGCGTCGGCCTTTCGGACACCACCGCACCGACCGCGCTCTCGATCAAAGACCCACGGGCCGGTTCGGCCGGTCATCAGGTCGGTCAGACCGGCGGGAAATTGCAGCAGGGCGTGATTGCCGCCCGTGGCGACGATCTCCGCACCAAACTCGCATTGGCTTCCCCGACCTTGCTGAAGCTCGACATCGACGGCCTCGAAATCGCTGCCGTGGAAGGATTGGGCGAGACGCTGCGGACGCCCGGTTTGCGGGAAGTGCTGATCGAAATCGAGCAGGGGAAAAGTGAAGAGCCGGTGCAGAAACTTTGCGAGGCCGCGGGTTTCCGCCGCGTGCCGAATCCCCTGACGATCCCGACCAACGGCGCGTTCAACGCGCGATTCGTCAAAGGGTAGGGGTTCCGGAAAGC
>CAYQBV010000168.1:2764-9162 GCA_964415705.1 uncultured Chthoniobacter sp. | reverse complement strand
GGCCGAGGGCACGCCGAAGACGACGACCTGCGCCACGCCGGGACACGTCGCGATCCGGGCTTCCACTTCCAACGGGTTCAGCTTGCGGCCAGCCACATTGATCACATCCGAAGTCCGTCCCACGAGATACAGCCCACGCTCACCGCAGCGCACCAGATCGCCGGGCACAAACCTTCCGCCGTCCAGCCCCGGATCGCCGTCGGCGGGAAAATAGCCGTCGCCCACCGCCGCGCTCCGCACCCGGACCGTCCCACTGCTTTCACCCTCGTGCGCGATCTCCACGCCGGGCAGCGGCGTGCCGACCAAACCATCCTCGTAGCACGGCTCCTGGGAGGTGTCGTAGCTGATCCCACCGCACTCCGACGCGCCGTAAAAGACGTGGATCTTCCGCCCGGACTTCGCCGTGAAGCGCTCCGCCGCCGCGCGTGGCAGCGGCGCACCCGCCGAGATACAGAGCCGCAGCGCGGGCAGCGCCGGGAGCTGCTCCAGCTCCCCTATTTTCTGGAAAAACACCGGCGTCCCTGGAAACACTGTGGCTCCGGTTGCGGCGAGACCGTCGAGCACGGCGCGGGGCATCCGATCGGCGCTGGCGACCAGCCGCACGCCCCGGGTGAGCAGCGGCGTGAGGAGATTGCTCAATCCGTAGCTGTGCGAAAACGGGATGACCCCGAAGTTCACATCGTTCGCCGTGATCCCCATCCCGGCGCAGATGTGCGCGGCGTCCGCCAGCAGTTGCTCCGCGCGGAAGCGGATCGCCCGCGGCGCACTCGTGGTGCCGGAGGTGAGCTTCAGCAGGTCGGGCACCGGCCCCGTCCAGCAGCGGGCCTCCGCCACGCCGGCGCGGTGCTCGATATTCAGTTCGCCGTCAGCCAGCGCGACCACCGCCGCCGCCCCGCTCATGGCGAGCGTCGCCGCCCGTTCGGTGGCATCCATGTAGTCCGCCAGCGGCAGCGGGATCAGCCGCCGCCGCCACAGCGCCAGCAGCAGTTCCGGCCAGCGCTCGCTGTTCCCGAGTTGCAGCGCCACCACCGCGCCGGGCGGGAAGTTGGCAAACCGCCCCGCCACTTGCTGCGCCGCGTCCTCGATTCCCACAAACGTCCGCAGCGCCCGCCCGCCCGCGTCCATGATCGCCACCGCCTCACCGCGCGCCTCCAGCGTCTGCCGCCATGCGGACAGGAGGGCATTTTCAGGGGAAATATCGGGCACGGAAATAGTCGGAGTTTTTGATTGCGGGGCAGCTTTTCGCGGCTAACCTCCTAATCCCTTTTCCAAGCCATGAAAGCAGATATTCATCCCGACTACCAACCAACGACCATCCACTGCGCCTGCGGCACCACCTACCATACGAGCAGCACCAAGCGCGACCTCAAGATTGGTATCTGCGCCGCCTGCCACCCCTACTTCACCGGGGAGCAAAAGTTCGTCGATACCGCCGGACGCATTGAGAAATTCTCCCGCCGCTACGGCACCGCCGCTCCCCGCAAAAAGTCCGCCTAGCGTTCCAATTCCGATTTCCGAAACGGTGAAGATGCCCCGCGCGTCTTCACCGTTTTGCTTTTTCCGCATCGAAGAAAAGGATGAAGGCGGAAGGATGATAGCTTGCCGGCCACTTTTCCCTCATCGCGCTTCATCCCACATCCTGCATCCTTCATCCTTTTCCCATGAACTTCGCCCCACTCCTCGCCCGCAAAGCGGACCGCTTTCGCGAACTCGAAGCTGAAATCTCCGCGCCCAATCTCTACGACGATCCCCGCAAAGCCCGCGAAACCCTGCGCGAGCACACCCGGCTGAAGCAGCTCCTCGCCGACTGGGAACTCCTCCAGAAACTCGGCGCCGAACTCACCGAAAACCAAACGCTCGCCAAGGGAGACGACGCCGATTTTGCGGAGATGGCCGCCGCCGAAATCCCCGCCCTTGAAGCCCGCATCGCCGCCACCGAGACCGCCGTGCAATACGCGCTCCTCCCGCCCGATCCGAACGAGGACCGCGACGCCATCGTGGAAATCCGCGCCGGCACCGGCGGCGACGAAGCCGCGCTCTTTGCCGCCGACCTCCACCGCATGTACACCCGCTTCGCCGAGACCCACGGCTTCAAGATCGAACCCCTCGAAGCCAGCCCCGGCACCCTCGGCGGCATGAAGGAAGTCATCTTCAAAGTCACCGGCGACCAGGTTTTTCGCACCCTGCGCTATGAGAGCGGCGTCCACCGCGTCCAGCGCGTCCCGGCGACCGAGGCGCAGGGGCGCATCCACACCAGTACCGCGACCGTCGCCGTGCTGCCTGAAGCCGAGGAAGTCGATCTCGAGCTCAAGCCCGACGAAATCCGCATCGAAGTCTGCCGCGCCGGCGGCCCCGGCGGCCAGGGCGTCAATACCACCGACTCCGCCGTGCAGGTCATGCACATCCCCACCGGCACTATCGTCCGCTGCCAGGACGGCCGTTCGCAGCAGAAGAACAAAGAGAAAGCCCTCACCATCCTCCGCTCCCGCCTCCTCGAGGTGAAACAGCGCGAAGAGCACGAGAAATACGCCGCGCATCGCAAAAGCCAGATCGGCACCGGCGACCGCTCGGAGAAAATCCGCACCTACAACTTCTCCGAAAACCGCATCAGCGACCACCGCATCAAACTCACCCTTTACAGTCTCGACCGCTTCCTCAACGGCGACATCGGCGAAATGATCTCCGCCCTCCAGACCGCCGACGTGGCCGAGCGGCTGGCGGAGGCGAATCTGGCGGGGTGACCTCCCGCTGAGCGGGCCGACCTGCCCAAGGTCCCCCACAGGCTCGGTGCCGCGGAAGTCCGCCACGCCATGCCCGCCCGCCGTCGGACGAAGCCGGAAGCTGATTCTTCCCGCTAAGCATTGCCGTCGCCCAGGGTAATGGCTATGCAGTCCACCCCGGCGAAGTTCCGCCGCTCACTCCCAACCCATGATTCACCAATGAAAAAACCCCTGCCCAACCTCCTCGTCCTGGCGCTCACGGTCGCGTCGTCGCTCTCCGCTTTCGCCGCCGAACCGAAGCGCGTCATCGTCTGCACCGTCACCACCGGCTTCCGCCACAGCTCGATTCCGTTCGCGGAGAAAACCATCGAGAAACTCGGCGTGGAATCCAAGGCCTACACCGTGGTGGATTGGGTGCGGCAGCCCAATGAAGGTCCGCGCAAGCCGAACAAGCCCGGCGACCTCAAGCCTGACGCCGATGACGCGGCGAAGGCCAAGTATGCCGAGAGCATGAAGAAGTTCGACGAGGCGATGGTGAAGTTCACGGCGGAGATGGAGAAGCGCGCCAAGGAGGGCGCGGCTTCGCCGGCCGACCAGATGAAGGCGGCGATGGACAAACTGAGTCCCGCGAACCTCGAGGCGAACAAGATCGACTGCGTTATTTTCGCCAACACCACCGGCGAACTCCCGCTCCCGGATCGCGAGGGTTTCATCAAGTGGATCGAAGCCGGCCACGGCTTCTGCGCCATGCACAGCGGCAGCGATACCTTCCACAAATTCCCTGGCTACCTCGACATGCTGCAGGGGCAGTTTGCCGGCCACGGCGCACAGGTGCCGGCCGACCTCGTCGCCGGTGACACCGCGCATCCGGCCAATGGCGGTATCGGCGAAAAGTGGGATCTCTCGCAGGAGGAGATGTACAACATCAAGCATCACGACCGCGCCAAGGTCCGCGCGCTCTGGTATCTGCGGCACCACCCGAACAACAAGGCGCAGGAAGGCTACAACGCCGTCGCGTGGTGCCGTATGGCGGAAAAGGGTCGTGTTTTCTACACCTCGCTGGGGCACCGCGAGGATCTGTGGGATGAAACGGACGCCGTGAAAGACCGGAAGAATTCTCCGGAAATCAGCAAACAATTTCAGGCGCACCTCCTCGGCGGCATCAAGTGGGCGCTGGGCCTTGCGCCAGGCAGCGCGGAGCCGAACCCGGACGCGAAGTAATCCCCGACCGCCGCATTTGAGATGAAACTCCTCACTACTCTCGCCTCGCTCCTCGTCGCGGCCACGGCGCTGGCCGATGACGCGGGCTTCAAGCCGCTCTTCAACGACAAAGACACCGCCGGTTGGCATCTTCGCAAAGAAGGTGGCCACAACAGTTGGAGCGTCGCCGACGGCGTGTTGAAAAATACTGTTGAGAAAGGCCAGCACGGTACCGATCTCGTGACCGACGCGAAGTTTTGGAACTTCACCGTGAAGTTTGAATTCATGGTCCCCGAGGGCTCAAACTCCGGCTTCTACCTCCGCGGGCGGCACGAAATCCAGATCCTCGGCGACTTCGCCAGCGGCAAGGCCACCAAAGGCGGCAACGGCGCAATCTACCAGCACACCATCCCGGGCGAGTTTGCGAGCAAGCCCGGCCATGAGTGGCAGACCGTGGAAGCCACGATGATCGGCAACAAGATCACCGTCATCCTCAACGGGAAAAAGATTCACGACAACGTCGTGTGCGACCGCGCCACCGGCAGCGAACTGGACAAAAATGTCACCGAGCCGGGCGCCTTTTTTCTGCAAGGCGATCACGGCACCGTGAGCTTTCGCAACATGTCGGTGAAAGCGCTGCCGAAAGAGTAAGCCGCTCCCGGCAATCCACGGAAAGCGCGTTCGACGACCGATGGAAAATCCGGCGAACTTCTGCGCGTCAACCCACCGTCATAGTCCTCGGGGCAGCGGTGCTGGATCGGTCTGGAGCTTTTCCACGGCGGATTGCGCCCGCTGGACTTGGGATCGGGAGGTGATGCCCAAGGCATACAATCGGCGCTGGCGATCAAGATTCGCTTCGGCGCTTCGGCGTTGCTGAAGCTGGAGGTGCGCAGCGGCAGCGGTCGCCAGCGCCGCACTGGTTTGGTGGGTCGCTTCCGCGGCGGCGAGTTCTTCGGCGGGGATTTCCCCCCGGGCCCGCCGGGCGCGAAGTTGCGCGACCTGGGCAGCGGCCTGCTCCGCGAGGGCGGCCTGATATTTCACGAGCGCCCGCGCCACCTGCAGCGCAGTGCTTTCCGCCTCCACCTGGGAAAGCACGCCCGCCCGCGCCAGCTTCTGCCAGCGCTGCTGCTTGCTCCGGGCGCGCTCCAGTTCCACTCGCGCCCGCTCCACGCTCACGGGCGGAATGGCATCCCCATCCGGCCCCGGCGACAGGTTCGGCAGATCGTCGAGCATCAGCCTCGGCTCGGCATCGACCACCTCCCCCGGAACCCGCGTGGGCAACTCCTGAGCGGCCCCCAGCGGCATCCCCGCAATGGTCAGCGTAAATAGACAAAGGCGCGGAAGGAGCGGTCGCATGAGGCGAGTTTAGCCTGGGCTCCGTCTGGAACAAGCGCCGGCGTGCGGAGCGCCGCGCCCCTCGGAGGTTTGGGTTTACAAAGCCGCCCCAGACGATAAATCCGACCCACCCTATGAACCGAAATCTCATCCCAAGCCTCCTCCTCGCCGGTTGCGCCGCGCTTACCCACTCCTCGCCGGCGGCGGGTCCATCGGCGAAACAGGCGGGTACGAGCCCGATCAAAGTCTTCATCCTCGCCGGGCAGTCGAACATGGAAGGACAGGCCGTGGTCGATCTCACGGGCAAGGATTACAACGACGGCAAGGGAACGCTCGCCACGCTGATCGCCGATCCGGTGAAAGGCGCAACCTTCAAGCATCTCAAGGGCGGGGATGGCAAATGGGTGGTGCGGGACGACGTGTGGGTGCGCTACCAGCGCGAGCGCGGGCCGCTGCTCGCGGGGCCGCTGGCCTGCGGGTTCGCGGTTTATGGAGGCACCCATCACTTCGGGGCCGAGTTGCAGTTTGGCCACGTCGTGGGCGACGCGCTCGCAAATCAGGTCCTGCTCATCAAGACGGCGTGGGGCGGAAAGAGCCTCGACGCGGATTTTCGCCCGCCCAGCTCCGGTGGGCAGGTGGGGCCGTATTACACGCTGATGATCGCGCAAATTCGCGAGGCGCTGGCGAAGCTGAAGACCGACTTCCCCGGCTACGATGGCCGCGGCTACGAACTGGCAGGCTTCGCCTGGTGGCATGGGTGGAATGACTTCTGTGACGCCAAAATGGTGCCGGCCTACGAGAAAAACATGGTCAACCTGATCAACGATGTGCGGAAGGATTTGCAGGCGCCGAAGCTGCCGGTGGTGATCGGCGAAATGACGGGGCCGTGGCTGAAGGATGCCAAGGATCTGCCTGCGGCGGCGGTGGCGATTCGGAAGGCGCAGGAAGCCGCGGCGGCCAGGCCGGAGTTCAAAGGGTCGGTCATCTTCGTCGAGACGCGGGACTTTGTCCGCAAGCCCGAGGACTCGCCGCACCCCGGCCACGGTCATCACGAGTTTGGCAACGCGGAGACTTACTTCCTCGTCGGCGATGCCATGGCGAAAGGGATGCTGAAAGTGCTGCCGAAGTAAGTCTCGTCGCGTT
>CAYQBV010000168.1:0-2664 GCA_964415705.1 uncultured Chthoniobacter sp. | reverse complement strand
AAGTCGCCGGCGGATGGCGTGATGCAGGTGGATGACGTGATCCTCGGCGTGGGCGGCAAGCCTTTCACCGACGACGCGAGGAAGAGTATCGCCGTGGCGATTCAGGAGGCGGAAAAGGAAACGAGTCGGGGTGTGCTGAAGCTGACCCGCTGGCGGGCGGGCAAGACCGAGGAGGTGCAGCTCAAGCTGCGGGTCATGGGCACCTATAGCGAGACCGCGCCTTACAATTGCCCGAAGTCGAAGCGTATCTTCGAGGAGGCGTGCAAAGCTTTGGAGGCCGAGAAGCTGCAGGAAAACTGGCATGGGGCGATCAGCGGCCTGGCGCTGCTGGCCACGGGCAACACCGCCTATCTGCCCAAGCTCCAAGCCTACGCCCGCAAAGTCGGGCCGCCCACGCTGAAGCTGGATGCGCGCGGACTGGGTGCCTGGGAGGGAGGCTACCGGACGATGTTTCTCTGCGAATACTTTCTCGCCACCGGCGACCCGGAGGTGCTGCCCGCCATCCGCGAACTGACCGTCTCGCTCGCCAAGGGGCAAGGCATGTACGGCACCTTTGGCCATGGATATTCCGCGCTGACGCCCGATGGCAAACTCCACGGGTCGATCCCTCCTTACGGGCCGGTGAATCAAGCGGGACTGCCCGCGAATATCGGCATCATCCTTGGCAAGAAATGCGGCGTGAAAGATCCCGAGGTGGATGCGGCCATTGAGCGGGCGGCAAAGTTCTTCGGTTACTTCACCGACAAAGGCACCATTCCTTACGGCGAACACGAGCCGTATCCCTACCACGACAACAACGGCAAGAGCGCCATGTCCGCCTTCATGTTCAGCCTTCTGCCCGACCGAGCCAAGGACGCGCAGTTCTTTGCGAAAATGGCGACGGCCGGTTTTAGAAACCGCGAATGCGGGCACACCGGGCAGGGCTTTAGCTATGTGTGGGGCGCACCGGGCGCGAATGTCGGCGGGCCGGCGGCGGTCGCGGCCTTTTTCAAGGAAGCATCCTGGCACTTCGATCTCGTGCGGCGGTCCGATGGGTCATTCACCTACGACGGCGGCGAGCAATACGGCCCCGGCAAGACGGATGATGACACCTATTACGGCAAGAGCGGTTACTCCGGGCTGAGTCCCAGCGCGACCTATGTCCTAACCTATGCACTGCCCTTGAAGAAGATCTTCCTTACCGGTCGCGAAGCTCCCACCGCGGTCTGGCTCAACCAGAAGGAAGTGGCGGAGGTCGTCGCGTCGGGACGCTTCGATCTGGACCGTCTGAAAAAGACACCGGCGGAGTTGGTCGCGGCTTTCAACGACTGGTCACCCATCGTCCGCGGCTGGGCGGCGGAGGAACTGGCCAAGCGCCCCGAGGCCGCCTCAATGACGGGCCAACTGATCGCCATGGCCGAAGCCTCGAACGCGCGCGCCCGGCAGGGTGCTGCCGAGGCGCTCGGCATAATGAAAAGCGTGGAGGCGCAACCGGTGCTGATCCGCCTGCTGGCGCATGAAGACCGCTGGCTGCGGTTCAAGGCGGCGCAGGCGCTCAAGAAGATGGGTGCCGAAGCCAAGCCTGCCGTGCCGGACATCCTCAAGGCCGTGGTTCAAACCACCGAACCGCTCCAGCCCATCAACTGGGCCGATCCCGTCCAGCTAACTCACGGTCAACTCGCCGCCGCACTTTTCTCCGGACCCATGGCCGACAGCCTCCGCGCGGCCGACCCGAAGCTGCTCTACCCGGCGATTCGCGCCATCGCCAATAACGCCGATGGCATGGCGCGGGCGAAGTTGCGTGGGTTCTTTGAAAACAAGCTGTCCCTCGAGGATGTGCTGGCGCTGGCCCCGGACATCTACGCCGCCGTCAAGACTCCCAGCCCGGCGGACACCATGTTTAGCAATGAGATCCGCATGGGTGGCTTCAAGGCACTGACCAAGTATAAGTTTAAGGAAGGCATCGACGCCGGAGTCATGCTCGCGAAAACTCAGGGCGGGCACGGCAGTCAGAAGCGCACCGGGGAGATCATGAAAGAAATCATCCCCTACGGCACCGCCGCGCGCGGAGCCATCCCGGGGTTGAAAGAGCTAGTCGTCCAGTTCAACGACGAGGTCGCCAACAAAAAGTTTCCCGGAGGCGCACTCAACCAGCAACGGATCGACGCGGTGGAGGACGCCATCAAAGCCATCGAATCCGCAACCACGCAGCCGGAGATCCGCAGCATCACCCCGTCCGCGCCGACGGGCGTGAAGGCGGTAAAGTAAGGGGCAGTCGTTCCATCAGGGTTCCGCCGGAGCCGGGGTTGAAGACTTCCGCTTTCACGACCCTTCTCCAAGTAACCTCGGGAAGACCGAACCACCGGCCCACCCAGACTCAGTGCGCGGTGGCTTTCTCCGCGCCGAGACCGGTCTGGGAGCGGACGCTGAGTTCGTTGAATTTTGCCTCGGCCTCGACATCGCGCGGGGTGAGGACGGTGCCGAGGTAGGCCGCGAGGAAGCCGAGCGGAATGCTGACGATGCCGGGGTTGGCGAGCGGGAAGGGCGCGGTCTCGGCGGTGTAGAGGCCGTTTTTGCTGAGCAGGATGAGGACGATGGAGGAAAGCAGGCCGATGCCCAGCCCGGCGACGGCTCCCGTGGTGTTGAATCGCTTCCAAAAGATGGAGAAGACGATGACGGGTAAAT
>CAYQBV010000167.1:0-9183 GCA_964415705.1 uncultured Chthoniobacter sp. | reverse complement strand
GGCGTCGCCGATTTCGTAGAGCGCGTAGGCGACGGAGTGTTCGAGGAAGCGGTCACCGGCGGTGGCGGTGGCGAGGAGCGGGGCGACGGCGCGTTTGTCGCCGATGCGACCGAGTGCTTCGGCGGCGGCGCGGCGGGTGTGGAGGTCGGGATCGGCGAGCAAGGGGAGGAGCGCGTCGGTCGCTCCCTTGTCGCGCCAGAGCGCGATGCTGAGCGCGGCGGCGGTGCGCACCTCGGCTTCCTTTTGTGTGAGACCGATGCGGATAGCGGCGCGGGCGGAGTCGCCGGGCATGCGGGTGAGCACCCTAAGACAGGCGAGTCTTTGGCCGAGGACGGTGCTGGAGTCAGCCAGAGCTTTCGTGAGAGCGGGCACAGCGCGGTCACCGAGTTGAATGAGTTGGCGTGCGGCGAGCGATCTGTATCCGAGATGTGGGATGAGATTCGCGCCGTCGGTGCTGGATGTTGGTAACGCCTCCCGCGGCGATACCTTTGGGACGTCGCTTTTCCGCACTCGGTAGATGCCTCCGAGTACGTCGGGTTTCACGAGCTGGGAGGTGGGGCAACAAATCTTATACCAGCCGCCGGTGTCGGCGATGAGCAGCGAGCCGGTGCCGCGCTCGTCTTCGATGACATCGGTGGGATGAAAGTCCGTCTGGTCGCTGACGAGCAGGTCGCTGTCGGTGGTGCGAAAGGTAGCGCCGTCGGGCGTGAGGATGTGGCGGGTGACTTTGCGGAGATTGAAGCTGGTAGCGAAAAGATTGCCCCGCCATTCCGCGCCCCAGCCAGCGAGACGCGACATTTCCAGGCCGCACGCGGCGGCGGGGCCGAGGTGCGTCATCACGGGCATGAGCGGGCCGGTGCGCGGGTGGCCTTTGAGACTGCGGTGCTCTTTCCCCCACACGCCGCCATGGACCGCGTGGAAGATGCCGTCGCGTTTTCCGTTCGCGGGATTTTGCAAAAAAGTGCCGCAGAGCAGGCGCTCGCCGCTGGGCGTGAAGACGACGTCCACGGGGTTGTCCATGCCGGCGGTGATGACGGCCTCGAAGCCCGTGCCATCGGGCCGCATGCGGTAAAGGTGCGAGGCGCTGCTGACGAAATCCCGGCCATCACCGAGCTTGAAGCGCTGCTCGGCGAACCCGCCTTTGCACCAATAGATGAAACCGTCCGGTCCGGCGTAGGGGCCGTGCAGATCGTTGGCGCAGCCGGTGAGCGTCTTGCCGTCGAACCACACCTCGCGCTTGTCGGCCACGCCGTCGCTGTCGGTGTCGGTGAGCTTCCAGATCTGCGGCGGGGCGGTGACGTAGAGCGAGCCGTCGAGCCAGAGCGTGCCCTCGGGGAGCATCATTTTGTCGGCAAAGACAGTGCTCTTGTCGAACTTGCCGTCGCCGTCCGTGTCCACGAGGCGGACGATGCGGTGCGGCTTTTCGGCGAGCTGCTTTTCGACCTTGTCGTTCGAGCCCGAGCTGTCGGCCACGTAGAGTTCGCCCTTGTCGCCAAAGGCCATGGTGATGGGCCGGTCCACGAGCGGCGGGCCGGCGGCGAGTTCCACGGTCAGGCCATCGGGGAGGGTGAAAGTGTGGAGGCCAATTTTGATCTCGGCGGCGTGGGCGGCGGTAGCGAGGAGGAGGGCGAGGAGCGGGAGGCGCATGGAGCGGATGAAAGACGAGGGCGCGGGGTGGCGCAATGAAGTTGGCGAGGCGGGCTGGGCGATCACGAACCAGCAGTCGCGGTCAATCCCGCGCGGGCTCTTGGACGGGTTCATCCATATCTTCGGGCTCGGGTTCCTCTTCTTCCTTCTTCTTTTTCTTTTTCTTCGCTTCGGTTTTTTCGGCCTTCGCCGCCTTGGCCTCGCTGGCAAAAACTTCACGCAGCACTTTGCCAATGAGCGGGGCAGCGTGGGTGCCGCCGTGGACGTCGTCGGCGTTGCGGATCTCACTTTCGTATACGGCTGCGAAGGCGAAGCGCGGGTTCTCCACCGGGGCGAACCCGGCGAACCAGGCTGCGGTGCGCTCTTTGCCTTGGCCACCCCACTGGGCGGTGCCGGTCTTGCCCGCGACGCGCACTCCGGGGACGGAGGCTTTGGCGGCGGTGCCGAGAGGGCTCGAGACGACCTGGCTCATGGCCTTGCGCATTTCCTTCATGATGCGCTCGTCGATGCCGATGTCGTTGCGGGCGCGCATCGGGTAGGCATTGACGATCTGGCCGTCGATGCTCTGGACCTGCTTGACGAGACGGCTTTGGTAAAGCGTGCCGCCGTTGCCGACCGTGGCCATGGCCTGGGCCATCTGCAGAGGCGTGATTTCCACGTCGCCCTGCCCGATGGCAAAGCTGGCGAGATCCCCATCGAACATTTTCCGCCCGTGCGCCTTCTTCATGTATTCGTCGTCGGGAATGCGTCCGCTGGCCTCGGAGCCGATGGGGATGCCGGTGCGGGCGCCGAGCCCGAGATTTCTGGCCCATTCCCCCATGCGGCGGGAGCCGGTCTTGATGCCGACTTGGTAAAACCAGGTATTGCACGACTGGGTCAGCGCTTCGCAAAAGTTCAGCGAACCGGCGTGGCTGCTCTTCCAGTTGCGGAAATTGATGCGGCCGATGTTCATGGAGCCCGGGCACTGGAGTTCGTCGTCGATGTCCAAAACGCGCTCCTGCAGGGCGGCGAGGCCGGAGGCCACTTTGAAAACGGAACCTGGCGGATACGACGAGCGATAGGCGCGGGGAATGAGCGGGATGTTCGGGTCCTCGTTGAGCGCCTTGAAGGCATCCTCGGAAATGGTGGGGATGAACCAGTTCGGGTTGATGGTTGGCCAGGAGGCCATGGCGAGGATTTCGCCATTGTTCGGGTCGATGAAGACCATCGCGCCGCGCTTCACGCCACGTTCGAGCGTCTTTTCGCAGAGCCGCTGGAGGTCGGTGTCGAGGGTGGTGACGACGTTGTAACCGGGCTGCGGATTGAAGGAAATTTGCTCGCTGGTTTTCTTGCCGCTGGAGTCGAAGGAGATGTTGAACTGCCCATTCTTGCCGTGCAGTTGGTCGTCGAAGGATTGCTCCAGGCCCTCGCGCCCGACGGCGTCCGGCCAGAGCAGTTCGTTGTTTTGCACCGGCCCGTCCGACATGCGCCCCGCGCGCCCCGCGTAGCCGAGGATGTGCCCGGCGAGCTGGCCCTGCGGATAGTAGCGCTGATAGACGGCCTGGAGGGTGAGGCGCTCGGGCTTGAGGCGGTTGAAATTCTCGATCTCCGGTCCTTTCAAATCCTGCGCGATGAGCATGGGAAGGACGCCGCGGTTCTTGTAGTGTTTCAGCACCTGCTCCTGCGTGAGGGTGATGGGGCGGCCGATGACGTTGCGCGCGACCAGCACCTGCTGGTGGGCAAAGGCGAGGATCTGGGCATCGGTCATGGTGAGCGGCGTGGGAAAGCTGATGCCGAGATTCTGGCTCACGCGGGTCTGGGCGAGTGGGTTGCCGTGGCGATCCACGATCTGCCCGCGCGGGCCGGGGATGCCGAGGACGTAAGCGCGAGCCTGTTTCTGGGTATCCCAAGTCGGTGTTGGAACGGCGGCGGCAGCGGGTGCGCCGGGCTTCGTGGCCACGGCGACTTTTGGTGCGCCGGGTGCCGCGCCGACCGCCTCGACACGGGAGACGGCATCCTGCGCGCGGGCGAAAGTCAGGGACAGGAGCGCGAGAACGAATGGAGACAGGCGATTCATGAGCGGCGAGCACCGTAGCGCCCCGGCGGCGCAGCTCAAGTCCCGGCATCCACTTTGCCCGGAAACAAAAACGCCGCGCCCTCGGCGCAGGGCGCGGCGCTGAATTTGTGCGGCGGCTGCTTTACGTCAGCGCTTCGAGCTTCGCCACGATGTCGCTTTTCGAGCGGGTGCTGAGCTGCTCGGCGACCTCGCCCCCTTTGAAGAGGAGCAAAGCGGGGATGGCCCGGATGCGGTAGCGGGCGGCGATCTCGGCGTTGTCGTCGATGTTGACCTTGGTGACCTTCGCCCGGCCCACGGTGGCGTCGGCGATCTGATCGATCACCGGCCCGAGTTGGACACACGGCCCGCACCACGGAGCCCAGAAATCGACGAGCACAGGCTTGTCGGATTTGATGACCTCGGCGTCAAAGGTCGCGTCGGTGACATTGATAACGTTCGCGTTGGCCATGGCGGATCAGGAAGGGAGTTCGGTTGCTTTGAACACGAGGTAGGCGCAGGTGAGGGCTCCGAGCGAAAGGACGAGAGCCGCGATGGAGAGCACGTTCGTGATCGTGTCCGGGCCGGATTCCACCTGCATCGCGGGCGAAGTCGAAATCGCCGGGGCGCGCGTCATGGCGGAGGACTGGGTGAGCGCGGGCGAGGGCTTGTTGATGAGCGGCTGCGTCTGCTGCATCTTCACGGTGGCTTTCGGCATCGCGGGCTTGCTCGGCGCGGCACCTTCCGGCGGCAGGGTGATGCGCGCGGTTTCCTTTTTCGGAGCGGCCGGCTTCAGCGGCGTCGTGGCCGCAGGCGCGGGTGGTGGCTGCGGGGGCCTCGGCGCGGCCGCGCCCGGAGCCGGAGCGGGCTTGAGCGGAACGGTCGCACGCGCACCGCCGAGCGACGGCGGCTTCGGCGGAAGCTGCACCCCGCTCGCCGGTTTGGCAGGCGGCAAAGGCATGCCGGCTTGGGAAGGAGGACGCGGTGGTGGTGGTGCCAAAGGTTTGGTCGTGGCCGACGGCGGCGGCGGGAGTGGAGGCTTGGCCCCGAACGACGGGGCGACGGGCGAGGGCGCCAGCGTCGGCGTGGCGGGCGGTGAAGTCGGAGTTGCTCCTCCGAAGCTCGGAATCTCGATCCGCGCAGTTTCCTTGGTGCCCGCAGGCGCAGGCGGCATCTGACCGGCCGGAATCTCGATGCGCGCGGTCTCCTTGGCGGCCGCAGGAGCGGGCGGCGTCAGGCTGGCCGGCATCACGATCTTCGTCGTCTCCTTCTTCGGCGCATTGCCGAGCGGCGGCAAAGTGGGTGCGGGCTTGCCGGGGAGATTGATGCGGACCGTTTCACGCTTCACCGTGGTCGCTTGATCGGGGCGCGGCGGGAGAGTAATGCGGATCGTCTCGGCTTTGGAGGCGTCGTCGTCTGCGGGGGCGGGAGGGTTTTCGTCAGGCATGGGAGTGGAATCTCACTCGGCTTTTACCGTGTCAACATTTTTGCCTGAACCGCGCGCAACAAAATGCTCCGTCTCCCGCCGACGCCCGTATTTTCAAGCCTCCGCGCCCCGCCGGCCAACTTTCCCTTGCCCGCGTTTTCGCGCTCCGCATACGGTGCGCAGATGAAAGTTCTCGTCACCGGCGGCGCCGGATTCATCGGTTCCAATTTCGTCGAAAAACTCCTTGCCGAGGGCCACACGGTCAGCGTGCTCGATGACTTCAACGACTTCTACGACCCCGCCATCAAGCGCGCCAACATCGCCGGCTTCGCCAAAGACGCGCCCGTCCACGAGGCCGACCTCCGCGACTGGGCCGCTGTCGAGCGCATCGTCGGCGCGGAAAAGCCCGACGCCATCGTCCACCTCGCCGCCCGGGCCGGCGTCCGCCCTTCGATCAAAGAACCGAAGCTTTACATCGACACCAACATCACCGGCACCTGGCACATCCTCGAAGCCGCCCGCCTCCACGCCGTCCCGCGCATCGTCTCCGCCTCCAGCTCCAGCGTCTATGGCGTGATCAAAACCGCGCCCTTCCGCGAGGACATGCTCATCAACCAAACCATCTCCCCCTACGCCGCGACCAAGATGGCCACCGAGCAGTTTTGCTCCAACTACACCCACCTCTACGGCCTGCGCACCATCTCCCTGCGCTTCTTCACCGTCTATGGCCCGCGCCAGCGCCCCGACCTCGCCATCCATTCCTTCACCCGCGCGATTGACGAAGGCCGCCCCATCCAGCAGTTCGGCGACGGCTCCACCCGCCGCGACTACACCTACATCGACGACATCCTCCAGGGCATGACCGCCTGCCTGACCTACGACGGCCCGCTCTGCGACGTCTTTAACCTCGGCGAAAGCCAGACCACGACCCTCAGCGAACTCATCGCCACGATCGAGCAGGCGCTCGGGAAAAAGGCCATCATCCAGAAAATGCCCGACCAACCCGGCGACGTGCCGCTCACCTACGCGGACATTGGCAAAGCGCGCGCGCTCCTCGGCTACGACCCGCACACGAAGATCGCGGAAGGCATCCCGCGCTTCGTCGAATGGTATCGCGCCACCCGGCGCGGCTGAGCCGAGCGGCGCTTCCCGCCCCACCCACAGCCACCTCGTGCCCAAGCTGGAGCTTGGGCACGAGGTGATGCAGGAAAACGCGCACGAGGCAGCGCATCGGCGGGCGGGAAACTTCTCCTCGCCCCGGCGGGGCTGCGCCGCTACCTCACTCGGCACGAATGAAAACTGCCCTCCTCCCGTTGCTCACCCTCGCCGCCTGTCTCGCCGCCTTTTCCCCGGCCCGCGCGCAGGACGCGAAGGCTTACAAGATCACTCTGCACCGCCCGCCAGTGGTGGGGGTGAAGACGCACGATGTTTTCCAAGTAAAGACCGAGCGCTCCCAGCGGATAAGCACGGGATCGAAGGTGCTGCGGGAGATGAAGGAGGTGCTGAAGGCCGATCTCGCGGGCGTGACGGAGCCGCTGGAGGTCAGTCCGCACGGGAAGATTCAGAAGATCAAATTCACGGTGGAGAAGTTCAGCGTGCAGGTGGATGCCGGTGCCGCGGTGGAGGCGCTCCAACCGGGGAGCGTCGTCAGCGGAGCGATCGACGAAAAGGGCAAACCCTCATTCAGTTCCAGCGCGGGCGTGATTCCCCCCGCGGCGGCGAAGGTGCTGGCGATCGTCTTTGAACTCATCCCGGACCGGCCCAATGACACCAATGACGACACCGTCTTTGCCACCACGCAGCCGCGCGCCGTGGGCAGCGAGTGGGAGGTGAACAAGGCGGAGATGATCAAGTCCATGCCGGCGAATGTGCCCTTCAAGCTGGCCGAGGCGCAGATCACGGGCCGGGTGAAATTTCCGTCGGTGAAACAGACGGGCGGCCAGGACGAATGCCTGGTGCAGGCCGACGTGACGATGAAGCCAACCGAGATGACGGGCCTGCCGCCCGGTTTCAAAATCGGCGGGGTCGACCTCGTGGTGGGCGTGAACGGGCGGATCCCCGTGGACCCCAAGGCGGTGACGCCGTTCAGTCAGGCGAGCTTTCGCATGAAGGTCACCGGCCAAATGGACTCGCCGAATGGGAAGGTGGACATGGAGATGTCCGAAAGCCGGGACAAGGAATACCAGAGTGAGCTGGTGAAGTAGGGCGGGGCGGTTCCCTGCGGCCCGCACGCACAAGGCTTCGATCAACCGATGTTGCGGGCGTTTCCATCCTCTTTTCGCTGCCTCCTCGCGCTGGCGTGGCTGCCGGTTTGCGCTTTGGCGCATGGGCCGGGAAAGGGGAACGATTTCGGCGGACGGCGGGTGCTGCTCATCGGGATCGACGGCTGCCGGGCCGATGCGCTGAAGAAGACCGTGGCGGACGGACGCGCGCCAAATCTCGCCGGGCTGATCGCCGCGGGAACCGTGACCTGGAACGCTTACACCGGCGGTGAACCGGGCGGAGCCACGCAGCAGCAGACTTCCAGCGGGCCTGGCTGGACCACGGTGCTGACCGGCGTCTGGCGCGACCAGCACGGCGTGGCGGATAACCGCTTTCGCTTTCACCGCATCCCGGAAAACCCGCACGTCTTTCGCCGGATCAAGGACGCGTGCCCGACCGCGTGGCTGGCGTCGTTTTGCGACTGGCCGGAGATCCACCGCTCCATCGTCGGCGCATCCGAGCGCCCCGGTCAGGCCTTTCTCGACTGCCACCACACGCGCGTGCCCGACCCTCGTCGGCGCGGGACGGACTACGCGGAATTCGACGCGGAGCTGACCGCGATCGCGGCGGAGAAAATCCGGCGCGAGAATCCCGACGCGGTCTTCATGTATTTCGGCAACGTGGACGAGACGGGCCACGGCGCGGCGGACAAAGACGGGCGCTTTTCTCCCGACAATGAACCCTACCTCGCCGCCATCGCGCAGGTGGACAAATACATCGGCGAACTTCTTGCGGCTCTCCACGCGCGTCCGCGTTTCGCCGAGGAGGACTGGCTCATCCTCGCCACCACCGACCACGGCGGCGCGGGCAAAACCCACGGAGAGCAGAGCGCGGAGGAGCGCACCATCTGGATGCTCGCCAGCGGCGGCCGGGCTCCGCGCGGGAAAGTCATCGAGACAGCGACGCCGCAGACTGCTGTCGCGCCCACGGTGCTCCGTCATCTCGACCTGCCGGTTCCCGCCAACTGGACCGCGCCCTTTGCGCTGCCCGCGAAGTAGGGCGGGGATGCCGAGGTTGCCCTCCCAGCGCCTTACGCCACGCTTTGGACAGGGCCGCGGGCGGGCTTTTTCTCGGCGAGGGCGGCGAGGACTTTCTCGACAGCAACCTCGGCGGTGAGGCCGTGTTTTTTACGCAGAATCTCGACGGCGCCGTGTTCGATGAACTGATCGGGCCAGCCGACGCGGACGACGGGAGTTTTGATGCCGGCGTCGTTGAGGTGCTCGATGATCGCGCAGCCGAAACCGTTGTGCAGGACGTGGTCTTCGAGGGTGCAGATGACATCCACGCTGCGGGCGAAAAATTCGAGGGTGCCGGTGTCGAGCGGTTTGATCCAGCGAGGATTGATGACGGCGGCGGAGATGCCCTGGGCTTCGAGCTGCGCGGCGGCCTGCTCGGCCATCTGGCACATGCCACCGAGGCCGATGAAGGCGACGCGGGTGCCGTGTTTGACGACTTCGGCTTTGCCGATTTCGAGGAGTTTCGGCTGGTCCTTGGGCACGACGCCGGTGCCGACGCCGCGCGGGTAGCGGATGGCGATGGGGCCGTGCTCGTATTGGAGCATGGTCCAGAGCATGTCGGCGAATTCGTCCTCGTCCTTCGGCTGCATGTGGACGAGATTCGGCACCTGGCGCAGATAGCCGATGTCGAAGAGGCCGTGATGCGTCGGGCCGTCGTCGCCCGAAAGTCCCGCGCGGTCCATGCAAAGACGCACGTTGAGATTTTGCAGCGCGATGTCGTGCAAAATCATGTCGTAGGCCCGCTGCATGAAGGTCGAGTAGATGACGAGGAAAGGCTTCATGCCGTGCGTGGCCAGGCC
>CAYQBV010000166.1:0-9206 GCA_964415705.1 uncultured Chthoniobacter sp. | reverse complement strand
TGTCCATGGCCAGCACGCCGCCCGGCAGGAGCAGCACATTGCACGCGGCGAAGAGCAGCGGGTAGAGCACCGCGCCCCAGAATTCCATCGCGCCGACTTTGCGCTGCAACTCCACGATGTGGGCCGCGACCGGGTAGTGCCGCCATGCCCAGACCACGCCGCCGGCGACGAGCGCGCCGCCGATAAATTGCAGGTAGAACGCGCGTTTGATTTTCGACATGCCGGTTAGGAGGCGTGCGCGTCTTTGGCCAAAACGGTGAGCGTCTCCGCGAGCGCGGCGAGGTGCGCCGGGGTGGTGCCGCAGCACCCGCCGATGAGGCGCACCCCGCTGGCGGCGAGTGCCGGGAGCGCGTCGGCGAAGTCCTGCGGCGTGGCCGGATACATGAGCCCGCCCGGTGTGCGGGTCGGCAGGCCGGCGCTCGGAAATGCCGCGAGCGGGCCCTGCTCGCCGAGCCCGGCGAGCAGGCGCGCGGCGGCGGCGGGGCCGTTCACGCAGTTGATCCCGACCACGTCGGCCTCGGCGGCGCGGAGTTTGGCAAAGGCCGCGGCGAGCGGCGTGCCGTCGGGCAGGCGTCCGTCGTCCGGGCAGGCCAGCGAGGCGATGACCGGGCAGTGGTGCAGCGCGTGTTTCACCTGCACGGCGAGGAGCAGCTCCTCGAGATCGAGGAACGTCGCGAGCAAAATCACCCGCGCCCCGCCGTCGAGCAGCGCCCCGATTTGCGCCGTGAAAACTTCCTCGCGATCCACCCCGCGCGCCTCCGCCTCCGCCGCGCTGATCCCGAGCGGCCCGACGCAGCCGGCCACATGCGCGCCGGTCCCGCGCGCGGCGTCTTTGGCCAGTTGGGCCGCGGACCAGTTCAGCTCGCTCACGCGCCGCCCGTGGCCGTGCGCCGCGAGCCGCACGGCGTTCGCGCCAAAGCTATTCGTCGCGAGCAGGCGCGCGCCGGCGGCGAGGGCCGCGCCGTGGACCGCGAGCACGGTGTCCGGGCGGCTCACGCACAACTCTTCAAAACAAGCATCCGCGGGCACTCCCGCAGCCATGAGTGCCGTGCCCATCGCGCCATCGCCGGGCAGGATGCGGTGCTGCAGTTCATCGAGAAAATCCATGGGAGCCGCGAAATATCCGCGCCCCGCCGAGTGGTGCCGAGCAGAAAATCCGCGTGGCGGGGGAGGCGAAAATCCGAAATCCGAATATCGAAATCCGAAACAAATTTCAAAGAATGGAAAGTCGGAAAACGGATGGCGGCCCGCTCCTGCCAATTTCCAAACTTCACGCTTTTCGGATTTGTTTCGGATTTCGATATTCGGATTTCGAATTTTCCCCGACCAACCCTGGGCCTACCAAGTGCTCGGATCCGGCACCCAGTTCGCCGGCAACGGCGTGACGTCGATGAGGATCGCGCCGGGCGGGCGCTTCTCGTCGCGCGCGAGTTCCGTGACCACGATCTCGCCGGTCTGCACGCCGTCTTTTCGTTTGTAGCTGAGGAGCAGGCGGCGGTGGCGCGGCTTTGGTCCGGGCGGCGGGGGGGCGAGCAGGCGCAGGGTGCGGATGGGTTGAGGGAAACGCTGGAACAGCTCGATGTCGGTGAGCACGACCTGGTCGGCGTAGCGGTCGAGCTGGCGGACGGCACCGAGGCAATTCGTCATGGTGGGCCAGCCCGGCGCCTCGAAGCCGCGAGTGTGAACGGTGTGCATGCCGCCGAGGGTGATGAAAGCGTTCGCGCCCCCGAGCAGCGCACCGACCGGCAGGGCGAGGCGCACTTTCGCAAGCACCTCGACGCCGAGCAAAGCCAGCGCGGCGTGCAGCGCGAACGTGCCGAAAAAATACTGCGGCCCCGGTGGGATGCGGAGCGCGGTGAAGAGGATGAATTGCAGACCGAGGCACGCCACGAGGATCGCGGGGAAAAGATCGCGCGGGGCCACCGCCGCACCCGCGCGGAAGGCGCGCCAGACGGGCGCGACCCGCAGGAGGGCCGCACCGATGCCGAGCCAGATCACCGGGTAGATGAGCCGCGAGAGCCACATCGCGCCGTCCACCAGCCACGCGGGACCCTCCGGCCGCGCGACGCCGCGCGCGTAGTCGAATCCGGTGAGCAGATTGCCGCCGAGGAAAGGCGCGAGCATCGAAAGATAGCGCGCGCTTTTCACCGGATACTGGACGGTCACGGTGCCCTCGGTGAGTCGCGTCCAAACCACGCCAGCGACCGCGCCGAGGTAGAGAAAATGCAGGATGAAAAGCACCGCGCCGATGCGCCAGAGCGCGGCTTTATCGGCGCGAAAATCCGCGCGGTGCCGCCAGAGCAGATACGCGCCGATCGGGACGGCGAGCGGCAGGGCTTGCGGATGATTGATGGGCAGCAGGACGACGCACACGGAGCACAGCCGCAGCGACCACGCGCGCTTCGTTTGCAAAAAATCCGCGAGGGCCGCGAGGGCGAGCGTGCCCACCGGGATGGTGAAACTCGCGTCCCATAGGATGCGGTGAAACGCGACGATGTTCGGCGAAACGACGATCGCCGCGGCGAACCATCCGCGCAGGCCGAGCGTGCGCGCGAGCCACAGCAGACCGACGCTCGTGAGCCCCGCACAGAGCAGACCGCGCAGGACTACGAGGGCGAGCGGGTTGTGCGTGAGGGCGAGGAGCAGCTGATAGATTTGCGTGGGCACCGGCCCGTAGGGGACGCCGAAATTTCCAAACAATCCGGTGTGCGCGGGGATGCGGTCCTGATTGAAGTAAAACGCGTTCGCGATCAGCCGGGGCTCGTCGATCAGCCACGAGACATCGCCCGGCCAAAGCACGACCGGGAGCAAAGCTGCGAGCGCCAGCAGCCAAGGCAGGAATGAGCGCGGGGACGTGTTGATAGCCGCGCAGAGTGGGAAAAGCGGGCGCACGGTGCAAGGGGGGAGAGGAAATTCCGCGGATGTGCTATTTGGGGCGCCGCTCATGAATCTCTCCCGCCCGCTGCTCCTGCTGCTCCTCGTCCTGACGACTGTCGCGGTCGGCGCGCCGCCCGAGCCGCGCGTCGCGATTCAGCCGCTGGGCGAAGTTCCGGACTGGGGCATCTTCGGGCTCGGCCAAATGGATCGGCGTCCGTGTGTCGTTTCGACCTTCCGGCTGGGTCGCGGGGTTCCTTTGGCCACGATGCACCGGCGGATCGGCGACGTGGCCGGGCACGAAATCGGGCACACTTTCAATCTGCCGCACTGCGCCACCCCGCGCTGCAGGATGAATGACGCTGGGGGAAAGGTGAAAGTCGTGGACGACAGCACGGGCGAGCTTTGCCCCGCGTGCCGGGAAAAGTTGGGCGAATTGGTGACCGGCCGATGAAGGAAATGTCCGTGCGTGCCGCTTGCACCCCGCAGCCGTCGCCGAGCTTCGGCGAAGCGTGCCGGTTTTGGTTGAAGCTGGGTTTCATCAGCTTTGGCGGGCCGGCGGGGCAGATCGCGATCATGCACGAGGAGCTGGTGGAAAGACGGCGCTGGATCAGCGAGGAGCGGTTTTTGCACGCGCTGAACTACTGCATGCTCCTGCCGGGCCCGGAGGCGCAGCAGCTCGCGACCTATGCCGGCTGGCTGCTCCACGGCACGCGGGGCGGGTTGGTCGCGGGAACGCTTTTCGTGCTGCCCGCGGCGGTGATTTTGTGGGCAATGAGCTGGGCCTACGTGGTTTATGGCCAGCTTCCGTGGGTCGGAGGGATGTTTTCGGGGTTGAAGATCGTGGTCATCGCGATCGTGGCGGCGGCGGCGGTGCGACTCGGAAGGAAGGTGCTGCAAAACGGTGTGCTGGCGGGGGGGGCGGTTGCCGCGTTCGGGCTGATCGCCTTATGGCAGATGCCGTTTCCACTTTTGATCGTCGCGGCAGCCGTGTTCGGCTGGGTTGGCGCTCGGCTCCGCCCGGCGACCTTCGGAGTGCTGACCCGCCAGGAGAGCGTTGGAGGTCTCGGTCCACCGGCCAAACCCGCGATGATCGCCCGCGGGTTCAGGATCGTGGGCATCGGCGGAGCGCTGTGGGCGCTGCCGTTACTGGGGGTGGGGCTATGGCAGGGTTGGAAGGATACGCTTTTTCAGCAGGGCCTCTTTTTCAGTAAAACAGCCGTCGTGAGCTTCGGTGGAGCTTATTCCGTGTTGACGTATGTCTCTCAGTATTATGTAGATAAGTTCGGATATGTGACCCAGCATCAGTTGCTCGACGGGCTCGGGTTGGCGGAGACGACGCCGGGCCCCCTGATTATGGTGCTGCAATTTGTCGGGTTTCTGGGCGCATGGCAGCACCCCGGCGGGCTGTCGCCCCTTTGCGCCGCAACGGTGGGGGCGGCCCTCACCACCTGGGTCACGTTCGTGCCTTCGTTCATCTGGATTTTCCTTGGCGCGCCGTATGTTGAGCGGTTGCGGAACCATTTGCCTCTGGCGGGGGCGTTGTCTGCCATCACGGCTGCGGTGGTCGGCGTGATTGCCCATTTGGCAGTCCAGCTCGTTAGCAAAGTGTTCTGGGCAGAGCCTACGGGCTTTGATTTCCTGGGGGTGCCCCTAGCGGTTCTGGCTTTCGTGGGTTTGACGCGCTGGAAATGGGGCGTGATTCCAGTGATCCTGGCTGGCGTCTTATTCGGGATCGGGCGTTTCCTGCTCGCGAGGTGAAATCCGTGGCCGCTGGATCAAGACAGCCAAGAGAGCGATGTCGGAGGGAGTGATTCCACTAATCCGGGCAGCCTGGCCGAGGGTCTCCGGGCGGACGTTTGACAGCTTTTGCCGCGCCTCCGCGCGAAAACCTTCGAGAGTATTGAAGTCGAGATCGGCCGGGATGCGCCTTTCCTCACTGGCGTGAAGCTTTTCGATCGCGGCTTCCTGACGGGAGATGTAACCGGCGTATTTGAGTTCGATCTCCAGCGCCTCCCACCGATCCGCCGAAAAGCCCGACCGCACGCTTTCAGGAAGCTGAACGACGGAATTTTCGGGACGGCGAATCCACTGGGCGACGCGAGCGTCGTCAAATCGTGTGGTTTCCGCGAACGAGCGCAGGCGCTCCAAGTCAGCCATTTTAGTCTGAACCTTGTCCCATCGCCGGGTGTCGGCCAGACCTGCGGCGTGAGCGAGAGGGGTGAGGCGCAAGTCGGCGTTGTCCTGCCGCAGGAGGAGCCGGTGCTCGGCCCGGCTGGTGAACATCCGATACGGCTCAGGGGTTCCTTTGGTCACGAGATCGTCGATCAACACTCCGATGTAGGCGTCGGACCGTTTGAGGTGAAACGGTGACTTCCCGAGCACTTTGAGCGCGGCGTTCGCGCCCGCGATCAGCCCCTGCGCCGCGGCCTCTTCGTAGCCGGACGTGCCGTTGATCTGCCCGGCGAAATACAACCCCGGCACCCGTTGCGTTTCCAGTGTGTGCCAGAGTTGGGTCGGTGGGCAGTAGTCATACTCCACGGCATATCCTGGGCGCATGATCTCGGCGTTTTCCAAACCGGGGATCGTGCGGATGAATGCGTATTGCACCTCCAGAGGCAGGCTGGTCGAGACCCCATTCACGTAGAACTCCTCCGTGTGCCGGCCCTCGGGTTCGAGGAAAAGCTGGTGCGCGGATTTTTCGGCAAACTTCACCACTTTGTCCTCGATCGACGGGCAATAGCGCGGCCCAACCCCCTCGATTTTCCCCGTATAGAGCGGGGATTTATCCAAATTTGCGCGAATCAATTCGTGCGTGTGAATGTTGGTATGCGTGACCCAGCAAGGGAGTTGTTCCACATGGAACACACCGGCGCGCCAGTGGTTCAGCGAGAAGATGTCGTGACGCTCCTGCGTTAACTCTTCGGGTGTGAAAGAAAAAGGGACGGGCGGGTCGCCGTCCTGTCGTTCACAGCGGGTGAAATCAATCGTCTTCCCGTGAAGGCGGCATGGTGTTCCGGTCTTGAATCGGCCGACCTCAAAACCCAAGTCTTTCAGGTTGTCGCTCAGCGTCGAAAAGCTGTCTCCCATCCGCCCGCCCGCCTGGTTCTGCAGGCCCACGTGCAGCAACCCGCGCATGAAAGTTCCCGTAGTGATAACGACAGCACGACCTTTGACGAGCAGTCCGAGGTTCGTCTCAACGCCACAAGCGCCGTCATCGCCAACCAAAATCCGGACGACGTTTCCCTGCTTCAAATCGAGACGGGGTTGCCGTTCCAGAACGGCCTTGGCGCGGAATTGATACGCTTTTTTGTCACATTGCGCCCGCGGCGACCGGACGCTTGGACCTTTCTTCGCGTTCAGCATCCGGAACTGGATCGTTGTCGCGTCGGTATTTAGCCCCATCACGCCCCCGAGCGCATCGATCTCCCTCACGATTTGTCCCTTTGCCTGACCACCGATCGCTGGGTTGCACGACATTTGGCCGACCGAATCCAGATTCTGGGTCAGCATCAGCGTTGCGCAGCCTAGCCGGGCCGACGCCATCGCAGCCTCAATGCCGGCGTGACCCGCGCCGATCACGATCACGTCGTAAATCTTCGGATAGACGTACATGGATGTTCTACATGGAACAGCTAAGTCCCGAGAATCCCTTCCTTCGGCCTCGGCAGCAGCTCCGCGATGCTCGACTCAAACACGGCGCCTTGCAGATTCGCCGAGCAGACCGGCAGCGCGGGGGCAAACTCCGCCAGAACCTGCCGACATGCGCCACATGGCGTGACCGGTTGCCGCGAATCCGCCACAACGGCGAGCGCGGTGAAATCCCGCTCTCCCGCAGCGACCGCGGAAAAAACCGCGGACCTCTCCGCGCAGATCGTCAATCCGAGTGACAGGTTTTCGACATTGCACCCGGTGAAGATCCGTCCGCTCTTTGTGCGTAGCGCCGCACCCACCGCGAACCGCGAGTAGGGGGCGTAAGCCTGTTCGCGGGCCAACCGCGCGGCATCCAGGAGTGGTTGGAAATCATTCATCCGAAACATCGCCAGAATTTTCGGTTAAGCATCTGAATATCATTACATTAAAAAAGTTCAATGGAGCCCGGTATTAGCGTTGCACTGTGGCGTTTTTGCGACACAATCCGCCGTGGTTTCACCGAAAAGCAATTATTCAGGAAAACTCATCGCTGTCGAGGGATTGGATGGCTCTGGCAAATCCACCCAGATTTACCTCGTCAAACGCTGGCTCGAACTCGAAGGCTACCGGGTCTTTTTTACCGAGTGGAACTCCTCAATCCTCGTCAAGAAGTCCACCACCAAAGGCAAGAAGCGCCAACTCCTCACGCCGACGACTTTCTGTCTGATTCACGCGACGGATTTCGCCGACCGCTACCTCTTCACCGCCCTGGCTCGCGACGCTGTCCGCGGCGTGGATCGCGATTGGGTTTCGGAGCTTTACAGCTACGCCGTCCACCCAGACATCACGTTTTACTTCCGGGTGCCGCTCGAAGTATCCCTCAACCGCATCCTCGAAGGTCGCCCTACCCTCAAATACCATGAGGCCGGCCTCGACATGGGCTGGAGCACCGACCCCTACGAGAGCTTCCGCATTTTTCAGGGTAAAGTGCATGCGGAATACGAGGCCATGCGCGAAAACTTCGGCTTCACCGTCGTGGACGCCACCGAGGAAATCCACGTTCAACAGGCCAAAGTTCGCCAACTCATCCGCGAGAAGATCGACCTACCCGCCTTTCGCCGCCGCCCATGCCACTGAAGGACCACCCATTTTTCGGCCGCCCCCTCCCCGAGGTGCGGGACGCCAGGTTTTCCGGCAGGCTCTTCGCCATCGAGGGGGCCGACGGCTCCGGCCGCTCCACGCAGATCGCCCAGCTCAGCGAGTGGCTCGAAGCCAACGGCTTCGCCGTCCGCCACATGGGCCTCCGCCGCTCGAACCTCGTGGCTGAGGAACTCGAGGACGCAAAACAGGGCAACGTCCTCACCCACACCACATTATCGCTATTTTACGCCACCGATTTCTTTGACCAACTGGTCCACGAAATCATCCCCGCCCTGCGCGCCGGCCTCATCGTCCTCGCCGACCGCTACGTTTACACCCTCATGGCCCGCGCCATCGTCCGTGGGGCCAACCCCGCTTGGACGCGCAACCTTTACAGCCCCGCCATCGTCCCCGACGCCGTCTTTTACTTTCGCGTCGGTGCCGCCCAGCTCGTCGAGCGCAATTTCCAGAAAAACCCCACCCTTGACTACTGGGAAAGCGGTATGGACCTCGGTCTGTCCAGCGACATGTTCGACAGCTTCATCAGATACCAGCGTCTCATCGCCGCCGAGTTTCAGCGTATGGCCAAAGACCACGCCTTTACCGTCATCAACGCCAACCTCCGCGTCGAAACCATTCAGCGCGACCTCCGCCGCCAGATCGGCCGGCACCTCGGGCTCACGGTGGCGTGATGCGCTCCGCTCGCGTCTTTACTTGCACGGTTGTGGGCAAATTTTCCGGTAAATAACGGTCGTTGGCCGCGAGAAACCTCGGATCGTCAAATCCACTGCGGCTGTGGCAACGTAGTTTTATGAACAGGCGATTCCTTGACCCGTGAAAAACATGCCCAACCAACCGCTCGAACTCCCCGCGCAGGCGCCGGTGATGGTGCTGCCGACGATGCTTTTCCCGCACTCGCTGCTCCCGCTTTATATTTTTGAGCCGCGTTACCGCGCGATGCTGAGCGGTGCGCTCGATGAGCAGCGGGTGCTGTGCATCGCGCTGGTGAAGCGGGGCGTCGAGAAGTGGTCGTCGGTGGCGGATTTTCACCACGTGGCGGGGCTGGGGCTGGTGCGGGCTTGTGTGGGGCGGGAGGATGGGACTTCGCATCTGGTGCTGCAGGGGCTGGCCCGGGTGGCGTTCTCGGGTTTCACGCAGGAGGCACCTTTTCCGATCGCGCAGATCCGCGAGCTGCGCTCGGAGCCGGCAGTGGAATCCGAGACTGCAATGCTGGTGCCAAAGCTGCTGGCGGCATGCAGCGAATTGCTCCAGCAAGGCACCGGTGTGCCCGAGGCGCTGGATGACCAGCTCGCCCGGATCGACAACCCCGGACAGCTCGCGGATGTGGTCGCCCATACTTTTCTGCGCGATGCCTACCGGCGGCAGGAGGTGATCGAGGAGCTGCGGGTCGGCAAGCGCCTCCGGCTGCTGCTCCGGCATCTGGCGGCGGAGATGGCGTGATGGCCGGTGGGAGGCACGACTCGTCGTGACCCTGCCGGACGGCAGGCGCACGCGCCGCTCGTTCCTGGGCAAGACGCGTGCGGTCGTCCAGGTCAGGC
>CAYQBV010000165.1:0-9277 GCA_964415705.1 uncultured Chthoniobacter sp. | reverse complement strand
GATTTCCGCGGCGGCGAGGGCGCGCGGGAAGAGGGCGACTTCGTCCAGCTTACCCTCGAAGCCGAACGTCCCGTCGTTGCGTCCGCCGAGGAAGATGGTGCCGTCGCCCGCCGGAACGGTGTGCGCGAACTCGCCCGCCAGCTCCGGCTCCACGCGACCGTCGAGATGGACGCGGACCTTTGCGCCCTCGCGCACGAGCGTGACGTGATGCCAGGCGCGGAGTGCGAGCGGCGTGCGTCCCACGAGCAGTTCGTCGCGCTCGTTGCCGTTAAAAAGGATGAGCTTGCCCGTGAGGTCGGCGCGCGAGGTGCCGCCGATGCCGAGATGCTCGCCGCGCGCGGCCTTGTCGCCCTCGGGACCGCGCGAGAAGGCGTAGCCGGTGACGGCGCGGGCATTGGCCGGGAGTCCGTTCCAGAGCCAGAGCGAGACGGTGTAGTTGTCGCCGAGCGGCACGTCTGTGCGCACCCGCCCGCCCGCGAAATGCGCGGCGCGGCCTTTCGCGAATCCGTCGAGATACAGCGCCACGCCGTTCTCGAATTTCGCGTCGTTTTTGCCCAGCGCGTCGCGCGCGGTCGGGATGCTCATTTCATCGAGCCGCCAATAGGCGAGCGGCTTGGCGTCGAGCACGGCGCGCGAGTAGGGAGTGGGCTCGTCCACGAGCGGACGGCGCGGTTTGCCCGCGACTTCTTCGAGCAGACCGAGCAGGGCTTCGACGATTTTCGGCTCGGCGTTCACTTCGAGTCCCGCCGTGCGCGCGGGCCACGTCACGTAGCCGCCGAGCGCGTGCTGCTCGGGCGGCGGGATGTAGCCCTCGGCGCCGTTGGCGAGCTCGACGTTGAAGGTCGCGGCGAGCGGCGACTGCCGTTTCAGTTTCAGCCCGGTGATGGCGAGGACTTCGTTCGGGATGGCGGTGAGTCCGATATCGCCGATGCGCAGGGCCTGGAGTATCAACTCCGTCTTCTGCCGCTGGTGCAGTTCGATGGCTTCGAGCGCGTAAATTTGCGCCTGCGATTGCGGGAGTTTTTCACCGAGCTTGGCCGCGACCTCGCGCGACCAGGCGAGGCGGTTTTCATCTGGCACCCGGTAGGTGAGCGCGAGCCTGCGCTCGGCCATTTTCAGCGGCGCATCGTCGCGCCACTGGAGGCCGCGCACCATCGCGGCCACGCGCGCGGCGATGGCTTTCGCGTAAGCGTCGTAGCCGATGTCGCGGGCCGGCGAGCCGTAGTCCATCCACATCAGGTCGCCGCTCGTGCCTTGGCTCATGATGGGGACGAATGGGACGGATGCGTCGGAGGGGACGCCGAGTTCGGTGGCGACGTGCTTTGCGAAGCGCCCGAAGTAATCCGCCGAGAGCAACGGCGAGCCGTAATAGTGCTGGGAGTAGTTGGCGAAGAGCGCGAGCGGTTTTCCCTCGCGCGTCTGCACCGCGAGCACGGAGAGCTGCGGGTCCACCGGGCCGCTCGGGCCGGTCACGTCGGGGCTTTGATGGCCGGGGTGCATGTTGGCGCGCACGTTCAGTTCGCCAAACGGGTCGCGCAGCATTTTGTCGGGCCGGCGAATCCAGCGGCGGTTGAACGTGTGCTCCGCGTCATCCTCCTGCGCCCAGCCGATGCGCGCGGGTTGCAAGCGCTCCACCGCGCCGACGATGGCCGCGGTGATGCGCCCCGGCAGGTAGCGCGCATACACCGGGTCAATGCGGCTGCCGAGACAGCCCATCGCCGACGGCGCGGAGTGCGTGTGCGTCGCGGAAACGAGCATTCTTTCCACCGGCACCCCCGTCGCCTTGCTCGCGTCGGCCTTCGCGCGGTCGATGAGGTCGCGGGCCATCATGCAGGTATCCACCACGCAGAGCACGATGCGCGTTTTCCCATCGTCGAGCGCCAGCGCCTTCACCGCGAGCGAGTCCACCACCTTGTCCGCCGAGCGCTCCGTGAACATGGCATTCACCCGCACGGGGAATTCCTGCGGCCCGATGTCCACGGAAAAAGCGCCCGCGCGAAACTCCGCGAAGGCAGCATAGGGAACGACGAGGAGGAGGGCGAAAGACGGGAGAAAGTTCATCGCGCCGAGACTGGCCGGGACGGAGGCTGGGGAGCGAGGTTAAATCCGGGAGCCGGGTGCGTGATGCCCGCGGTGTTGTCCGGAGGTTGCCACATTCGTGCGAACGCGCTATCCCTCCCGTCCATGTCTCCTCGCCATCTCCTCACCGTCCTCGCAGGCACCTTTGCGCTCCCGGCTTTCGCCGCCGATCCCACTTTCCTCGATCCCGCCGACGCCGGGCCGGACTTCGCCGTGCAGGGCGAGTATGTGGGCGAAAGCTGCGCGGCGCAGGTCATCGCGCTGGGGGATGGAAAATTCCGCATCGTCGGCTGGGCCCAAGGGCTGCCGGGGGCGGTGGCGGATTTCGAGAAGAAGGTGGAGGTGGACGCGAAGCGCGAGGGCGACAAGGTCGTTTTCAACGGCAACGGCTGGAAGGGCGAGATCGCGGACGGGCAGCTCAAGGGAACGAACGACGAAGGCAGGGCGTGGACGATCAAGCGCACGGTGCGCGAGTCGCCGACGCTCGGGGCGAAGCCGCCCGCCGGGGCGACGGTGCTCTTCGACGGTACCAACGCCGACGCCTGGGAGGGCGGGAAAATGGACGAGCGCAAGCTGCTCGCGGGCGGGGTGAAATCGAAGGGGAAATTCGGCGACTGCACGCTGCATGTGGAGTTTCGCACGCCGTTCAAACCGTTTGCGCGCGGGCAGGGGAGGGGCAACAGCGGCATCTACGTGCAGGACCGCTACGAGTGCCAGGTGCTCGATTCCTTTGGCCTGAAAGGCGAGAACAACGAGACGGGCGGCATCTACAGCGTGGCCGCGCCGAAGCTGAACATGTGCTTCCCGCCGCTCTCGTGGCAGACCTACGACATCGAATTCGTGGCGGCGAAATACGAGGGCGACAAAAAGGTGAAGAGTGCCGTGATGACCGTGAAGCTCAACGGCGTGCTCGTGCAGGACGGCACCGAAGTGCCGCGCATCACCACCGCCGCCGGCAGCAAGGAAGGCCCCGAGCCCGGGCCGATCCAACTCCAGGCGCATGGTAATCCGGTGTTCTATCGGAACATTTGGATTGTGGAGAAAAAGTAACCGCCTAAGGGAGCGGGCAGTATTCAGTATTCAGTGTTCAGTGTTCAGTAATCCGGTGCGGACGCCCTTCCTGCACACTGCACACTGCACACTGAATACTGCATACTGAATACTGAATACTGAATACTGCATACTGAACACTCCACATCACCTCTTTCACCCAACCTCAACCACCCATCCCATGATCAAACGCACCGTCCTCACCCTCGCCTTCGCCGCGCTCACCATCCCGCTGCACGCCGCCATCCCGTGGGACAAGACCGACCTCGGGCCGTTCCATGCCAGCTGTTTCAAAGTCAACGGGCAGGTCACCGCCAAGGGCATCGCCATCAAGGTCGGCGACAAGGAGAACCCGGCGACGATCCTTTTCGATCCCGAGCTGCTCCGCGTGAGCGCGGCGTGGACGGGCGGGTTCGTGAAATTCCCCGGCGGCCGCGGCGGCCTCGAGGGGGCGATCGCGCCGGGTGGTGAGGTGAAATTTTCCACGCCCTATCTCCCCGGCTGGAGCACCGGCGAGATCGGTGACGACCCGCGCGACCGGCATCAGGGTAATCTCCCGGCGGCAGCGGCGGTGAAATATCGTGGCCTCTACCTGCATGGCGACAAGATCATTCTCAGCTACTCGGTCGGGCAGTCCGCCGTGCTGGAGATGCCGGGCGCGGAGGTGAAAGACGGCGCGCTCACGCTCACGCGGACTTTTAGGCTCGGCGCGGGTCCGGCGGCGACTCTCCTCCTCAGTACCGGCGCGGAGACGCCCGCGACTGTGGATGGCCTGGGCGCGGCCAAGGCCGAGAAATCCGCGGACGGCAAGACCGTGGTTCGCGTGCCCGCACGGACCGCCGCCACCTCTTTCCGCGTGACCCTGGCCCCCGGCGCGGCGGAGGCTCCCGCGGCCTCGAAGACCCCGCTCCCCGATCTCGTGGCGCTGTGCAAAGGCGGGCCGGCGCGTTGGGGCGCGGCGCTGGAGACGAAAGGCGAAGTCGGCACCGGCGACGGCCCTTACGTGGTCGATAACCTGACCCCGCCGGACCCCAATCCCTACGCCTCCTGGCTCCGTTTCGGCGGGCACGACTTCTTTCCCAACGGCAACGCCGCGGTGGTGAACATCGGCGGCGATGTCTGGATGGTCGGCGGGCTCGATGAGAAGCTGGAGAAGATCACCTGGAAGCGCGCGGCCACCGGCCTTTTCCAGCCCCTCGGCTGCAAAGTGGTGGACGGCAAAATCTACGTGCTCGGCCGCGACCAGATCACCCGCCTGCACGATCTCAATGGCGACGGTGAGATGGACTTCTACGAGAACTTCAACAACGACTGCGTGGTCACCGAGAATTACCACGAGTTCGCCCTCGATCTGCAAACCGACAGCGCGGGCAATTTCTACTACGGCAAAGGCTCCCCCTGGACGCCGACCAACACCAGCCCGCATCAGGGCACGATGATCCGCGTTTCCAAGGACGGCTCGAAAATGGAGCCCATCGCCAACGGCCTGCGCGCGCCCAACGGCCTCGGCATGGGGCCGAAGGACATCCTCACCTGCAGCGACAATCAGGGCCACTGGATGCCGGCGAACCGGCTGAACATCGTCAAGCCCGGCGGCTTCTACGGCATGACGCCCGCGGCGCACAAGACGATCAAGTTCAAGGCCGCCGACGGCACGATCTTCGAGGCCAACCCGAGCAGCGAAGAGGACCGCAAGAAATTCAAAACCGAGTTTTGGAACAACTCGCCCATCCCCGTGGACGGCTACGATCTGCCGCTCCTCTGGATGCCGCAGAATGTGGACAACTCGCCCGGCGGCGAGGTCTGGGTGAGCGGCGGAAAATGGGGCCCGTGGGAAGGCCGGATGCTGCACATGAGCTACGGGCATTGCCTGCTCTACGGCGTCACGATGGAGACCGTGGATGGCGTGGCGCAGGGCGGCGTGGTGAAGTTTCCCTTCAAATTTCCCAGCGGCATTATGCGCGGCCGCTTCAGCCCGAAGGACGGCCAGCTCTACGCCAGCGGCCTGAACGTCTGGCAGAGTTCCGCCACGAAATTCGGCTGCTTCTCCCGCGTCCGCTACACCGGCGGCACGGTCACCATGCCGGTCGAACTGCGCGCGCTCAAAGACGGTATCGCCCTGCAATTCACCGCTCCTCTCGATGAGGCCAGCGCCACCGACGTGCAGAACTACGACATTTCCCGCTGGAACTATAAATGGACCGGCGGCTACGGCTCCGATGACTTCAAGGTCAGTGACGGCAGCAAGGGCAAGGAGAAGATGTCCGTCGAGAAAGCCACGCTTTCCTCCGACAAGAAAACGCTGACCCTGACGCTTGCGAACATGGCCCCCGCGATGCAGATGCGGATCAAGTTCAAGATCCAGGGCGCCGACGGCAAACCCTGCGACCAGGAAATCCACAACACCATCCATCGCGTGCCGGGGCAGACCGCGGCGAAGTAGGCCGCGCTTCCGGGTGCTGACCGGGATCGTCCGGCGCGGCGGAGAGAGATTGCGAACAACCCGGCACGGTGCCGCGATCGTACCAGTATGACCATCATCGACACGGAAGCCGCCGACCTCGCCACGCCGACCGGCCCGATGCGCACCCATGTCTTCCGCCCCGTGGCGGAAGGCCGCTACCCCGGCATCCTCCTCTACTCGGAGATCTTTCAGGTCACCGGCCCCGTCCGCCGCACCGCCGCCCTCCTCGCCGGCCACGGCTTCGTCGTCGCCGTGCCCGAGATTTACCACGAATACGAGCCCGCCGGCACCGTCCTCGCCTACGACACCGCCGGGGCCGACCGCGGCAACGCCCTCAAGACCACCAAGCCGCTCGACGCTTACGACGCCGACGCCCGCGCCGCGCTGGAATTCCTTCGCACCCACCCCGCTTCCACCGGGCGGCTCGGCTGCATGGGCATCTGCATCGGCGGGCACCTCGCCTTTCGCGCCGCCATGAACCCCGGCGTCCTCGCCACCACCTGCTTCTACGCCACCGACATCCACAAACGCGGACTCGGCGCCGGGATGAACGACAACACCCTCGACCGCATCCCCGAGATCACCGGCGAGTTGCTCATGATCTGGGGCCGCCAGGACCCCCACGTCCCGCTGGAGGGTCGGTTAAAAATCCACGCCGCCCTCGAAGCCGCCGGCACCTTTTTCCAGTGGCACGAAGTCAACGGTGCCCACGCCTTCCTCCGCGACGAAGGCCCGCGCTACAACCCCGTCCTCGCCCAGCAGTGCTACGGGCTCGCGCTGGAAATGTACCAGCGCCGGCTGGGTGCGGGGGATGTCATGGCCGCGAAGCCGGCGGGCGGCGCGGGTGAGACGCGGCACTGAAGCGTCGCCGCCCACCTTCCCGCGCATCGGCGGCGCAAAAGGAGTTGGTTTTTCTCCAGCTCCCCCCAGCTAAGGTTCTCGCACCGCCCCCTCAGTCCGTCACCGCACCGCGGCTGGCGGTGCTGACTTGCTTGGCATACTTCGCCAAGACGCCGCGCGTGTAGGTCGGCTTGGGGGCTTTCCATTTGGCGAGGCGGGCGGCGAGATCGGCTTTCGGGATGTCGAGGGTGAGGGTGTGCTGGGCGGCGTCGATGGTGATGACGTCCCCGTTTTTCACCACGGCGAGCGGGCCGCCGAGCGCAGCCTCGGGCGTGATGTGCCCGACGACGAACCCGTGCGAGCCGCCGCTGAACCGCCCGTCGGTGATCAGCGCCACGTCTTTGCCGAGCCCTTTGCCCATGACGGCGCTGGTCGGCGAAAGCATCTCGCGCATGCCGGGGCCGCCGACCGGACCCTCGTGGCGGATGACGATGACGTGGCCCTTTTTCACGCGCCCGTCGAGGATCGCGGCGAGGGCGGTTTGCTCGTTTTCAAAGACGATGGCTTTGCCGGAAAAGGTGAGGCCCTCCTTGCCGCTGATCTTCGCCACGGCGCCGTCGGGGGCGAGGTTGCCGTAGAGGATGACGAGGTGGCTGTCCTTTTTGATCGGGTTGTCGAGCGGGCGGATGATCTCCTGGCCTTTCGGGTAGGGTTTCACGCGCTTGAGATTGTCGGCCATGGTGCGGCCGGTGACGGTCATGCAGTCGCCGTGGAGCAGGCCGGCGTCGAGCAGCGTGCGCAGGAGCGGGCTGATGCCGCCGATGGCCACCAGCTCGCTCATGAGGAAGCGTCCGCTCGGTTTCAAGTCCGCGAGCACCGGCACGCGCGCGCCGATGCGGGTGAAGTCGTCGAGCTTCAGTGCGACGCCCGCGGTGTGGGCCATGGCGAGCAGGTGGAGCACGGCGTTGGTCGAGCCGCCGAGGGCGATGACCACGGTGATGGCGTTCTCAAAGGCTTCCTTCGTCATGATGTCGAGCGGGCGGATGCCGCGCTTGATGAGGTCGAAGACGGCCATGCCAGCGGCGCGCGCGTCGGCGGCCTTGGCGGGCGAGGTGGCGTTTTGCGCGGAGCTGTTGGGCAAAGACATGCCGAGGGCTTCGATGGCGCTGGCCATGGTGTTGGCGGTGTACATGCCGCCGCAGGAGCCGGCGCCGGGGATGGCGTTTTCCTCGATCAGCGCCAGCTCGCGGTCGTCGATCTGGCCATTGGCGTGCTCGCCCACGGCCTCGAAGCAGCTCACGACATCGAGTTTCTTGTCGGCGAATTTTTCCCGCCGGTCGCTGCGCAGCCGCCGCTCGGCGAGCACGCCGGTGATGCAGCCGGGCAGGATGGTGCCGCCATAAACGAAGATGCTGGGACGGTTCAGCCGGGCCATGGCCATCACGCACGCGGGCATGTTTTTGTCGCAACCGCCGATCGCCACCAGCCCGTCGAAGCCTTCGCAGCCCATGACTGTCTCAATGCTGTCCGCGATGACCTCGCGCGAGACGAGCGAGTATTTCATGCCCTCGGTGCCCATCGAGATGCCGTCGGAAATGGTGATCGTCCCGAAGATCACGCCCTTCGCGCCGGCGGTGTTCGCGCCGGCCTCGGCCTGCCGCGCGAGACCGTCGATGTGCATGTTGCACGGCGTGACCATGGACCAGGTGCTGGCGATGCCGATCTGCGATTTTTTGAAATCCTCGCGCGCAAACCCGACCGCGTGGAGCATCGCCCGGCTGGCCGCCCGCTCCGCGCCATCGACGACGAGCTTCGAGTGCTCGCGGTGGAGGCTCACGGGGCTGATGAGGTTGGCTTTGCGCGAGGGGGCTTTGGGCTTGGTGGTCATAAAAAGGGGCGCGAACCTAGCGGGCAGCGGCGGGGTTTGGCAAGGCTGGCGGCGAAAGCCTTGCCCTGGCGGGGGTGATCCCGCAGCATCCGCGGCTCGCATGAAAGCTTTCCGTCTCAATCGCCTCTTTAACGCCAAGTCGCGCCGCTGTTTCGATGTGGCCGTGGATCACGGGTTCTTCAACGAGCGCGGGTTCCTTTCCGGCATCGAAAACCTCGAGCGCTGCGTGCGCACGCTGGTGGAGGCGGGGCCGGATGCGATCCAACTGACGATCGGTCAGGCGGAGTTGCTGCAAGCCATCCCCGGCAAGGACAAGCCGGCGCTGGTGCTGCGCACGGATGTGGCCAATGTGTATGGCAGTGAGCTGCCGCGCGCCCTTTTCAGCCGGATGATCGGGAACGCCGCCGAGCAGGCCGTGCGGCTGGATGCGGCGTGCGTGGTGGTGAATCTTTTCCGCATCCCCGGCCAGCCGGAAGTGATGGACCAGTGCATCGAAAACATCCTGCGGCTGAAGCCGGATTGTGAACGTTTTGCGCTGCCGCTGATGATCGAGCCGCTGGTCTTCCGCCCGAATGCGCAGGCCGGTGGCTACATGGTGGATGGGGACTTGGAGAAAATCCTCCCGCTGGTGCGCCAGGCGTGTGAGCTGGGCGCGGACATCATCAAGGCCGACCCGACGGATGACGTGGGCGTGTATCATCGCGTGGTGGAAATCGCCGGCCGCATCCCGGTGTTGGTCCGCGGCGGGGGCAAGGCGCCGGATGCGGAGATCCTGCTCCGAACGGAAAAGCTGATCGCGCAAGGCGCGGCGGGGATCGTCTATGGCCGGAATATCATCCAGCACGCGGATCCTGCGGGCATGACCCGCGCGCTGATGGCGATCGTCCACGAGGGCGCGACGGCGGCGGAGGCGGGGCGGATGATCGGGGCGGGGGCGTAGGTCCAGCCCGTAGGTT
>CAYQBV010000164.1:0-9282 GCA_964415705.1 uncultured Chthoniobacter sp. | reverse complement strand
AGCGGCGCTGGCCAACCTCAAGGCCTCGAAATTCAAGGAAGCCGCGGCCGGATTCCTCGCCTTCATCAAGATCTATCCCGCGAGCAGCCTGATCGCCTCGGGCTATCCCCCCTCCCAGGTCCATGTGAAGCCGATGGTGCCCGCAAATCTTGACCGTTTCCTCGATATCGAGCGGGGCGAGCGTCGCGACGACGACCCGATCCGCCTGCTCTTTGCGGGCCGAATGGCAACTCAAAAAAACCTCCCACTGCTGCTGGCCGCGGTCAGCGCGCTAAAAGTCCAAAATGTCAGGCGCTTCGAACTCGTGCTCGCCGGCGACGGCCCGGAGGAAGAGAACCTGCGCGCCGAGGTGCTTCGCGACGGGCTCAGTGCGGAAGTGAAATTTCTCGGTTCGGTCACCCGCGATGAAATTGTCGGCACCTTCGCCTCGGCGGATATTTTCGTGCTGATCTCCCACTACGAGGGCTACCCCCGCGTGCTGATGGAAGCCGCGGCGGCCGCGCTCCCGATTGTCTCCACAGCCGTGAGCGGTTCTGACGAGGCGATCATCGACGACGTAACCGGCTACGTGGTTCCAGTTGGGGCGCTGGATGAATTTGTCGAACGAACCGCCCGCCTGCTGAACAGCGCCGAACTGCGGACACGCATGGGGAGTGCAGCCCGCAGCCACATTCGCGCGAAACTCGACCCAAGCCTCAACACGCCCGCCCAGCTCGCCATTTGGCGTCAGATCATCGCGCCGGTCGCTGCGGCGGCGGAAAACTCCGAGTTCGTCTTCGCCGAGAAATCCTGATGAATCCCGGCCCATCCATTTCCGAACGCCTCACGCGGCCCTTTTCGCGGGTCACGTCGTCCGGCGCTTTCCTGCCGCAGATTGATGGGCTGCGCTGCATCGCGATCCTCGCCGTCTTCCTTTTCCATCTCGGCATTTTCGTCCAAGCCAACTCGCCCTTGCAGCCCGGCGGCGGCTGGGTCGAGGTGGCATTCGGGCATCTGATCGACAAGGGCGCGCTCGGCGTGCAGCTCTTCTTCGCGATCAGCGGCTTCATCCTCGCGCTGATCGTCCTCGTGCAGCACCAGTCCGCGTTGGCGCTTTTCCCGAATCTCCTCGCGAGCGCCGGCTACGTCTCCTACCTCACGGCCGGGCATCCGAGTGAGATCAATTCCGTCGCCTGGTCGCTGGAGGTCGAGGTGCAGTTCTACATCCTCGCGCCGCTCCTCAGCGCCGTCTTCGGCCTCGTCTCGCCCGTCGCGCGCCGCGCGACCATCGTCGGGATCATGCTCGGCGGCATCCTGCTCTCGCAGGGCCTCGGCTTCACCGAAAAGACGATCCTCGGGAACCTGCAATATTTCATGGCGGGATTTTTCCTCTGCGATCTCTACCTGAGCCGGTGGAAAAGGCGGCCCGCCGCGACCTGGCTCTGGGATCTCGGGTCGCTCGCCGCGTGGGTGGCGATGGCCGCTGTGCAACGACTCGGCCCGGACTGGGCGTGGGCGGTACCCGTGCTCATCGTGCCCGCCTACGCCGGCGCCTTCCGCGGCGTGCTTCTGCCGAAAATCCTCTCCAACCCGTGGCCGGTGACGATCGGCGGCATGTGCTACACCATCTATCTCTACCACTATTTCGTCATCTCCTTCGCCGGACGCTTCAGCACGCACTGGCTGCCCGCGATGCCTCTCCCGCTCGCGTTTTCCGCCCAGTTTCTGCTCATCGCGCCGGTCGTTCTCGGCGGTTGCGCGGTGCTCTTCGTGCTGTTTGAGCGCCCCTTTATGAGCCGCGACTGGCCCGCCCGGCTGGCGGCATTGGTCACGGGAAAAACCTCGGAAAGCGCCCTGCGCGCACGGAAGGAGGCGGCATGAAAGACGGCGCATCCAGCGAGTCCAGGCTGCTCCTTTTCAATCTCGTCACCGACGCCGAGCACCCGATCCTCGGCTTCACGACCCAATGGGTGCGGGCGCTGGCCTCACGCGTGCGCTCGGTCGATGTCATCACCATGCTCGCCGGAAAGCTCGACCTGCCGGCGAACGTCCGCGTCCATTCCGTCGGCAAGGAACTTGGCTACTCCGAGCCGCGCCGGGTCGTGGAATTTTACCGGCATCTCTTCGGCATCCTCGGACGCCAGAAAATCGACGGCTGTTTCTCGCACATGATGCAGGTTTTTTCCGCGCTCGGCGGCCCGGTGCTGCGCGCCCGCGGCATCCCGCTGGTGACATGGTACGCGCATCCCAGCCTCACGCTGTCGCTGAAACTCGCGCACTTCGCCTCGAACCGCATGGTGACCAGCCTCCCGACGGCCTACCCGTACCGGAAGGACAAGCTGACCGTCATCGGACAAGGGATCGATACCGCGCTTTTCACCCCGGCGACGGACGGCAACGTGCGCGAGGACGTGATCCTTTGCGTGGGCCGGCTTTCACGCGTGAAAGACCACCCGACATTGATTCGCGCATGCGCCCTTTTGCCGGAAAATTTCCGCCTCGTGATCCTCGGCGCAACCGCCGGCGCGCCCGATGAGGCCTATCTCGCCGAGTTGCGAAAGCTCCTCGCGGAACTGAAAATCGGCGATCGGGTTGTCTTTGAAAAGCCGGTCCCGCCGACCGAGCTTCCCGCGCATTTCCGAAGCTGCACGGTGCATGTGAATCTCACGCCTGCCGGTTTCGGCGACAAGGTGGCGTGGGAGGCGATGAGTTGCGGCCGCCCATGCCTCGTGGCGAATGCGGACTTTGCCGAAACCCTCGGCGATACCCGCGACGCCCTGCTTTTCAAAACCGGCGACAGCGCCGATCTCGCCGCAAAGCTCACCGCCGTGCTCGCACAGACGCCCGCCGCGCGCGCGGCCATCGGCCTGTACCAGCGGACCCAGGTCGAGCGGCTCCACTCCCTGCCGCGCCTCGCGGACCGCGTGCTCGCGGAGATCAACCAGTGCCGCGTCCGGCGGTGAACCGATGAGCGCCCCGTCCAAAGTCATCTCCGCGCTGCACGCGAACTGGTTCCTGAACGCCGCCGGGCTGTTCCTCTCCTACGGCGCGTCCATCGTCATCGTCCGCGCGATGGCGCCCGCGCTCTACGCCGAATACGCGGCGGTCATCGCGATCATTGGGCTGGCCACGTTCGTCTTCGAGGCCGGCGGGAACAGCGGGCTCACCCGCTACCTCGCCACGGCGGCCGATCTCCAGGCGCGCGGCACTTTCTACCGGCGGATGCAGAGCCGGCGCTGGCTGGCGGCAGGCGCGTGCGCCGTGGCGCTGCTCGCGCTCGGGCCGCTCTATGCGCGCACTACGCAGTTCGCCACCCTCGCCGTCCACCCGTGGATGTTCGTGCTCATCGCCGGGATCGTTGCCGGCACGCTCACGCGGCTGCTCGCGCACTACGGGCTGCTCGCGCTTTTCGAGGCCAAAACCGCGCTCCTGCTGCAGCAGGGTTTTCTCGTCGGCCGCTCCTTCGTGCTCGCCGTGGTCACGCTCCTCGGCGGCGGGCTCTGGGCGCTGGTCGCGGTGTTTCTCGCCAGCACCGTGCTCGAGGCCGCGGTGGTGCATCACCGGCTCTGGCGCTTGATCGGCGCGGAGCGGACGCCGCTCCCGGACGGCTTCGTCAACCGCGCGCAGGGCTTCGGCTTGCTCAGCGTTTTTGACAAGGCGTGCGCGATGCTCGGCAGCGGCACGGTGCTGCTCCTCGTGCTCGCGCCGGGGCGGTCGCCGGTGACCATGGCCTTCCTCGGTCTCGCCGTGGATTTGGTGGGCAAACTCGTGAGCCTCACGGTCATGCCGATGGGCAATCTCGTGGCGCCCTACCTCAGCCAGACGGGCGACGCGCCCGAGGCCCAGGCGCTCGCCGCCGCCCGCGTGGCCAAGCTCTCCAGCCTGCTCTACAGCTTCAGCGTCGGCGCGGGCGTGCTGCTGCTCCCGTGGTTCGTCTCGGTCGCCTATGGCGGCGACTACGCCGGGGCGGTGCGCTTCGCGCTCCTCCTGCTCGTGCCCACGGCCTTTGAAAACTGGATCCGCGGCTGCTGCTCGCCGGTGCTGCTGCGGAATGGCCGCTATCGCGAACTGATGCAGGTGAACATCATTCAGGCCGTGGTCACGCTGACCGTTCTCGCGTTCGTCCGCCACCAGCCGATCGAGGTCGCCCTGCTGAGCGTCGGCGCGGCCCGCGCGGCGGTCGCTGCGCTGAACCTGATCGCATTCCGCCAGATCGTCCCTGCGGGCACCGGCCGTGTCCCGCTGCAAGGCGCGCTCGTGAGTGCGCTGGCCTGTGCGCTGGCGTCCGTCTGGGGGCCGCTGCTCCCGCTGCCCGCCGCGGCGCGCGCGGCCGCGCAAGGGCTGGTCTTCGCCCTCGTTTTTTACGCTGGGCTGCGCTGGCTGGTCTTCCGCGACGCCGACACGCTGCACCTGGCCCGCCGCATCGCCGGCCGGCGCATCAAAGTCCTCAGCCTGCTTTTGCCCGCCTCGCGGGTCTCGCCCGCATGAAGGCCGTCCTGCTCCTCTTCGCGGCGCTTTACGCGCTGCTCCCGGGCGCCTACGCGGTCGCGCTGGTGCCGGCCCTCTGGATCCTGCAAAGTCTCTTCATCGAGCCGGGCGAGGCGATTTTAACGGTCGGGCCGGTGGATATCACCGTGGTTGATTTCGCCATCCTGATCCTGTCGGGAAAATTGCTTTTTGAGATCGCCTGCAAACGCGCCCTCGCCGCCGACAGGCGGCTCTACGCCGCCCTCGCCATTTTTCTGGCCATCAATTTTCTCGCGACGCTCGCGGCGGGCGTGAAGTTCGGCGAAAGCCATCTGCTGCGCTGCGTCACGTCGTGGGCGCGGCTGGCCTCGGACATGATGCTCGTCCCCGTCGCGGCGCAGGCGGTGAAAACCCTGCCGCAGGCCCGGCACTGCCTGGGGATTCTGCTCGGCACGCTGGGCGTGCTGGTGGCGATTCAGTTCGTGAATTTTTTCGGGGCCAGCCACGGAATCATCATCGGCGAAGTCCAGGGGATCGAGCGCGGTGAGGTCCGGTATTTTGGCCCGGTCGGCGATTCCGTCGGCTTTGTGCTGCTCCTCGGCTACCTCCTCGCGCTGGGCTTCGGCAGCCTCGCCGGCGCGGCTGCTTTTCTCGGCGCGATCCTGCTGACGGCCGGCCTCGGCGCGATTTTCGCGACCGCGCTCGGCACCGGGTTCTTCCTGCTGGCGGCGCGGCGCGCGCCGGCCTTTGGCGCGGCGGTGCGCCGCTGCGCCTGGCTGCTGCCGGTGCTGCTCCTCGCCGGAGTCGTGGCGGGCCTCGCTTTCGCCCGGCCCCTGATCGGACCGCTGATCGACCGCGTGGGCACCGGAGGCTACGCGAGCAGCGGCAGCCAGCGGCTCGACTCGGCCCGGATGGCCGGGGCGATGATCCTCGACAATCCGCTGCTGGGCGTCGGCTACATGGGCTACCAGCAGGTGCTCGAACGCTACGGCGGGAAGAAGTTTTTTGACCTCTCGAAACCCGACGGCGCCACGGCCAATGCGAACAATCAGGTGCTCCAAGCGCTCGCCGACAGCGGCGTGCCGGGCCTCGCCGCGCTCGTGGGGCTGATCTTCTGCGCGGGCCGCTCGCTCCTCAGAATCGCGGTGCGCCGCGACGCCCCGTTTTTCAGCACGTTTTATCTCGCTGCTTTCCTCTGGCTGCTCGCGCTGGTCTTCGGTAACCTCGCGGCGGTCTGGCTGCTGCCTTCGTTTGGCGCGCGGCTGCTATGGATTCTTTTGGGCGTTTCCGTGGCGCTCCCCCGGCTGCTGGCGGAACAGGCCGCTCACGAAAACTCGCCGTCGTCCTCCGCACCGGCGGCAACCGAACTCGCTCCCGCATGAAAGTCCTCCACGTCATCACCGGTATCGACCGCGGCGGCGCGGAGGGGCACCTCGTCGAATTGGTCAGGCACCAGCCCGCCTCGGGCATGGTGGTCGCGGTCGCGTATCTGCGCGGTCACGGCTACTGGGCGGAAACGTTCCGCAAGCTCGGCGTGGAGGTCCACCGTCTGGGGCTGCGGTATTACGGCGACCCGCGACCGTGGCTCCGACTGCGCCAAATCATCGCGCGCGCCGACTTCGACCTCCTGCACGCTCACCTACCGCCGGCTGAACTTTACGCGCGGCTCGCACTGCTCAGCCTCAATGCGGCGCTGCCGGTCGTCATCACCAAGCACAACGAAGAGCGCTTCGCCCCGGGACCATTTCAGAAAGTACTGGGCCGCTGGGCCGGGCGCCGGGCGCGCCATGTGATCGCGATTTCCCACGCCGTACAGCGCTTCATGACCGGGCCCTCGCTCGGGCTCGATGCGCGGAAATTTCACACCATCCATTACGGCATCGACGCCGCGCCGTTTGCCGCGGTGCGGCCCGAGGAAATCGCCCTGGTGCGAAAACAGTGGGAACTGGCGGACGATACGCTGGCGATTGGTTTTGTCGGTCGGCTCGTGGAACAGAAGGACATCGGCACACTGCTGCGCGGATTCGCCGCGTTCGCCGCGCGTTGCGAAAAGGCGCGGCTGGTCATCGTTGGAATCGGCGCACTGGAAGCACCCCTGCGACAGCTCGCGGACGAGTTGGGCATTACCAACCGCGTCGTCTGGGCGGGCTTCCGGGACGACATCGCCGCGGTGATGGGCGCGATCGACGTCTTCGCATTGACCTCGATTTTTGAAGGTCTCGGCCTGGTGCTGCTGGAGGCGATGGCCGCGCGCCGGCCCGTCGTCGCCACACGCGTTGGCGCAATCCCGGAAGTCGTAACGGAAGGTGAGACCGGCCTCCTCGTCGCGCCGCGCGAGCCGGAAGCGCTGGCCGCGGCGTTCGACAGGCTGAGCGACGCCGCGCTGCGAGCACGATTTGGCGAGGCTGGGCGCCAGCGGGTGCTCCAGGAATTCACCCTCGAGCGGATGTGCCGCTCGACCGACGAACTCTACGCGCAGTGCGTTCGCGCCCGCGCTTCCAGCAGAAAGGAGGAGAATGCATGTGCGGCATCTACGGTGAACTAAGCGCCCTCGGCATCGATGTCCTGACCGCGGAAGCAGCGACGCGCCGACTTTTCCATCGCGGCCCCGACGAAGTCGGAACGTGGTGCGGGGAGGGCGTCTTTCTCGGCATGAGGCGGCTGAGCATCATCGACCTCGCCGGCGGTCAGCAGCCGATTTGGAACGAGGACCACACGTGCTGCATCGTCTTCAACGGCGAGATTTACAACTTCCTCGACCTGCGGCCCGAGCTGGAGGCAAAGGGCCACGTCTTCCGCACCCACAGCGACACCGAAGTCATCCTCCACGCCTACGAAGAATGGGGCGTGGACTGCCTGAAACGCCTCAACGGAATGTTTGGCATCGCGATCTGGGATGCGCCGCGCCGCCGGCTTTTCCTCGCCCGCGACCGCATCGGGGAAAAACCGCTCTATTACTACCAGCACGGCGGCCGGCTGGTTTTCGGCTCGGAGATCAAGGCGATCCTCGCCGACCCCTCGATCCCGCGGGAGATCAACCCGCACGGGCTGTCGAACTTTCTCGCCTTCGGCCACGCCGTCGCGCCGGAGACGATCTACCGGAACATCTGCAAACTTCTGCCGGGCCACTACCTGCTTGCGCAGGACGGCGGGATCAAAATCAGCGAATACTGGGATGTGGGCAGCGAGCCGCAGATCACGGAAGGCGCGGAGTTGAGCGCGGACGAATACGCCGAGCGGATTCTTGCGCTGACCGATGACGCGGTGCGGCGGCGGATGATCGCCGATGTGCCGGTCGGCGCGTTTCTCAGCGGAGGCGTGGATTCCAGCGCGATCGTCGCCTTGATGAAAAGGCACGCGACCGGTCCGGTGAAGACCTTCTCCCTCGGCTTCACCATCGGCGGCGCCTACGACGAACTCTCGGACGCGCGCGTGATGGCGGAGCGCCTGGGCACCGAGCATCACGAGCTGAAGGTCGAGCACGCCGACCTGGTCCAGACCTTGCGCACGCTCGTGTATCACTACGACGAGCCGTTCGGCGACCCGGCGAGCTTCCCGCTTTACCTGCTCAGCAAATTTGCCCGCGAGCATGTGAAAGTGGTGCTCTCCGGCGACGGCGGCGACGAGCTTTTCGGCGGCTACCGGCGGTATGCGGCGGATCGATTTTCCGGGCTTTATCAAATGCTGCCCGGCGCACTGACGCGGCATCTCATCCCCGCGCTCGCAGGCCGTCTCCCGCGGCTGCGCCGGATCAAGCGCACGCTGGAAACCCTGCCCATCGCCGATCCGGCGCGGCGCTATGCGTCGTGGCTTGTCTGTTTCACCCCCGAGATGCAGGACGAGCTGCTCCTGCAGGGCGCGCATCGCGCCGAGGCCGGCTACGACCCGGCGTGGGGTTATCCGCACTATTACAATCGGCTGAAAGGCACGACCGCGAACGACCATCTCAACCGGCTGATGTATACCGACCTCAAGACGCTGCTCGCCGACGCCTACATGGAGAAGGCGGACAAGGCGACGATGGCTTGCAGCCTTGAGGCGCGGCTGCCGCTGCTCGACCACCGGCTCGTGGAACTCGCCTTCCAGATCCCGGGCCGGTTCAAAATCCGCGGCAGCACGATGAAGCACATCTTCAAGCACGCCGTGCGCGACCTCGTGCCCGCGGAGGTTTTGCGCCGGCCCAAGCATGGCTTCGCCGTGCCGCTCGACCCGTGGTTTCGCGGCGACCTGAAGGAGTTCACCTTCGACGTGCTCCTCGACCAGCGCACGCGGCAGCGCGGCTACTTCAATCCCGCCGTCGTCGAGCGCCTGTGGCGCGAGCATCAGGGTGGCCGGCACGTCTGGGACGCGCAGCTCTGGCTGCTCCTGAACTTCGAGCTGTGGCACCGCATTTACCTCGACGGAGAACCGGTATGAACGCTGTGAAAATCGCCCACGTCACCACGGTCGATCAGTCCCTGCGCGGGCTGCTGCTGAATCAACTACGGAGCCTGCAAGCCGCGGGGTATGAGGTCGCCGGCATCTCTTCGCCGGGGGGCGATGTTCCGGTGATCGAAGCGGCGGGCATCCCGCACTTCGCGGTGCCGATCAGCCGCAATCTCACGCCGCTGGCCGACCTCGCCTCGCTCTGGCGGCTTTACCGCGTGATGCGCCGCGAGCGCTTCACCATCATCCACACGCACACGCCGAAGGCCGGCCTGCTCGGCCAGCTCGCCGCGCGGCTCGCCGGCGTGCCGATCGTTGTGAACACGGTCCACGGGTTCTATTTCCACGAGCACATGAGTGCGCGGGCGCGGCGCTTTTACATCACCATGGAAAAGGTCGCCGCGTGGTGCT
>CAYQBV010000163.1:0-9327 GCA_964415705.1 uncultured Chthoniobacter sp. | reverse complement strand
CGTCTTTGAAAAGACGATCAAACGCGAGCGCGGGGTAAAGCTCCAGCGGTGTTGGCGTCGTGGGCGAACTCCACGAGATGTGCGAGCTGTAGAGCATCGAGTAGTTCTTGTGGACCGACGGATTCGACTTCTCGCAGGCCAGCACGAGGCTAGGCACCTTCGTGCTGCGGCCATACGTTTGCGCCAGCATCTGATCAAAGCTCGTGCCCGAACGAATCTCCCCACCGCTCGCGATGGGTGCGCCGGAGAGCATGTTGCCGGTCTGAGAGCTGTGGATGTTTCCTTTGCGCGCCTCCTCATGATACAAGCCGCGCACGAAGAGCAGCTTCTCTTTGAACTCGTTCAACGGCGCGAGCACCCGCCCGAGTTCCATCGCCTTGCCCTCGCCTTTGGCCCACCATTCCTTCGACTGAAAGCCGTTGCCAGAAAAGGTCACGGCGAGACGAATCGGTGCCTCGCTGGCCGGCCGATTTTTTTTCGGTTCATCGCCCCAGACATTGAAGGACTCCAGCCACGGCAAGGCCATGGTGACGCCAACTCCTCGCAAAAACGCGCGACGTGAATAGTGATGGGTGTTCATATTAGTGAGGATTGAGTTGAGATAATTCAGATCGCCGGAAGCCGCTCGGTCGAGTCGTTGAAGCGGTCGAGTTTCAGTCCGCCCCAGTCCATGAGGTTGAGGAAGAGACTGCACATCCGGCGGTTCGGTTTGTCGAGGTAGTCGAGCACGCGACCGCCGCGAAGGTTGCCACCGGCGCCTCCGAGAAGGATGATCGGCAACTGCTTAGACTCATGGTTGCCATGCAACATGCTGGAGCAGTGCATGATGGCGGTGTTGTCGAGCAACGTGCTCTCGCCTTCCTTGATCTCGGACATGCGCTGGCAGAGGTAGGCGAGCTGCGACATGAAGAACTGGTTGAGCGTGGTGAGTTCGTCCGGCTGCGAGTGGGCAAGGTAGTGATGATGATCGCGGATCCCGAGGTGCCCATGGACGATGTTGGAGGCATCATTGCAGTATTTCATGGTGGCGATCCGCGTGGAGTCGGTGCGGAAGGCAAGAATGAGGATGTCATTCATGAGCCTCCAATACTCCGGAAGATCCGCGGGAACGCCGTCGGCAGGGCGCGGACGGTCGGGGCTGGTCGATGTCGGTTTCCATTCACCAGCCGCACGTTCCTTGCCGGCCCGTTTAATGCGGCCCTCGATCTCGTGGACGGAGCCGAGATACTCCTCAAAGCGCTGACGATCCGCGCTGGAGAGCTTGCGCTGCAAAGACTTGGCGTCATCGAGCACCGCATCAATGACGTGGCGGTCATCGCGGGTGCGCTCGGTGCGGAAGAGCTGGTCAAAGGCGAGCGCGGGCCGCGTTTCGGTCCAGGTCGGCGACACGGGCGAACTCCACGAAATGTGCGAGCCGTAGAGCAGAGGATGCCCGTCCTGAAGACCGGGCATCGCTTCCTCGCAACCGAGCACCAGCGAAGGCAATCGCGTGCGGTCGCCGATCTGCCGCGCCATCACTTGGTCAAAGCTGACCCCCGTATGGACCTCGTTCTTCGCCATGGCCGCGCCGCTGAGCATGTTCCCCGTCTGCATGCAGTGGATGATCCCGTTATTCGCCTGCTCGTTCCATAAGCCGCGCAGGAAGACCATCCGCTCCTTCCAGGACTCCAGCGGCTTCAGGCAAGGTCCGAGTTCCATCGCCGCACCGTCTCCCTTGGCCCACCAGTGCTTCGAGTGGAAACCCATGCCAGTGAAGGTGATAAGCGTGCGCGTCGGCGGCAGACTGACGCCACTCGCGGCGGCCGCCCGGGCCGGTTTCATGCAATCGAGCAGAGGCAAGGCGAGGATCGCTCCGAGACCGCGGAGCGCGTGGCGACGGCTGATCAGCCAGTTATTGCGTTGGATGTTCATGGATTGAGTTTGGGTTGAGGCTGAGCGGATCTGGAAAAGGGAGCGATGACGACACGCGAAGTTTTGAAATACGAAGTCTGTAGCTCAGTCAGCAGTGGTGAGGAGTGTGAGAGTGGATTTCATAAAGGGCGCGGGATCATTCCTTGGGTTCCAATTCCCGGGTGATGTGCTCTAGCTCGGCTTTCAGTTCTTCCTTCGAGGGCAGGTAGAGCTGGTATTTGGAGGCGAAGATGTTCGAGTCCGGTGGCAGTGTGAGTTCCACGAGGGCGTCGTTTTTCCGGTGGCAGAGCACGATGCCGATGGTGGGCAGCTCGTCGGGGAGCTTCACGTTGCGGTCGAAGTAGTTCACATACATCTGCATCTGGCCGAGGTCTTGGTGCGCGAGCTTGTCGCGCTTCAAATCGACGAGCACATAACAGCGCAGCAGCCGGTTGTAGAAAACGAGGTCCACTCGGAAGTGGTCGTTGTCGAAGGTGAAGCGCTTTCTCGTAAAAGCTGCGCTCTGCGGAGTCATTTAGCGTGAGCAGCTCGACGTAGTGGGACCAGCCGAGGGTGAAGCGGTTCACAAGGCGGTCCATGAGAGCCTTCCTTCCGTCGCTCAGAGCAGCGGCGTTCGAATCGTCCGACAGTGTCGGACGAATTGGCGCGAGCCGAGAGGTTGCAGATTGGTCCGGCCGCGTCGGACCGATCTCGCGCCACAGGCGGTAAAAGCTGCGGTAGAGCTTGAGACGAGTGGTGGATACGCCCTTGATACCCATCGGCTTGAGTCGGGCCGCAAGCGAATCAAGAAGTCCAGCGCCATAGGCCGCACGGTCTGTTCCGTTTTGCTCAAACTCGACGATGGAACACCCAAAGAGCCAGTTTCGGGCAATCAGGAATAAATCCACAGTCCGCGCAGCCCGGTGTTGCACCTCCGCATGAGTTTCCCGGCAAAGCTCGACGAGTTGGTCAAAGTTCATGGTTCGGTGAGGAGTGTGAGGGCAGGTTTCATGCGACTTTCATTTCGTCCCGTTTTCTGCCGATTTCAATGTCCCGGTGGCAGGCCGAATACAGCGAAATGGCTCACTGCGGACGATCACGAACAGGGCGTCCGACCAGCGTCCGCCGGCGATCATGGTCTTGCTGACTTCATCAACGAGTGCACGGTCCGAGGGCAAGACGGCGCGACTCAGGGCGTAGCCCGTGAGCTTGCGGGCGAGGGTGCGGAGCAGGTCGTCGCGTCGTGGGCCAGCGACGTAGTTCCGCAGGCCGACGAAGTCATGGATATCAGTGCCGTCGCGGAGGGTCGCCTGGCTCTCGCCGGGCTTGATCGCGCTGGCGGGCCGCAGGCGGCCGAGGGCGTCGAACTGCTCCAGCGTCAGGCCGTAGGGATCGAAGCGGACGTGGCAGGCGGCACAGTTTGGATCCTTCCGATGACGCTCGGTGATCTCGCGCACGCTCAGGCCGGCGGGCACGGCGTCGGGCAGCGGTGGCACGTTGGGCGGGGGCTTGGGCAACCGTTCGCCGAGGACGCGGGCCAGCCACGCTCCGCGCTTGATCGGGCTGGTCCGGGCGGCGGCGGATTGCTTGGCGAGCACGGCACCAAGTCCCAGCAAACCGCCACGACCATAGGCGGCGACTTTTTCCACACGCCGCCACTCCGGCCCCGTCACGCCGGGGATGCCGTAGTGCTTGGCGAGGACGTCATTGACGATGACCGCATCGTTGGCGATCAGGTCGCTCACCGCGCGGTCGTGGAGGAGCAGATCCTCAAAAAAACCCACCGGTTCCTCGGCCAGGGCGTCACGGAGAGCCGGGGTGAACTCAGGGAAGTCCTTCAAGCTACGGCCATGGTTGGCGGCGAAGTCCCGCACGCCGAGCCAGCGAGCGCCAAACTCCTCGGCCATGCCGCGCGTCCGGTTGTCTTTGATCATCCGGCGCACCTGCGCCTCCATGACCACAGGCTCGTGCAAACGCGGGGCCGCCGCCCGCAGTTCGTCATCAGGAATGGAGTCCCAAATCAGGAAGCTCAGCCGCGTGGCCAATTCATCGCCCGACACCGGTTGCCAGCGCGGTCCCGTCGCTGGCTGCTCCACCCGGTAAAGGAACCACGGCGACGCGAGCACGCGGGCCAGGGTGGCGCGGAGAGCGGGATCATGCTTGGTCCCCTCGGCACGCTCAGCGCGATAGGCTGCGAGGAGCGTTTCGCGTTCATCGGCACTCAGGGATCGACGCCAGGCCCGGGCGGCGAAAGCGAGCAGTGCATCGAGGTGGCGGGGCTCGGCGGCGGCCCGATCGGCGAGAAGTGCCGCATCATCCCGCTTCAAGCGTTCTGCAAAAGTTTGGATGAAGAAGTGCATCTGGGCCTGGCCTTTTTGGGAATACAACTTGAGCAGTTCCGCATACATGAGCGTGTTGGCGGGCGCGTCTTCCCGTAAGAAATGCAGTTCGCTCCAGAGACGCTCCAGCTCCGCCCGGCCCGGCTCATCGAGGAGGAGTCGGCGCAGCGGTTCGTCCTCGCGGTGGAACGTGAACAGGCTGGCTTGGGCGTCCCGCGGGTTGATCGGCGCAAAGAGCACCGCCGGTGGAAAAAGGGCGCGAAACTCCGCCGCCGGCCGGGCACGCTCGGCGGCGACGCGCGGATGCACGATCTGCGCGACTCGCGGCTCGGGCTCGTTGGCGAGGAGCGGGGCTCCGGACCGCCACGAAGTTGGGTTGATTCGCCCTTCTCTGATCTCTTTGGCGTCCATGACGTCCGGCTCAGCGAGGAGCAAAGCCTGGACCGTGGCCGTCTCCGGGCTGCCAGCATCGAGGCTCACATCGGCGCGGAGAAGCCGTGGCAGCGTCAGCAACTTTAAAAGCGGAGCGGGGAGTTTCCGCAGGTCGATGCGGACCTCTGAACCTGCCTCCGTGACCAAGGCGGTCGGGGGCACGGGCCGGCCTTGCGGATGAATGCCAAACCGAAGTCCGCATGCCGCCTCGACAGCGGCCCGCAGCTCCGCGTGCTCCGCCAGCACCAAGGTGGGCCCGTCGCCACTCTCCAACCGCAGACGGTCCCAAACCACGAAGGTGCCGGGCTGGGCGGGGGCGACCTGTCGCGCAACCAGCCGGAAGATCGGTTCGCGGGCCGCCCCCTGGACCTGCTCATGGGCGACGATCCGGAGGATGTCCACCCAAGCAGGAACGCCGTTGCCGACCGCCATCACATTATGCCGGAGGTAGTTGTTCCAAAACAACTTGTCTTGCATGGCTTTAATCGCGGCGAGCACGGGCGCGGGATCGGTGGTCGCCGTGCGCCATTTTTCTCGGACCACGCCGAACATATCCTTCGGCTGACCAGCACTCGGCATAATGGCTGGGCGCTCTCCCAGAACGGCCAGCGCTTGCCCTAAATCGGGAGCCGCCAGATGCGAGAGCTCGAACGCAACCCCATCGCCCCCAGAGGGATGGACATCGACGACCCGGCCCGAAACCACGAGCTCGGCATCGATCGGGCTTGTCCAGGCGACCGTCACGGGGCGCTTGGGTCCCGGATGGACGAAGACCGACCGGGCGGGCAACTTCGTCCAGACCTGCACGGGCTCGGCGGCGGTGTTCACGAAGACCGAAGGCTCGGAGCCGAGGCTCCACGATTTCACTTCGGTTCGCCCTGCGTTGCTCTCGCGTCGCTCGGTCAAAAACCCCGGGGCAGGTGTCGTCTCGAGGAAGCTCCAACTGGCTCCCTGTTTATCCAGTCTGGGGTTGCTCTTCAAGAGATCGGGAATCAGATCCGCGACGCTCCAGCTTCGCCGATCGCCAGTCGTTTCGCGGATCGTCCATTCGATGAGCGTGCTGTCAGCTCCGTGACTCTGGTTGGGCAGGACGGTCAGGAGCAGGAGCTCGCCCCGCCGAACCGCCACCTTCTGCTCAAAGGGGACTGAGCCCCCTTCCGCAACTTTCGACTCCACGAGCACTCGTTTCGACGCCGTCCAGTGCGAGTCGATTTTCTGGCGCGCCGAGTCGAGAGCCGACTGCCGCTGTTTCCTCTCGGCTTCCACTTGGGCGGCTTTCTCCTCCCATTGCTTGGTTTGCGCATCGAGTTCCGCAGCGGACAAAGAGGTGCCTGGCATCGTGCTGCCGCTGAGCCCCGCCCAGAGCGCGGACAGGTAAGTCGCGTTGAGCTTTTCTCCCGCAGCGACTTCCGCGATGGCCGCGGCACCGCCACGACTGAGCCGGTCGCGGTGTTTCAGCATCGCCGCGAGATGGGTAGCGAGCGGGGGCTCCCCATTGGGCCCAGCGTAGCGGGAGTGAAAACTTCGCAGTGATTTCTCTGCCTCCGCCGTCCAATCGGGACCGTCCGGGGAGGTCGAGAAACGGAAGCCCGTGGGCAACAGCACCGCCCGCGCCGCGACATAGCGGGCCGCCTGATGGTAGCGCTCGACCAGCCCAGGCGTCATCGGCATCGCCTCACCGACATTGGCAAAGCCTTCGCCGCCAACGCTATCGGGCGCAAACTCACCGGCCTGCGTCGGACGCATGTCCACGCCCGTGAGATCGCGCACCGCATGGTCATACTCCGCATTGGTCAGTCGACGGAGCGTCACTGGCCCTGGGTCGCCCGCGTGCGCCGCCGCCGCCTCATCCACCGCCGCCCCGATCCAGCCCAGCAACTGCTCCCGGTCGGCCAGGCTTGGCTGGACAGCCTTCTTCGGCGGCATGTCGCCCTCATTCAACCGATCTAAAATTTCCGCAAGCACTTTCGGCTGAGCGAGAAGCGCCTCAGCGGTGACAAGACTCGCGAGGTCGAGTTCGTTGTCCTTGGGGTCCTTGCCATGACATTTCCCGCAGGACTTCACCATCAACGGGTGAATCCGCTCCGCATACGCCTTCGCCCTGTCGCCCGCCACATCGGCAGCCGCCGCAGCAGTGAGCGCGAGGCACACCAGTAATGCGGGAATGGGGAATCGTTTCATGGAGCGGACGAGGAGCGGTGCGTTGAGGTTAGGGACGCAGATTAAATCATGCTTTTCCAAGAGGCACTGGCCGCCACTCGCCCCAGCTCGTGATCCCAGGCGCGCACGAACCCCAGACATTGAAGGACTCCAACCAAGGCAAGGCCATGGTGACGCCCGTCCCGCGAAAGATGGCACAATGAGTGAATCGATGGGCATTCATAGCTTGTTGGGGGTTAATGATTAACGACGAAATTCTTGCCGCGCACTTCACGGAACTGGGGGCTAAGGACGATCAACTCGATGGCGGCGCCGACGCTGTGGTCATCGGCTTTAAGCCGGGTGAGCATGGCGGCGATCAGCGGCTGGTCGGAAAGTTGCACGCTCCGACCGAGGGCGTAGCCGAGGAGCTTGCGGCTGAACTGGCGGAGGAAGTCGTCGCCGCGGGTGTTCATAAGATAGGAGCGGAGGCCGGCAAGTCCTTCGATGGCAGTGCCACCGGGAAGGCGGGTCCGCGTGTCGATGGGCAGACCCGCGGCGTCTTGACTGCGGGCGCGTCCGATGGCGTCAAACCCTTCCAGCGCAAAGCCAAAGGGATCGATGCGCTGATGACAGCCGGCGCACTGTTCATCGCTGCTATGACGCTCGATCAACTGGCGCTCGGTGAGGCCTTGCGGGGTTTCCTCGGGCAAAATGGGCACGCCTTTCGGTGGGCGGGGCAACCTCTCCCCGAGCACCACTTCGCTGAGCCAGTTGCCGCGCAGAATCGGGCTCGTCCGCGAGGCGCCGCTCTGTTTCGCCAGAGTGCTCGCGAAGCCGAGAATGCCCCCGCGACCCTTGGCGCGAAGGCCATCGACGCGCTGCCATCCGCTCCCCTTCCAATCGAGCCCGTAGTGTTTGGCGAGCGGGCCATTCACGAAGGTGTAATCCGCATCGAGCAACGAGAGCACGGAGCCATTTTCTTGAAACAGATGGGTGAAGAACTGCACGGCTTCCTCCTGGAGGTCGCTGCGCAAACTCACGAACGTAGGGAAGTGGCGCGCGCTCTTTTCATCCAGAGTCTCCAGATCGCGGACATGCAACCACTGACAGCCAAACTCGGTGGCAAGGCGACGGATCTTCGCGTCCTTCAGCATGCGCCTCGCCTGGGCGGCGAGCACGGCGGGATCGTGGAGCCTGCCTTGAAGGGCGAGTGCCGTGAGCTCTTCATCGGGGGCTGACGACCAGAGGAAATAACTCAGTCGCGTGGCGAGTTCGAGATCGCTCACCGGCGTCGCCTTCAGTCCGGGGGCCGCTTTCTCCCCGCGATAGAGGAACGCGGGAGCGACCAAGACGCGCGCGAGCATCATGCGCACGGCCACGGCGTGAGGCAGTTCCTGCTGGCGGAGATTTGCATAAAGGGCGCGCAGATCGCCTTGCTCCGCAACGCTTAACGGCCGCCGCCAAGCCTGTCCAGCGAAGCCAAGCACCGCCTCAAGTTGCTTCGGCTCGACTTCGATGCGCCGTTTCTTAAACGCTTCCGCCTCGCGCTTGATGGGCTCGCGGAGCGGCTCCAACCGCTTGTCGCCCTGAGGCGCGTTCGGCCCGTCTTGAGTGGAATACTGCCAAATCTGTTCGAAGGCATCCACCTTGGTGAGCGGTGACTCGCTGAGAAAATCCAGCTCGTTCCAAAGGCGATCCAGTTCCCGAGATTGAGCTTCATCGAGAAATAAACGCCTCAATGGCTCGTCCTCGCGGTGGAAGAGGGTCAAGGTCACGACCTCATCCACAGGGACGATTTTCGTGTAGCAAAGCGCGATCGGAAAGAGCGCCCGGAAATCATCGAAAGCGGTTTCAAATCGTTTCCGACCCGCGCCGCCATCGCCCACGATCACCGGTGAGGCAAACAAAGCCGCGGGGTTGCTCGAGGTCCACGCGCCAGACTCCACCTTGGAGCTGACGGCACCGGGAAGCAGTCCGGCTGATTCCGCGGGTTTGGTGGTGAGGACCTGCATCTGCACGCTGCCTTCCGGGGATTGCAGTTTGCCCGTGACCACAAACTCCGCGCCTTTCACCAGCGCTGCGGGCAGGCGCACCTCGATCACCGAAGGCGCCTGAACGATGAAGTTCATCGGCGGATCCAGGCCACGAGGCGACGCCAGAACTTCGCCGACCGGCGCTTTCCCCGGCTTCACATCCGCTCCGAGCAGCGGGCCTTTAAACGAGAGCAACTGGGTGTGCAGTGCGCGATTCGGCGAGTCCGCCGCGATACTGGCCAGTCCGCCCTGGAGCAATTGCTGGAGCTGAACGGCAAGGCGCCCCCGCTCGGTCGCATCCCTCGCTTGGCGCCACCTCGCGAGCAGCGATCCGGCAGGAATTTTCTGCGCGCCCTCCGCCGAAGCCGGCTCACTGAGAAAGTGCCACACGTCCTTGTTCCCGTGACTGTCGGCATGAGGATTGCCCGCGAGAATCTCCGGCGAGATGTCCTTCGCGAGGCTCCACTCTTGTTTGCCATCATGGAGCACGA
>CAYQBV010000162.1:0-9422 GCA_964415705.1 uncultured Chthoniobacter sp. | reverse complement strand
ATCATGGACCCGTGCCACCTCTCCCTGGCTGAAGGAGAGGCGCACGGGACTCCGGAACCTTTCGCTCCTTGCCGCGCAAGGAGCGAGGCACACCGTGTTTTGTGACTTCAAAAATACCAGCGCCAACCTCTGAATGACCCCGGAAGATTATCTGCGGAGCGGCCAGCTTGACGAAGCCTTGGCGGCCTTGAAGGAGGCCATCAAGAAATCGCCCACCGACGGAAAGAAACGCATTTTTCTTTTCCAACTGTTTTGCGTGCTCGGGCAGTGGGACAAGGCGCACACTCAATTGCAGGTGCTCGGTGACATGGACGCGGAGAGCATGCTGATGGCGCAGATCTTCCGCCCAGCTTTGCAGTGCGAGGCGCTGCGCGAGGAGATTTTTGCCGGCAAACGCAGCCCGTTGATTTTTGGGGAGCCGGTCGAGTGGATTGGCCTGCTCATCCAGGCGAATCAACTGCTGGCCGAGGGTCAGGTGGCAGCCGCCCGGGACCTGCGGGAGCGTGCGTTCGAGGCGGCGCCCGCGACTGCCGGAAAGCTGAATGACCAATCCTTTGAATGGATCGCCGACGCAGATTCCCGCCTCGGGCCGATGCTGGAGGCGATCATCGACGGCAAATACTATTGGGTGCCATTTTTCCGCATTCGTTCGATGCGCATCGAGGCTCCGCAGGACTTGCGGGATATGGTTTGGACCACCGCACAGTTTACCTGGGCCAACGGCGGTCAGAATCCGGGCCTCATTCCGACGCGTTATCCGGGCACGGCCGCGCTCGGTGACAGCGGACTGCGTATGTCGCGGCGCACGGAGTGGGAGGAGAAAGCCGGCGAGACCTACATTGGCTTGGGGCAGCGCATGTTGGCGACGGACGTAGCGGAAACGCCTTTGCTGGAAGTGCGGACGATCGAGATTTTTCCAGACGCCGCGCCCCCGACCGAATGATTCATGCCGGATGCGCCTCCGACCGATAAGCTTCAGCCGTATCTGCTGGACCGCCTGATTGACGAGCAGCCGGACGCGCGGCAGGAAAGCCGCACGGCGCGGGTGATGACGCTGCCGCAGTTTCGCGCCGCAGTGCTCCGGGATCTCCGCTGGCTGCTGAATGCCAACGCCCATATCCCAGGCGAATTCGACGATTTTGGGGAGGTCAGCCGCTCGGTGCTCAATTACGGCAGTGCCGATCTTTCCGGGCGCATGGTTTCCAGCCTCGGCCTCGCGGAGTTGGAACGTAATCTGACAGCCGCCATCCGCACCTTCGAGCCGCGCATTCTACCGGACACGTTGACGGTCAAAGCGCTGGTAGATTCGACGGTGGGCAGCCCCAACACCATCGCGCTCGAAATCCGCGGCGAACTCTGGGCCACGCCGCACCCAGAGGAGCTTTACATCAAGACAGAAATCGATCTGGACACGGGCGTATGCGAACTCTAGCGCCCACTCGTTCACGGCGTGTCGTGCTGTTGAAACCCTGAACCCATGGATCGCCGGTTCCTCAATCACTACAATATCGAATTGCAGCACCTCCGCTCGACGGCGGCGGAGTTTGCCAACCAGTTTCCAAAAGTCGCGGGCCGTCTGGCGCTGGATCGCGACGGCAAGGAGGCGTGCGCGGATCCTTTCGTCGAACGCCTGCTCGAGGGCGTCGCCTACCTCAGCGCCCGCGTCCAGACGAAACTCGACGCTGAGTTTCCCCGCTTCACCCAGACGCTGCTGGAAACGGTTTATCCGCACTATCTCGCGCCGGTGCCGTCGATGGCGGTGGTGCGCTTCGAGGTCGCGAATCAGCCTGGGCAGATACCAGATGGCTTTTCCCTCGCACGCGGCACCAAGCTGCGCAGCATCCTCGGCCGCGACGAGCGCACGGCCTGCGAGTATCGCACCGCGCACGAGTTGGAGCTGTGGCCGATCGAAATCATCGAGGCGCAATACCACACCCGCGATGTCGGCACGCTCGACCTGCCAAAAGAGCTCGGCGCGCGCGCCGCGATCCGGATACGGCTGAAAAGCGCGGAAGCGCTCGCCTCTCTCAGCCTCGACCGCCTCACATTTTTTCTCCGCGGAGCCGATGAGGTGCCTGTCCGCCTGTACGAGCAGATTTTCGCGCGAGGCCGCGGCGTGGCGGTGCGTCCCGTCGGCAGCGCGCAACGCCAACCTTACACCACACTGCCGGCGGCCAGCGTCCGCCGCGTCGGTTTCCGCGAGGACGAGGCGATGCTGCCAGCCGACCCGCGCGGATTCAGCGGTTACGGGCTGCTGCGCGAATACTTCGCGTTTCCGCAGCGCTTCCTTTTCGTGGAAGTTTCGGGGCTCAATCCCGCGCTGCGCCGCTGCGAGGGCGATACCGTCGATCTGGTCTTCCCGCTCCGCGAGCCGGAGATCCGGCTGGAGAACCGCGTGGACGCCAGTTGTTTCGAACTCTTTTGCGTGCCGGTGGTGAATCTTTTCCCGAAGCGCACCGATCGCGTCGCACTCTCGAATCGCTTCTCGGAATTCCACATCGTCGCGGACAAGACCCGCCCGCTCGATTTTGAAATCTACCGCCTCGAAAGCGTGACTGGCTACGGTTCTGAAAACAGTGAAGGACAGGAGTTCAAGCCCTTCTATCTCGCGCAGGATTCCAGCGTGAACGCGCCCGCCTTTTTCACCACGCACCGCGTGCCCCGGGTCCTGACGGAGAAAGAGCAACGACACGGCGGGGGCTCGTCCTACGGTGGATCGGAGGTTTATATTTCGCTCGTCGATCCGACTGCTGCGCCTTATCGCACAGAGCTTCAGGAACTGGGCATCGCCGCGCTTTGCACCAACCGCCACCTGCCCCTGCAAATGACGCGCGATCTCGGCACGACGGATTTTACCCTCGAAGAGAACGCGCCCATCCTCGGCATCCGCTGCCTGAGCGGGCCGACCGCCCCGCGTCCCTCGAACGCCGAGGGCAACCTCGCTTGGCGGACCATCAGTCATCTCGCGCTGAACTACCTTTCGCTCGTCGATCTCGATGGGGAGCGCGGCGCGGTGCCGCTGCGGGACATCCTGAGTCTGTACTGCAGCGAGGGCGAAATGCACATGCGCCGGGAGATCGAAGGGCTCGTCAGCGCGCGGGCCAAGGCGATCGTGCGGCGCGTCGAGCGGGAAGGTCCGATCGCCTTCGCGCGTGGGCTGGAGGTGGCCGTGAAGTTCAATGAAACCGCCTTCGAAGGGAGCGGTGTCTTCATCCTCGGCGCCGTGCTCGAACAGTTTTTTGCGCGTTATGTTTCGATGAATTCCTTCACCGAAACCGTCATCGAAACCGAACAACGCGGGGAGATCATGCGATGGCCGCCACAACTGGGCCGGAAACCACTCATCTAGAAAACTGTCTCGCCGCCGATCCCTACCGCTTCGATTTCTTCCAAGCGGTCCGGCTTCTTGAGGCGCTCCATCGCGACCACCCTCGGGTCGGCTGCGCGCTCACTCCGGCGGAGGATTTCCTGCGTTTCGGGCAGGCAGCGTCCATGTCCTTCGCGCCCTCCACGCTCCAACGCTACGAGCAGCGTGCCGCCCTTCCTCCGCGACTCATCGTCCATTTTTTTGGGCTGCTCGGTCCCAACGGACCGCTCCCCGCGCACATCACCGAGTTCGCGCATGAGCGCGAGTTCAACGCCCATGACTCGACCCTCGTCGAGTTTCTCAACGTCTTCCATCACCGCCTGCTTTCGCAGTTCTACCGGGCTTGGGCGGTCAATCAAAAGGCCGTCGATTTCGATCGCCCGGAGGAGTCGCGGTTCGCCCGCTATTTCGGCAGCCTCTTCGGCCTCGGCATGGAGTCGCTGCAAAATCGCGACGCCGTTTCCGATTCGGCCAAACTCTTTTTCAGCGGACGCCTCGCTCCGCAATGCCGCAACTCCGAAGGTCTCGCGGCCATCCTCACGTCGTTCTTCGGCCTGCCGGTGCGCGTCGAAACTTTCGCCGGCCGCTGGCTCGAGCTGCCCGCCGACAGCCTCTGTCGCCTCGGTGAATCGCCCGCCAGCGGGAGCCTTGGCCAGACCACGCTCGTCGGCGCGCGGATGTGGGATTGCCAGCTCAACTTTCGTCTGCGCCTCGGCCCGATGACCCTCGCGGAACTCGAAAACCTCCTGCCCGACGGCGAATCGTTCCACCGCTTGAAAGCCTGGGTGATGAACTACGTGGGCGATGAGTTTTTCTGGGACGCGCAGCTCGTGCTCAAAGCCGCCGAAGTCCCGCAAATCAGCCTCGGCCAGGCGGGTCGCCTCGGCTGGACGAGTTGGCTTCGCTCCGTGCCATTCACGCGTGACGCGGACGACTTGGTCCTGCAACCTTGAACCTACCTACCTCCATGGCTGAAATCCGACGCTCCGCACTCTTTGGAAAACTCAATCAACTCGCCTACAAAGCGATGGAAAGCGCGACCGTCTTTTGCAAGATGCGCGGCAATCCTTACGTCGAGCTCGCGCACTGGCTCAACCAGGTGCTGCAGACGCCGGATTCGGATTTTCACCGCATCATCAAACACGCCGGGCTCGATGCCTCGCGCGTTGCTGCCGATCTCATCGCGTCGCTCGACCGGTTGCCACGCGGCGCCACGGCGATCTCGGATTTTTCGCCGCATCTCGAGGAATCCGTCGAACGTGGCTGGCTCTACGGCTCGCTGCTCTACAACGACACGCGCGTCCGCACCGGCCACATGCTCGTTGGAATCCTGCGCACTTCCGGACTGCGCCACGTGCTCACCGGCATCTCGCGGGAGTTTGAAAAAATCAAAGGTGAGGAGCTATCCGACGTTCTCTTGAAAGTCGTCAGCGGCTCGCCCGAAGACGCGCTCTCCGCCGAAGCCGCGGGCGGCGGTGCGGTGCCGGGCGAAGCGAGCGGCGCGCTGGCTCCCGCGCAAATGGGCAAGCAGGAGGCGCTCGCCAAATTCTCCGTCGATCTCACGGACAAAGCTCGCAAAGGCGAGATCGATCCGATCACCGGCCGCGACGAGGAAATCCGCCAGATCGTCGATATCCTCATGCGCCGCCGGCAGAACAATCCGATCCTCACTGGCGAGGCTGGCGTGGGAAAGACCGCCGTCGTCGAAGGCTTCGCGCTCCGCATCGCTTCGGGCGATGTGCCGCCCGCGCTGCGCGACGTCACGCTGCGCACGCTCGATCTCGGCCTGCTCCAGGCTGGCGCGAGCATGAAGGGCGAGTTTGAGAACCGGCTCAAGCAGGTCATCGAAGAAGTCCAGGCATCGCCAAAACCAATCATCCTTTTCATCGACGAAGCGCACACCCTCATCGGCGCAGGCGGAGCCGCCGGCCAGGGTGACGCGGCCAATTTGCTCAAGCCCGCGCTCGCCCGCGGCACCCTCCGCACGATCGCGGCGACGACGTGGGCCGAGTACAAGAAATACTTCGAGAAAGACCCCGCGCTCACCCGGCGCTTCCAGGTCATCAAGGTCGAGGAACCCGACGAAGACAAAGCCGTGCGCATGATCCGCGGGCTGTCGCCCGTGCTCGAAAAGCATCATCGCGTCCACGTCCTCGACGAAGCGCTCGAAGCCGCCGCGCGCCTTTCCCACCGCTACATTCCCTCGCGCCAGTTGCCCGACAAAGCGGTCAGCCTCATCGACACCGCGTGCGCGCGGGTCGCCATCAGCCAGCACTCCACGCCGCCGCAGGTCGAAGATTCCCGCCGCATCATCGAAGGGCTGCAGACCGAATCCGAAATCCTCGCCCGCGAAACCGCGCTGGGCATGGATCACACCGAGCGCACCGCAGGAGTGAGCGCAAAAATGAACTCGGAAAAGCTGCGATTCACCGGCCTCGAAGAGGCTTGGAAAAAGGAAAAGATCGCCGTGGACAAGATCCTGAACCTTCGCGACGCGCTGAGACCAACGGAAAAGAAAGCGCTGACCTCCCCTGCCCCACAGTCCGCCACGGGGACTGAGCCAGTTCCCGCGCCGCCTGCCGAAAGCCAGCCCGACCCCGCAAAGCTCCTCGCCGAGTTGCGCGAAGCGGAAGCCGAATTGCGCGGGCTGCAAGGCGAGAGCCCGCTCATTTTCCCGCACGTCGATGCCCAGGCCGTCGCCTCCGTCATCGCCGACTGGACCGGCATCCCCGTCGGTCGCATGGTCAAAAACGAAATCCAGGCCGTCCTGTCGCTCGCCGACAATTTGGAAAAGCGCGTCGTCGGCCAGCGCCACGCCCTCGAAGCCATTGCCCGCCGCATCCAGACCTCGCGCGCGGCCCTCGACAATCCGTCGAAACCCATCGGCGTCTTCATGCTCGCCGGCCCCAGCGGCGTCGGCAAAACCGAGACCGCGCTCGCCCTCGCGGAGACGCTCTACGGCGGCGAAGGAAATCTCATCACCATCAACATGAGCGAATTTCAGGAGGCGCACACCGTCTCCACGCTCAAAGGTTCACCCCCCGGCTACGTCGGTTACGGCGAAGGCGGAGTCCTCACCGAAGCCGTCCGCCGCCGGCCCTATTCCGTCGTGCTCCTCGACGAAGTCGAAAAGGCGCACTCCGACGTGCATGAGATGTTCTTCCAGGTCTTCGACAAAGGCATCATGGAGGACAGCGAAGGCCGGCTGATCGACTTTCACAACACCATCATCCTCCTGACCAGTAACGTCGGCAGCGAACTGATCATGAACCTTTGCAAAGACCCCGACCTCATGCCCGAGGCCGACGGCATCGCCAAAGCCCTTCGCCCCGCGCTGCTCAAGACCTTCCCCGCCGCGCTGCTCGGCCGCATGACCGTTATCCCCTACTTCCCACTAGGCGACAGCATGCTCAAGAGCATCATCCGCCTCCAACTCACCCGCATCGAGAAACGCCTCGCCGCCAACCACAACGCCGTCTTTGCCTACGACGACGCCGTCGTCGATCTCATCGCCAGCCGCTGCACCGAGCTCGAAAGCGGCGGCCGCATGATCGACGCCATCCTCACGCAGACGCTCCTGCCGGAAATCAGCCGCGAGTTTCTCAACCGCATGCTCGAGGGGAAAGCCCCGACCCGTGTGCAGATTGGCGTGGCGGATGCGAATTTCAGTTATAGCTTTGCTTAGCCAGCCGAGGATCTGACCAATGCCCGCAACCTACACTCAGGACAACCGCCCGATGCGGTCCACCACCCCGCTCGGGAAGGACGCGCTCCTTCTCGTGGGATTCAGCGGCACCGAGGCGATCAGCCAGCTTTTCAGCTTCCGTCTGGATTTTCTCGCCACGAACCAGACCGCCGTTCCTTTTGAAATGCTGCTCGGCCAGAACGTCACCGTCGAATTCGCGGTCCCAAAACGTCACTTCAACGGCATCGTCAACCGCATCAGCGAAGGCGAGCGGGACGAAACTTTCACCTCTTACCAGCTGGAGATCGTGCCGCAGTTCTGGCTCCTCACCCGCCGGACGCAGTCGCGTATCTTCCAGCACATCTCCGTACCGGACATCCTGCGGAAGGTTTTCGAAGGTCTGGACGTTGACTACCAGATCCAAGGCTCGTTCCCCGAGCGCGACTACTGTGTCCAGTATCGCGAGAGCGACTTCAACTTCGCCAGCCGACTGATGGAGGAAGAAGGCATCTTTTATTTTTTCAAGCACACGGAAAGCGGCCACAAGATGGTGGTCGCCAACAGCCCGATGGGTCATCCGGACCTTCCGGAAAAGTCCCAGATCATCTATGAAAACATTCTGGGTGGGACGCGGAAGGAGGATCGCATCTACGACTGGGCGAAAGTACAGGAACTCCGGTCGGGCAAATATCTGCTCTGGGACCACTGCTTCGAGCTCCCGCACAAACATCTCGAAGCGAATAAGGACACGCAGATCTCGGTGGCTGCTGGCACGGTCACACACCAACTAAAGGTCGGCGGCAACGACAGGCTCGAGTTATACGACTATCCCGGCGAGTACGCACAAAGGTTCGATGGCGTGGATGCCGGCGGCGGCGACCGCCCAGCCGATGTGCAGAAAATCTTTGAAGATAACCGGCGGACCGTCGCGATCCGCATGCAACAGGAGACACTCCCCGGGTTGCGCAGCCAGGGCGCATCCAACTGCCACCATCTTGTCTCCGGCCATAAGTTCACGCTTGAACGGCATTTCAACGCCGACGGGCAGTATGTCCTGACGACCGTCCAGCACACGGCCAAGCTCGACGCTTATCGCTCCAAACAGGAAACCTATTCCTACAATAACACCTTCACCTGCATCCCGTTCGCGCTGCCATTCCGGCCGCCATGCGTGACCCCGTGCCCAACCGTCCTCGGTTCGCAAACCGCCGTGGTCGTTGGTCCGGCGGGTGAGGAGATTTTCACGGACAAATATAGCCGCGTGAAGGTGCAGTTTCACTGGGACCGCGAGGGCAAGAACAACGCCGACAGTTCGTGCTGGATCCGGGTTGCGACCCACTGGGCCGGGAAACAGTGGGGCATGATCCACATCCCGCGCATCGGTCAGGAAGTCGTCGTGGATTTTGCCGAAGGCGATCCGGATCAACCCATCATCGTCGGCTCCGTCTATAATGCCGACATGATGCCGCCTTACAAACTGCCGGACAACAAGACCCAGAGCGGCATCCTCACGCGGAGCACCCAGAATGGAAACCCGGACACATGCAACGAACTCTGCTTCGAGGACAAGAAAGGCGCGGAGCTCGTGTATTTGCGTGCGGAAAAGGATCTGAGGATTTCCGTCGAGAACGACGAAACCCATTGGGTCGGCCACGACCGCTCGGACGAGGTGGACCGCGATGAAACCGTGGACATTGGCCGTGACCGAACGGAGACGGTCGGGAAAAACGAGAAGATCACGATCGGCGTGAACCGCACCGAGAACGTCGGGATGAACGAAGACATCACCGTCGGCGTGAACCGCAATATCACCGTCGGCGCGAGTCAGAAACACACCATCGGCGCCACCCGCAGCGCGCAGGTTGGCGCGAGCGATTCACTCCAGGTCGCCGGACCGATCTCGGTCACGTCGGGGGCGGCCATTTCGACGATGGCCGGCGGCGTGATTTCCACCACCTCCGGAGCCGTGATCAGCATCACCGCCGGTGGAGCCATCACGATCACGGCCGCTGCCGCGCTGACAATCACCGCGGGTGCCGCGATTGCGATCACCGCGCCCGCCATCCTGCTCAACGGCCGCCCTGTCCTGCCGATTCCCGCCCCCATCTAGTTCATGCGCGCTCTCCAGACCCACGAAGTCCGCTCCGAAACCGCAGTCATCTGCGAGCGCTTTCGACTGACCAAACCCGCCGCCGCGCTCTTCAAACCAGATCTCCGGCCGACCGAATTCGCTGCCACTCTCCTTGCGCAGGGCCAGCACAGCGAGGCGATCCGCTTTATCGCTCACGCTCTCACGCCACGCGATGGCGTCTGGTGGGCCTGTCAGTGCGCCCGCCAGTCGATTGGCGCGGAACCGTCGCCCGAGGAAGA
>CAYQBV010000161.1:0-9632 GCA_964415705.1 uncultured Chthoniobacter sp. | reverse complement strand
GCCGAACTGACCGGTGGCGTAGCCCTGGCTCTTGAGCACCGTGGCCATGGTGCAATCGGTCTTCTGCCAGCCTTCCGCCGCGCCGGGCAGGCCGACCTTCGTCATGCCGCTGCGGACCGGGGCGCTGCCGCTGATGAAAGCAGCGCGACCCGCGGTGCAGGATTGCTGCGCGTAGTAGTCTGTGAAAGCGACGCCTTCCCGCGCGATGCGGTCGATGTTCGGCGTCTTGTAGCCCATCATGCCACGGTTGTTGTGGCTGATGTTCCAGGTGCCGATGTCGTCACCCCAGATGACCAGGATGTTGGGTTTCTTGTCCGCCGCCTGCGCAGCCGACCCGATGAGCGCCAGCCCGAGGGCCAGCGTGAGTGCTTTCAGTTTTGGTATTGGTTTCATGTTTATTTGTTTGGTTGCTCTGGCGTTCTACTGTCCCGCTGGCCCTGAGCAAGGGCGCAGCGAAATCCGATGTGTGACATTCCCGTGTCCGGCGGGGTGCCGCGCCGGGCGGCGGGGCGGTAGCTTTCGCAATAGTCCACGTGGCAAAGAAACGAGCCGCCCTTGGTCACACGCTCCACGGGTTCGTTGGGATGGCCGGGGTTGTAGCTGGTCTTTGGTCCCTGCGGGTTGTGGCAGGAAGCTTCGAGTTTGTTCCGCGCATGGGTGTCGGGCCGGTAGAAGTCGCTGACCCAGTTCCAGACATTGCCGCCCATGTCGTAAAGGCCGTAGCCATTCGCTGGAAAAGACTTCACCGGCGAAGTGCCCGCGAAGCCGTCCTCCTTGGTGTTCTTGTAGGGAAAGTTGCCCGTCCACGCATTGGTCATGAACTTGCCGCCGGGCCTCAACTCATCGCCCCACGGAAAGCGCTTCCCATCCAGCCCGCCGCGCGCTGCGAATTCCCACTCCGCCTCGGTCGGCAGTCGCTTGCCCGCCCACTTGGCGTAAGCCACCGCATCGTCCCACGACACTTGCACGACGGGATGCTGCTCGCGCCCGTCGAGATTGCTCTTCGGCCCCTCGGGATGCTGCCAGTTCGCGCCGATCGTCCACTGCCACCACGCATTCATCTCGCGCAGATCGACCGGGCCGTCGCTCGGCGTGAAGACGAGTGAACCGGGCCGGAGCATTTCATCCGCCGGCTTCGGCGTGCCGGGCGCGAGCTGCTTCTTCAGCTCCTCCCAATCCACGGGCCGCTCCGCCGTGGTCTTGTAGCCCGTCGCCTCGGCGAATTTGCGGAACTCGGCATTCGTCACGTCGTGCTCATCGAGCCAGAAGCCATCCACGGTCACCTTGAGCACGGGCTTTTCATTCAGCCGGCTGCCGGGCAACTCACTTCCCATCGCAAATTCCCCGCCCGGAATCGACGCCATGCCGGGAGGCTTTGCATCCGCGGCGGATGCCACGCGGACAAGGCCGGTGGTAATGGCGATGACGGCAAGGAAGCGACTGAGTCCCGCAAAGGCGTTCCATGGCCCTCCGGGTGGAAAAACCCGTGAAGCAGTGGGACGAGACTCAACAGGCAACTTCGAGGATTCCAAATTCATGACGTGCGGGTTCAGGTGGCCAGACGGCGGATGGCTTCGAGCACCTCGGTACCGGAGTCGGACTTGCGGAAAAAGGCGGTGCAGCCCCTGGCTTCGGCCTCCGCGCGGGCCCCGGGGTCGTCATGCGCGGTGATGAAGATGATCGGCGTTTTCCCGCCCTCCGTCGCGAGCTGCCGCTGCAGTTCGATGCCCGACATGCCGCCGAGCTGGATGTCGAATATGAGGCAGTCGAACTTCGGATGCTTCGTGTCCGCCAGAAACTCCTCCGCCGAGGAATAGGTGATGGGCTGAATCCCCGCCGCGCGCAGTAACCGGCCGAGCGACCGGCACAGGCTTTCGTCGTCATCAACGACAGCAACGTAGGTGGGCGTGGCGGTGCTCATCAGGGCCGCGACACTGGGTGCCGCGCCCGCGCCCGCCTATTGAACCTTAGTTCAATGCCCCACGAGACCGGCGCGCTCGACGAGGCTCACGAGTTCCGCGACGGACTGCACGCGCATTTTTTCCATCACACGCATCCGGTGCACCTTGATCGTCTGCTCCACCGTGCCGAGGTCGTCGGCAATTTGCTTGTTCATCCGCCCGCGGACGACGTGGCCGAGCACCTCGCGCTCCCGCGCGGTCAAAGTCACATGCCGCTCCTGCATTTCCCGCCGCCACAAGCGCTCTTCGCGTTCGCGCCCATCGCGGGCGACCGCGCGCCGGATCGCGTCGAGCAAGTCCGCCTTCGGCGCCGTCTTCATGAGGAAATCCTCCGCGCCTCCGCGCATCGCGCGCACGCTCGACGGGATGTCGCCATTGCCGGTGAGGAAGAGGATCGGCAGCGGGTTGCCCGTCCGCGCGAGTGCCGCCTGCAATTCGAGCCCGTCCATCCCCGGCATCTGCAAATCCGCCACGACACAGCCCGCCGCGTCCGCATCGCGCCGGGTGAGAAAGTCGCCCGCGGAAACGAAGGTCTTCACCGCAAACCCGCTCGCCCGCAGCAGTCGCGAGGTGGCGGTGAGGGAGGAGGCGTCGTCATCCACGATATGCACAAGGGGAGCCGTCACACTCATGGCGCCTCGGTATCCTCCGCAATTTGCAGTGTGAAGCGGAATGTCGCGCCGCGGCCGTCTTGGTTCTCCGCCCACAGCCGTCCGCCGTGCGCCTCGATGATCGTGCGCGAAATCGCCAGCCCCATGCCCATGCCGCTGGCCTTCGTCGTGAAAAATGGATCAAAAATGTGCGCGAGTTTGTCGGAGGGGATTCCGGAACCGCTGTCGCTCACGGCAATCTCAATGGCCTGCCCGCCGTCGCGCTGCGCGCCCACGGTGATGCACCGATCCTGCTCCACGGTGTCGCTGACCGCGTCCATGCCATTGAGGATAAGATTGATCAGCACCTGCTGGAGATGCACCCGATCCCCGCGCACCGGCGGGAGGCCGGGCGGCACCAGCAACTCCAGCTTCACTCGCCGCGCCGCCGCGTCGGATCGCGTGAGCGCCGTGACATCGCCGAGGAATTCGGCCACGTCGAGCGCCTGCATGGCAATCCCGTGCTGCCGCATGAGCGCGCGCATCCGATCAATGACAGCGGAGGCGCGCTGGTCGTCCTTGCGGATGTCGGAAAGGATCGCGCGAATCTCTTCGAGGTCCGGCGATTCGTGCTGCATGAAAAGTTCCGCCGCCTCCGCGTTGCGCAGGATCGCGCCGAGCGGCTGGTTGATCTCGTGCGCCAGCGACGAGGCGAGCTGGCCCATCATCGAGACCCGGTCCACATGCGCGATCTCCTGCCGTAGGAGCAGCATCTCCTGCTCGCTCTGTTTGCGTTCCGTGATGTCCAGGGACACGCCGCGCATGAGCGCCGGTTTGCCCGCGGCGTCGGACTCGACACGGTCACGGGCGGCGATCCAGCGCACCCGTCCGTCCGGCAGCACGATGCGGTATTCCGCTTCATAGCCGCAGCAGCGCGCCAGCGCGTCCGCGAGGGTCCGGCGGTGCGGTTCGCGATCGTCCGGGTGCAGCCGTTGCAAAATGGCGGCGAGTTCCAGCCTTTCCGATGGCGCATAACCGAACAGGACACGCCACTGGTCGTTCGCCCAAATTTTGTCGCGCCGGAGATCCCTCACCCAGATGCCCAGGTTCGCGGCCTCGGCGGCCAGGGTCATCCGCTTTTGATTTTCGCCCAAGTCGCGGGCCAGATGCGCCGCGCGGAGCACGTCGCGGCTCAGTTCATACCCCATCACCATCAACATGCCGAAGAATGGAACGCTCACGATGAAGGGCATCCGCAGCCCGCCCGCCGCCACCAACCCGGCCTGCGCCGACGCAAAGACGACGAAAAAGGCGAGCGTCCCGCCCATGAACAGCGCCCGTTTTCGCGATTCCGTCGAGCCTTTGCGCCATAACCGGGTGGAGGCATCCACCACATAGATAAACTGCGCCAGCGCCGCGAGCTGCCCCAGCCGCACCCACGGATTGGGAACCCACTCGCCAAGCACGGACACCGGCTCCCCGAGGAAGGGGATCTGTTGCAGGCTGTGGATGGCGCTGACGTGCAGATTCAGTCCCGTGGTGAAATTCGCCACCACAGCCAGCAGGCGCACCCCCAGCGCCAGCGCGAGCAGCCACCGCCTCCCGGTGCCAAAGTGGAAGTGGACAAATCCCAGCGAGCCCGCGACCACCAATGCGTAATCCAGATGCCCCAGCCGAAGCGCCCGCCCGAACGTCTCGGGCGACTCCGCGTGCATCGTCATCCACTCGCAAACCGCGAGCCCGACCACGCCGAGCACCGTGACAGAAAAGCACAGGTGCGCCCAGGAACGGCGGTCCTGGAACCAGACCAGCAAGTTCAGGAGCGCCAGCATGAGGCACGCACCCGAGGCCGCCGACCAGATGATGGTGATCCAACTCATGTGGTCGTCATCAAAGGAGTGGGAAACAGCTCGGACATCGGCCTCAGACCATAGAGACACCTTCAGACGGAAGTCAGCAACAAGCCGATGATCACAGCACACGCCAGACCCGGCGAAGGGCACAGCTCGCGGACCGTGACAATCTCATGGAGCATTCTCTTGAAGCCTTCCCGTTTCATTCATCGCGATGCGGTTCTTGGCAGCGTGTTCGATGAGCTTGCCGGCTGTCGCGCACACAGGCGCAAAGGCACGAAGCGGAAGCGGCGTCGGGCGAAACGCTGGGCGATCTCCCGTTGCGGAAAAGCGAGCCGGATTTCCTCGAGGGAAAAGCCCGCCGCGGAAGGTGCCGCATCCGCCGCCGCGCGGAGCACGCATGCCGGGCAGAGACCGGCGGCCGCGCGGTCGGGCAGCGTCCGGTGACGGCGAGGGCTGCGACTTCGCCCTGGTCTGCTCGACGCTGTCCTCGACATCCGCCGTCTGGGTCGCGCCGAAAAAAGGGAAGTATCTCGCCTTCCTGAAGGGCCGGCAGGGACACTTTGACGACCAATGCCTCTGGTGGCTGCGCGAGTTCGACGACCAAGGCAAAGTCGCTTGGGAGCGGCGCGGATTTAAGCGGGGGAGAGTTGCCGGCGACCGCAGCGTCCCGGACAGGCGAGAGGGAGGCGCAAATTTTCCATTCGGAATTTCAGATTCCCGATTCACTATCCGGGAACCGACGGGGCCAAGCCGCCGACACGTTTCCAATATCAGCAGCCAAATCTTCACCATGCCTCTCGAAATCAAAATCCCTGCCGTCGGCGAATCCATCACCAGCGGGCTGCTCTCCCTCTGGCACAAGAACGACGGCGACGCCGTGGCGGCGGGTGAGGCGCTTTTCACTTTGGAAACGGACAAGGTTTCCACCGAGATCACGGCCGAGAAGGCGGGCGTGCTGAAGGTCGCGGTGGCCGCCGGGAGCGAGGTGAAAATCGGCGATACCGTGGGCACGATTGAGGAAGGTGGCGGAGCGGTGAAGCCCTCGCAGCCTGCGCCGGCCACCGCAGCCAAGGCGCAGGACAAGCCCGCGCCAACGGCTTCCAAAAAGGCCGCCGCTCCGAGCACGCCCGCCACGCCGGTCGCTCCCGAACCGCCGCCCGCGCCCAACATCTCCGCCGCCGTCGCCGCGGCCAATACCGCCCTTTCCACTCTCTCCGAAAACACCGCGCCCGTCGCCGAGGGCCGCAGCACGCGGAAGAAACTTTCCCCGCTCCGCCGCAAGATCGCGCAGCAACTCGTCATGGCGCAGCACACCGCGGCCATCCTCACCACCTTCAACGAGTGCGACATGAGCGCGGTGATGAGCCTGCGCACGAGCCAGCAGGACGCCTTCGTCAAGGAGCACGGCATCAAGCTCGGGTTCATGTCCTTTTTCATCAAAGCCACGGTCAGCGCGCTCAAGGCCTGCCCCGCGATCAACGGACGCATGGATGGCGATGATTTCGTGCAGAACCACTACTTCGACATCGGCGTCGCCGTCGGCACCGAGCGCGGGCTGGTCGTTCCCGTGGTGCGTGACGCGGACCAGAAATCCTTCGCCGAAATCGAGCGCGACCTCGCCGCCTACGCCGTCAAAGCGCGCGAGGGAAAAATCAAAATCGAAGATCTTCTGGGCGGCGTCTTCACCCTCTCGAACGGCGGCATCTACGGCTCGCTCCTTTCTACGCCGATCCTCAATCCGCCGCAGTCCGGCATCCTCGGCATGCACAAAATCCAGGAGCGTCCCATCGCCGAAAAAGGCCAGGTCGTCATCCGCCCGATGATGTATCTCGCCCTCAGCTACGACCACCGCGTGGTCGATGGCAAAGAGGCCGTCACCTTCCTCGTCCGGGTGAAAGAGAGCATCGAGAACCCGGTACGGCTGATGCTGGATTTGTAACGGTCTGTAGGCGACCGCTGCGCTGAAGATAAGTGCGGATACAGCATCGCTGGCCGGAAGGACACGCCACCAGGCTCCGGCGGTCAGCGCCGGGACGCGTCTTCTTTCCTCTCTCGCCCAACTGTCAGAAAATGTCCCCGCTCAGTTCAGGTGGAGCGGCTGGGAGTGTCTCGGAAACGTCTGCCGAAGGTTAAGGACGCCCCGCCCCGGGTAGGAATGAGAAAGTTTTTCTTCGATAACTCACCTGTCCCTCTATTCTAAATGTCTCAACTGCGGGTGATCGTTTCGTGGAGGTTCAGCAGCACCCGTGCGACATGAGTCCACGCGGCCAGTTCCGCCTTGTCCACAGTCACGGGCACGGGCGCGAAGCCAATCTTGAGCAGTGACGCCGCTGCGTTGCCGTCGGTGCGGTAGGCGGAGAGACGCTCATCGAAAAGCGCGCGTATCGTCTGGAGTTCGTCCGCATCGGGATCGCGCTGCAACGCCTGCTGCCACGCCCAAGTGACGCGCTGCGCTGTCGAGCCCTCGCAGTCACCGAGGATGCGCGCGGCAAAAGCGCGGGCTGCTTCCACAAACGTCGGATCATTGAGCAGCACGAGGGCCTGCTGCGGAATGTTGGAGCGATGGCGTTCGGCGGCGCACTCCTCGCGGCTCGGTGCATCGAAGGCGAGCAGAGCCGGATGCAGCGCGGTGCGCTGCCACCACGTGTAGAGGCCGCGCCGGTACTGGCTTTCGCCCTTGTCGGTCATATATTCGCGTTCGGGGAAACCGAGTTCCGTCATACCCTTCGAAGGGTCGTTGAGGTTCGACCAATAGCGCTCGGGTTGATAAGGCTTCACACTTGGCCCGCCGATTCTCGGCGCCAGCAGAGCGGAGACGGCGAGCGCGTTGTCGCGCACCAGTTCGGCTTCCACCCGGTAGCGGCTCTGGCGGGCGTACTCGCGGTTGTCCGGGTCGGCGGCCATCAGTTCCTTCGTTGTCGTAGAGACTTGCCGGTAGGTGTGACTGGTGACGATGCCGCGCACCATGTGCTTCATGTCCCAGCCGCTGTCCATGAACTCGCAGGCCAGCCAGTCGAGCAGCGCGGGGTTCATGGGCGGTTCGCCCTGCGCGCCGAGATCATCCAGCACTTTGCTCAGGCCGGTGCCGAAGAACTGTTTCCACAGGCGGTTCATCACCGTGCGCGCGGTCAGCGGATTCTCAGGTGATATGAGCCACCGGGCGAGGTCCAGGCGGTTGAGTTCGCGTCCCTCGCTTTTCGGCTGCGGCAGGAAATGGGGCAGCCCGGCTTTCACCACCTCGCCGCTCTGATCCATCCAGTTTCCACGAGGCAGGATGCGCACGGTGCGCTTGTCCTTCATGCTGATGGAAACCAGCACCTTCGGCAGTAAGTCGTAGTACCGCTTTCGCTCCGCCCCGGCTTTCGCCAGGTTGTCGCGCTCGGCCGCGTGGAGCTTCCCCTTTGCCTCGGTGAGTTGCGCATCCAGCATGGTCAATTGTTTCTCCTGCTCAGGCGTGGTCGTCACCGGCATGCCATCCTCGGGGAGTCCGACGATCGGTTCCTCCAGGTCGGCGAAGAACGCCCCGAGCGAGTAGAAATCTCGTGTCGTGATGGGATCGAACTTGTGATCGTGGCACTGCGCGCAGCCCGTGGTCTGCCCCATCCATCCCGCCCCGATGGCGCGCACGCGATCGGTGAGCATGCGCGCCGCGTAGTCGAGCTTCTGCGCGCCGGTTTCCGCCGTGGAAAGGATCAGCCGGTTGAAGGCGGACGCAACCCGGGTCTGCTGCGTGGCATCCGGCAGCAGGTCGCCCGCCACCTGCTCCAGCGTGAAACGGTCAAAGCGCTTGTTATCGTTGAATGAACGGATGACCCAATCGCGATACGGCCAAATGTTGTGGGCGCTGTCGCCGTGATACCCGATGGTGTCCGCGAAGCGCACCACATCGAGCCAGCCAATCGCCATCCGCTCGCCGTAGTGGGGGCTTTGCAGCAGGCGATCCACCAGTTGTTCGTAGGCATCCGGCGACTGGTCATTTACAAATGCCGCCACCTCCTGCGGCGTGGGCGGCAGACCCAACAGATCAAAGGAAAGCCTGCGGATCAAGGTGCGCAGGTCTGCCTCCGGTGAAGCTTTCAGTCCGATTTCCGTCAATCGCTTTTGCACCATCGCATCCACGCCGTTCTGTCCCGCCGGCACCGCCGCCTTAACGGGTGGTTCGTAGGACCAGTGCCGCTGATACACCGCTCCTTGCGCGACCCAGCGCCGGAAGAGTTCTTTTTGCCGTGGCGACAGCGGCTTGTGCGCTTTTGGAGGTGGCATCAGGTCATCCTTGTCCTCCGCGAAGATGCGCTGTATGGCCGCGCTCTCCCCGGGTTTGCCGGGAACAATCGGCGTCTCGCCCGACTCTGCGGGTTTCAATGCCTCCTCGCGAATGTCGAGCCGCAGCCCTGCCTTGCGTGCATTCCTGTCCGGCCCGTGACAATGAAAACACGTGTCCGACATCATGGGGCGGATGTCGCGGTTGAACTCGATCTTCACCGGAATCGACGGTTCGGCTGCGCCAGCCATCGCGGCGGCGAGCGCAATCAGAACGGGCAGGGTGAAAGTCGGACTTAGGGGCATGGAATTCGAATCATAAAGGATGCGTGTTGTGGGGTTGGTCAAGCCGGAGCAGCGTCTCCCGGCACGTGAACGGCGACAGCATGGCTCGCCGCCGTGGCTCACGCTGCCCCCAGTGTGAAACCAAAGCCCGCCCGCGCGGAAGCGCGCTGACGGAATGGGCCGGGCGCTGCACGCACAGGGAGGATTCACGCTGGGGACAGCGTGAGCCACGGGCCTGGGGCCGCGGACCCGACGCATTGCCCACGCCGGACTTTCCGGTGCATCACGCGATCTCTCGATGCGCCTCAATCAGGGTTTTTTCGGGGACTTCCGGTTTTAGAGTGGGTTGAGATTGAGCCTTCCGAGGAAGAAGAGGATGCGAGTGCGGTAGTGCTCGAAGTTGCGGAAGCCGCGGGCGGAGGCTTTGATGGATTGGATGGAGGCATTGAATGCCTCGGTCACGGCATTGGTGATCCGGTGATTGAAATATTGGAGGAGGCCGATGAGGTGATTCTTGAGCGTGAGCGCGACCTTCTTGATCGGCTCAAGCTGGCTGCGCCGGGCCTCCTGATACCATTGGGTAAAGTGCAACTGCGCCTCGGCCACGCTCGCGCACTCCCAGAACCCGATGAACTGGATGCGGTGGTAGTAGGCCCGGGCCGTGCGCAGGTTTTGATACG
>CAYQBV010000160.1:4137-9667 GCA_964415705.1 uncultured Chthoniobacter sp. | reverse complement strand
GAGGAGATTCAATGGATCCTGCACCGTGACCATTAGCTCCGTCCTAGCCGTGCCGGAAGAAGCACTGGGGCTGGAGTTCGTCACCGTCAGGGTAGATGTCAACGTGGACGTAAAGGTCAATTTAACCGAGATGAGATAGTCGTCACCATCGGGAGTGTATTGCGGAAAAACGAGCGAATTGGACCAGTCGGTAGTCGTGGACGTTATGGGAGTGCTGGTGGTGAATGGGCCGGAGGTGTAGATTCCAGGAGCGGAGGCTTTTGCGGAAACGATGGTGAGCGCGAGCATTCCGGCTAGCGCGAATCCGAGCTTCGAGCCGGTTTTGATCAAAGGAGGGGAGGTATTCATTTTTTTGGTTTTCTGAAGGATACGATTGGTAACGGCATTTTTTTCTAAGAGCTCTCGCGACGCAGGTCATTTGTGTCCCGAAAGAAAACTATCAAACGCTTTATTATGAAAACTGGGGAATGAGTCAATAACATAATTGAAAATAATTCGAGCATGGGACGCGCCGGATCTGGCGCGGGTGGTCCGCAGCAGGTCGGCGGAATGGCGTCCATACACCGCTTGGCCGAAAGCGCGCGCGCCACATTTTCAGCACGACCACTCTCGAACCAAAAAAACCCGCCGCTATTTCGCCGTCAGCGCGGCGCGTTCGTTGCCGAGGGCGCCGGTTTTTTCGAGGAAGTAATCGTAGCCGCCGGGATAGGGGCTGACCTGGCCGGCGTGGACGTGCAGGACTTTGGTCGCGAGCTTGCGGATGAAATGCACGTCGTGGCTGATGAAGACGAGGGTGCCCTCGTAGCCGGCGAGCGCGAGGATGAGCGACTCGACGGTGTGGATGTCGAGGTGCGTGGTCGGCTCGTCCATGAGCAGGAGGTTTGGCGGATCGACGAGGAACTTGATCAGGTTCAGGCGCGTCTTCTCGCCGCCGGAGAGGATCTCGGTCTTTTTGTAGATTTCGTCTTTGCGGAAAAGGAACGAGCCGAGGATGCCGCGCGCCTCGTTTTCCGAGAGCGTGCCGTTGGAGTCCATGACTTCCTGGAGCACGGATTTGGCGGGGTCGAGGGTGGCGGAGCGGTGCTGGCTGAAGTAGCCGATCTTCGCGTTCAGCCCGAGTTTGCGTTCGCCTTTCTGTGGCTCGAGCACGCCGGCGAGGAGCTTGAGCAGGGTGCTTTTGCCGGAGCCGTTCGGCCCGACGAGCACGGTGCGTTCGCCGCGCTCCACGTCGAGGTCGAGCCCGCGATAGACGACGTTTTCGCCGTAGGCAAAGTTGATCTTTTCCAACCCGATGATGCGCTGCCCACCTCGCGGAGGCTGCGGAATCTGGAAGCGGAACGGCTTGCGCGGCGGCACCGGTTTTTCGATCAGCTCCATGCGCTCGATCTGCTTGAGCTTGCTCATGGCCTGGCTGGCTTTCGACGCCACCTGGCGGAAGCGATCGTAAAACTCGCGCAGGTTCGCGATCTCCTTTTGCTGGTTTTTGTAGGCGGCGTTCTGCTGCTCGTAGCGCTCCTCCTTGATGCGCAGAAAGTCCGCGTAATTGCCGGTGTAGGCCGCCAGCTTGCGCTCGTCGATTTCGTAGACGCTGCCCACGATCTCGTCCATGAAGGCGCGGTCGTGCGAGATGAGCAGCACGGCGCCGGAGTAGTTCTGGAGATACTGCTGGAGCCAGATGAGCGAGAGCAGGTCGAGGTGGTTCGTGGGCTCGTCGAGCATCAGCAGATCGGGCTCCATGACGAGCAGCCGCGCGAGGTGCGCGCGCATCACCCAGCCGCCGGAAAGCTCGCGCGCCAGTTTCGTGAAATCTGCCTCGCGAAAGCCCAGCCCGGCCAGCATCTTCTTCGCCTTCGCCTCGACCTGCGGGTCGCTCAGCGCCTCGTGCTTGGCGTGGGCCTCGAGATACGCCGGGCTGGAAACGTCGCCCGACTTCTCGCAGGCGTGCAGGATTTCCTCCAGCGCCTGGACCTCGCCGGCCCGGCCCGTGGCCACATCCATCGCCGTCACCTCGCCCTTCACCTCGGCTTCCTGCGGGAGGTAGCCGAGCGTGGTCCACTCATCGCGGTCCACCGTCCCGGCATCCGGGTCCTCGGTGTGCAGGATGATGTTGAAGAGCGTGGATTTTCCCGCGCCGTTCGGCCCGATCAGCGCGACCTTTTCGCCATAGCCGACCTGCATGGCGGCGTTCTCAAAGAGCACGCGCCCCCCGTGGCTTTTCTTCAAATCGCGGATCGTGAGCATGGTGGTGGTTTCGGTGGGAAAAAGGCGGGTGCGACTCTGCGCGAGTCCGGCGGGAATTCAAGGGCGGACACCAGTTTGCCCGCAGGTGCGCAGTGACTCATTGAAAAGGACACCATAGGCGAAGAAGCCGGGAGAGACGGGGATAGTCGATGCCTCAGCCAAGAGGACACCGTGGCCGATGGCGTCACGCCGGGCGCGAGCGCCTCAAAAGTAAAACGGAACCCCGAGCTTCTTAAACTCCGCCTTTTGCTCGCCGAGCCATTTGTCGCCGAGCTTTTCGAAGCCGCCTTTTTCGCGGTAGCCGGCGAGGAAGCTGTTCACTTTCGTGCGGAGGTCGTCGTGGCCTTTGCGCAGGCCGATGGCCCAGCCCTCCTGCTGGAAGGGCGCGAGGATGGCGCGCGTGGTGTCGGGGTTTTTGCGGGCGTTCTTGAAGGTGGACATCTGGTCGTAGATAAAGGCCTCGGCTTTGCCCTGCACGACTTCGAGGACGCAGGCGTTTTCGTTTTCGAGGACGAGCGGGCGTGCGGCTTTGAGGGCGCGCAGGGCGTAGAGGTGGCCGGTGGTGCCTTTCTTCACGGCGATACTGCGGCCGGTTCTGTCGGCGTCGGCGATGGAGCGGATGTCGCTCTTTGCGCCGACGAGCAGGCAGAGGCCGGTCTTTAGGTAGGGCTCGGAGAAATCAATGGACTGCGCGCGCTCGGGCGTGGCGGTCATGGAGGAGATGATGAGGTCGAGCTTGCCGGTCTTGAGCGCGGGGATGAGGCCGTCGAACGGCAGGTTCTGGATTTCAACGACCATGCCGAGATGCTCGCCGAGCGCCCGCGCGAGATCGACGCTCACTCCCGCTGGTTCGCCGCTCTGGTCGCGCATTTCAAATGGCGGGTAGGCCAGTTCCATCCCGACGCGCAGCTTTTTCTCCTCCGCCAGAGCAGGGCGCGGGACGATGAGGAGCAGCGCGAGAAAAAGACAGCCGATGGTTTTCACGGGCGCGAATCTAGGTGCCGGGCGCAGCCTGCCAAGCGGAGAAAATCATTGAATGAATCCCGGCCCGTTCAGTCCGAAGGTAGCACTGCCATGAAACTCACAGCCCTCCTCTTTCTCCTCCTCGCCGCCTTGCTCCCGCTCGCGGCTCCACGCACCGCCCGGGCGGCGGATGTTTCGTTCGACTACTTCTACGATGCGCTGCTGCCGTACGGCGAATGGGTCGAGGTTGCCGATTACGGCTTTTGCTGGCGTCCGACCGACGTGGATCGCGACTGGACGCCCTACTCGGATGGCTACTGGACTTTCACCGACGCGGGCTGGACGTGGGTGGGCTACGAGGAGTTCGCGGGCATCGTCTATCATTACGGGCGGTGGATGAATTTGGAGGATGCGGGCTGGTGCTGGGTGCCGGACTACGAGTGGGGGCCGGCGTGGGTCTCGTGGCGGAAGAGCGACGACTACGTGGGCTGGGCACCGCTGCCACCGCGCGCCTACTGGCAGCCGGAGATCGGCATCAGCACGTGGGTGGACACGACCTGCGACATCGGCCCGGCGTTTTACAGCTTCTGCCGCGTGCGCGATTTCGGCGCGCCGGTGTTGCGTCCCGTGATCGTCGATCGCTCGCGCAACGTGGTCATCATCCGCACCACGGTGAACATCACGAACATCACCTACAACTCCTACGGCGACGTGCCGGTGATCTACAACGGCGGGTTGAGTTTCGCCTTTGTCAGCAGCCGCTGCGAGCGTCCGGTCCCCACGCTGAAACTGGTGCGCCGCACGCAGTTCGACCGGGCGGATTTCCACGGCGGCCCGGGTCGCTTTTCGCCAAACGCGCGTACCGTGGGGAACCAGCTCCTCGTGAATGCGCCGCTGGTGGCGGCACCGGTGCGGCGCGAGTTTTTGCAGGACAAGGTGAAGAAGACCTTCGCCGCGAACAAAGTGACGAACGGCTGGGCGGGCGTGAAGGACGGGAAGGAGCGCACCGAATTGCGGCAGAGGTTTCAGCGCGAAACGAAGGGGCTCACGCCTTACACCGCGCCGGCCCGGGCGGTGCTCGCTGCGGATTTGAAAGTGGTGCCGGTGCAGGGCGACGCGAATGCGGTGCCGCCGGGATTTGCCGGCCAAGGGCCGCGCGGCAAGGGCGACCGTCCGCAGCCGGGCAGGCCGGCGACCGACATGCCGCCGCCGGCGCAGCCGGCCGTCGCGGGGCCGGGCGAACCGGCGCTCACCGAGCCGCGCGCCGTGGTGCGCACGGAGGGCGGAAACGGCCGCGGAAAAAAGGACGGCGCAACTCCGCCGCCGGTGATTTCGGGCGGCCCGTCCAATCCGTCCAATCCGGCGGTGACCGGCAATCCTGCCACTCCGGCGACGCCGCCCGCGGCCACCGTGCCGGAGCCAGTTCGCTCCGCCGACCCGCGGACCGTCAGTAAACCCCAACCCGACAAAGAACGCCCCCAACAAGAGCCGCCGCAGAATCCCGTGGTGGTCGCGCCGCCAGTCGCGCCGGTCATCGGCGGCGTGGCTGCCGAGCCCGGGCAAAAGCGAAAAACCGACGCACCCGCCGGGGGCTTTCATCCGCCCGGCGAAACCCGGAGACCCGTCGCCGTGGAGGGCAAGCCAACGGCACCAGCCGCACCTCCAGCGGGGGTTGATCCAGCCGTCGCGCCAGCGCGGGCGGCAGCCGAAGCCGCGCGCGTATCCCGCGCCCAGGCGGACGCCGAGAGGCAGAAGCTGGAGGCGGAGAAGCAGCGCGCCGCCGAGGTGGATGCCGAGAAGATCCGCACCGACCGGACCCGCATGGACGAGCAGCGCGGAGCCGAAGCCCGCACCGCCGCGGCCCGCGAAAAGCACGCCGCCGAGCAGGCTGCAGCCGCTGCGCGGGAACGGACCGATTCGGAGAAACAGAAAATGGACCTCGACCAACGCCGTGCCGCGCAGGCCGACGCCGACAAACTTCGCGCTGAACAGGAGGGGGCGACGCGCAAACTCAATGCCGAGACCGACGCCGCCCAGCGGCAGAAACAAGCTACCGAAGCCGTCGCGCTGGCCGCCGAGAAGCAAAAGGAAGCAGCCCACGAGCAACAGCGGGCCGCGCAAAAGGAGCGCGAAAAGATGAATGCCGCACAGGAACGGCTCGCCCGCGAGCAGGAGGCCGCCAAAAAGGCCGAGATGCAGCGCCAGCAGGCCGAGTCGGAAGCGCAGGAGCGTCTGAAACAGCAGCAGGATCAAATCGCCGAGCAGCGCCGCCTGATGCAAATCGAACAGCAAAAAGCCGCGCAAGAAGCCGCGAAGCAACAAGCCG
>CAYQBV010000160.1:0-4037 GCA_964415705.1 uncultured Chthoniobacter sp. | reverse complement strand
GCGAAGCAACAAGCCGAACAACAGCGCGCCACCCAAGAGGCCGCCAAACAGCAAGCCGCCGAGCAGCGGCGACAACTTCAGACCGAACAGCAACGCGCCGCCCAAGAGGCAGCGAAACAACAAGCTGCTGAACAACACCGCGCCAAGGAAGCCGAACGCCAGCAAGCCGCGCGTCAGCAGCAACTCGACCAACAGCGCTCCGCGCAAGAGGCCGCCCGCCAGCAAGCCGCTGAGCGAGTCCGCGAGCAGCAGATGGAGCAACGGCGCGCGGCCCAGGAAGCCGCGAAGGAGCAGGCCGCCGAACAGCGCCGTCAGCAGCAAATCGAACAGCAAAAAGCCGCGCAGGAAAACGCCCGCCAGCAGGCTGAGCAACAGCACCGCGTCCAGGAAGCCCAGCGCGAGCAAGCCGCCCGCCAGCAAGCCGAAGCCCAACGCGCCGCGCAGCAGCAAGCCGCCCAAGCCGCCCAACAACAGGCCGCCCAAGAGCAGCGCCGGGGCGACCGGGAAAAGGAAAAAGACAAGGATAAGGACAAAGGCCGCTGAACCGCGCTTCACCTCGCCGCCCCCGCCGCCGATTGCTCCGCGATCTGCTTCGCGGCTGAAAAGATTGCATCTGGAAAAATTCCGTGCTGACAAGTTTCGCGGAGTTTTTCACTCTCCCCTCCCCGCCGCTCCGGCGGCCAGTATCAACCTCACTCACCTACCTCCATGTCCGAACTTTTGCCCAACATCCGCCCCATCGCCTACGAAGGCCCGAAGTCGAAAACCCCGCTCGCTTTCAAACACTACAACCCCGGCGAAATCGTCGAGGGCAAGACGATGGCCGCGCATCTGCGGTTCTCGATCGTGTACTGGCACACCATGTGTGGCCAGGGCGCGGATATGTTTGGCGGGCCGACGGCGATCCGCCCGTGGGACGCGGGCCTGAGCGGGCTCGATCTGGCCAAAGCGCGGGTGCCGGCGTTCTTCGAGATCGCGCAGAAACTCGGGATGCCCTACTACGCGTTCCATGATCGCGACGTGGCCCCGCACGGCCAGACGCTGCGCGAGTCCAACGCGTGGCTCGATACGATTACGGCGCTCCTGAAAGAGCAGCAGCAGCGCACAGGCATCAAGCTGCTGTGGGGCACGGCCCAGCTTTTCGTCCACCCGCGCTACATGCACGGCGCGGCCACGAGCTGCAATGCGGAGACCTTCGCCTTCGCTGCGGCACAGGTGAAAAAGGCGCTCGAAGTGACGCACGAACTCGGCGGCGAGGGCTACACCTTCTGGGGCGGTCGCGAGGGCTACTCGACGCTCTGGAACACCGACATGAAACGCGAACTCGACCACCTCGGCCGGTTCCTCCACATGGCGGTGGACTACGCGAAGTCGATCGGGTTCAAAGGCCAGTTTTACATCGAGCCGAAGCCCAAAGAACCGACCAAGCATCAGTACGACAGCGACGCGGCCGCGTGCCTGAATTTCCTCCGCGAATATGATCTGCTCCCGCATTTCAAACTGAACCTCGAAACCAACCACGCCACGCTCGCCGGTCACTCGATGCAGCACGAAATGGAAGTCGCCGGAGCAGCCAACGCGCTCGGCTCGATGGACGCGAACACCGGCGACCTGCTCCTCGGCTGGGACACCGACCAGTTCCCGACAGACATCTACCTGACCACGCAGTGCATGCTCTCCGCTCTGAAATACGGCGGGCTCACCACCGGCGGCGTGAACTTTGACTCGAAGGTGCGCCGCGAGAGCATCGACCCCGAGGATCTTTTCCACGCGCACATCGGCGGCATGGACGCCTTTGCCCGCGGCCTGAAAATCGCCGCCGCCATCCGCGCCGACGGCCGGCTCGCGGATTTCGTGAAGAACCGCTACGCCTCGTGGGACAGCGGGATCGGCGCGAGCATCGAGGCGGGCAGGGAGAGCTTCGCGTCGCTGGAAAAGCTCATGCTGGAGAAAGGCGAGGCCGTGGCTTGCCAGAGCGGGCGACAGGAATTCCTCGAGAACCTGATCAACGAATTCATCTAGCCATCAAGGCAAAGCAAAACCGCCGGACGCAGATCACGTCCGGCGGTTTTTGTTTTCGTCTGGAAGCGGGTGGCGCGGAAGCGAAACCGCGCGCCTGGCTACTCGTTGGGCTTGGTCTTGCGCAGGCCCAGGACCTTGTCACCGACCTTGAACTGCCCCCGTGACTTGAGGATTTCGACGCGCTCGAAACGCTTCAGGACATTGCGCTTGGCGGTGATGGTGCTTTGACCTTTGAGAGAGCGATGTTGGGACATAAAATGATGAAACAGTTTTTCGGAAAGGGCGGGCACTATACGGACCGAACGCGGGATGAAAAGGGGAATTTTCACCCAAGCGATCCCGGCAAAAATCGCCTCGCAGACGATCAAATCTCGAAGTCGCCGGGGTAAGAAATCTGCCGTTTCTCCCAAGATTTCCAGTTGTCATCAGAGGCGACTCCATTACTTTCCCGCGAAAGGTTTTTAATCTCATGCATCCACACCCCCAACACCGCACTCACGCCTTCACCCTGGTCGAGCTTCTGACGGTCATCGCCATCATTGCGATCCTCATTGGGTTGCTCTTGCCGGCCTACAACGGCGTAAAGGATCAGGGGCGGAAAGCCGCGGCGAAAACGGCCTGCACAAACATCGTGACCGCAGTGAGAGCCTACAACGCTGAGTACGGGAAATACCCGACTACGAGCAGCAGTACGACGCCACCCACGGCCGACGTAATTGTTGGCGATACCGTCGGCGGAGCGACGGCAGGCAATGAATTTCTTTTCAACATCCTCCGTAATATCGGAACAAATGCAGCAACGCCGAATCCGGGAAACCCGCGCAGAATTTCCTTTTTTGAAGGAAAAGCCGCGACCGCAACTCCTCCAAAAGATGGGTTCAGCAACGGGGCGTTCTACGATCCTTGGGGAGCCCAGTATTGCGTGGCCATTGACGTAAATTACGACAACCTGCTCGACACCCTGCCCTACACGGATTTCAAAACGACAACGACCTATCCGCAAACGGGAGTCGGAGCCTTTTCCCTTGGCAAGGATGGCAAACTGGGACTCAGTGGCAAATACAAGGACGGCAGCAACACGTCGGACGACATAATCTCCTGGCAGTAACCATGGCCTGAGCAAGCGGGTGTAGTTCAATGGTAGAACGGCAACTTCCCAAGCTGCATACGAGGGTTCGATTCCCTTCACCCGCTCCAGCTCCTCTCCCACAGAGGTTTAAGAGGTTTTGATCCTCTCAGAAAAGGCGAAACTCAAACAAAAGCTCAAACAATTCCGCCAAAGTGCGCCAGCGTCCAAGGTGATCCGCTGAGCCTGTTTTCGAGCTGATCCTCCGCTCCGCTGGCCTTGCCTGTCTCCGCAGGAAAAGCGCGCTGGCCAGCCTCCTGATCGCTGCCGCTGGCCGCTCTAGTCCGCGTCGAGCTGCCTGCGGCTGCCGTCGAGCGCGGAAAAGAATTTCCAGTTCCTCGATCGCTTGGCTGGCTTGCCTGCCGCCTGCAGTTTGTGGAGCGTCGTCGGTGGAGGTGCCGCAGAGGTGTGCGGCGCGCGTGGTGACTCGCCTCGCTCCAGACTCCGCTGGCGAGCGCGCTGGAGCCTCTCCGCCACGATCCGCAGGCCAGTTGTGTAGCATTGGCGAGCGCGCGGCGTGAGCGCGGAGAGATCAGGCTGAGGCGTCATGCGGTGTGTGCTCATAGTGCGGTGCATTCGCCACGGTTGCCGATACGGGTTTTCAATTCTCTGGAAACGGTGTTGAAAAGGTCGCGGTCAAGGTAGCGGGCGAGGATGTCGAAAACGTCCGCCACGAGCGCCCCGGCAAATTCCCTCACCGTTTCGCGCGAGACGAGTTTTCCGCGAGTCGTCTCGATCTCGATTTCGAGTTTCTCGATCTGCTTTTCCATTTTTCGCGCCCGCAAACTTTCGTCCTTTCCTGCGCCCGGTGCGCTCGGGTTGGCTTTGAGCCAGGCGACAAGCTCATCACGATAAATCCGCCCGCCCCTGAAAGCGAGACAGCCCGCGC
>CAYQBV010000159.1:0-9683 GCA_964415705.1 uncultured Chthoniobacter sp. | reverse complement strand
GAGGCCATCGCCGTGAACCTGCGCGAGATGATGGTCCTGCGGACGCCCACCGTGGCCGTGGTCATCGGGGAAGGCGGGAGCGGCGGGGCGCTCGGCATCGCCGTGGCGGATCGGGTGCTCATGCTGGAGAACGCCTACTACTCGGTGATCTCGCCCGAAGGCTGTGCGGCGATCCTGTGGAAACACCGCAAACACGCCCCCGAAGCCGCCGCCGCACTGAAGCTCACTGCCCGCGATCTGCTGGAGATGGGGCTGATCGACGGCATCATCCCCGAGCCGATGGGCGGCGCGCACCAAAATCACGCCGCCGCCATCGCCAACCTCAAGACCGCCGTGAGCGGCTCGCTCAATGAATTGGCGCAGCTTCCGCCCGACGATCTGCTCGCGCAACGCTACGAGAAATTCCGCAAGTTTGGCGAGTTCGCCGGCGACGCGTAATCCAACCGGAGCGGCGCCCTCCAGAGGGCCGGTCATCCGGCGGCGCGGGAGGCGCACAAATTTGTGGGCGCTCGGGAGTGTGCCGCTCCAGTTTCCGGCCTCACATTTCTCTCCGCAGGAATTGCCAACGGAAATCCGTTCTGGCAGGTCATACCGATCATGCGTCTCCAATTCGCCATCCTCGCCGCCCTTTCACTCACTGTCGCCGCCCACGCCGAAAACTGGCCGCAGTGGCGCGGCCCGGCTTTCAACGGCTCGTCGCCGGAAAAGAACCTCCCGGAAACGTGGACTAAGGAAACCGTGAAGTGGTCCGCCCCGCTCCCCGGCCCGAGCGGCGCAACGCCTGCGGTCTGGGGCGACTCCATTTTTCTCACCAGCCCCGACAAGCAGAAAAATCTCCTGCTCCTCTGCCTCGACCGCAAAGACGGCAAGGTGCGCTGGCAGAAACAGCTCGCCACCGGCGACATCAACAAAGGCAAGGGCAACATGGCCTCCCCCTCACCCATCACCGACGGCAAATTTGTCTATGTGCTCTTCGGCACCGGCGACCTCGCAGCGCTCGATTTCGAGGGCAACATCCAGTGGCAGCGCAACCTCGGCGCGGATTACGGACGCTTCGCGATCATGTGGCTCTACGGCTCCAGCCCGCTCCTTTTCGACGGCAAACTTTACGTCCAAGTCCTCCAGCGCACGCCCGCGCCGGCCGACTACCCCGGCCTCGCCGGCGGCGACCCGGCGCGCGAGAGCTACCTCCTCGCGCTCGACCCCGCCAACGGCAAAACGCTCTGGAAGCAAGCCCGCCCCAGCGCCGCCAAGATGGAGTCGCTCGAAAGCTACGCGACCCCGATCCCGGCGACCGGCGCAGATGGCAAAGCGCAGATCCTCGTCGTCGGCGGCAACTGCCTCACCGGCCACGACGCAGCCACCGGTGCCGAGCTGTGGCGCGGCTACGGCCTGAACTCGAAGGACGGCGAATGGATGCGCATCGTCCCTTCGCCCGTCGTCGCCGCCGGACTGGCCATCGCGTGCGGGCCGAAAAAGGAGCCGATGCTCGCGTTCCGCACGGATGGCAAAGGCGACGTCACCACGACCGGCCTCGCGTGGAAAAGCGAGGATCGCAAAACGCCCGACGTCTGTACGCCGGCCTTCGACGGTCAGCGCCTTTTCGTCCTCGATGGCGATGGCCACACGCTCACTTGTTTCGATCCGAAGACCGGCGCAAAAAAATGGAGCGGAGAACTCCCCGAGCGCGCCGTCATCCGCAGCAGCCCGACGGTGGCCGACGGCAAAGTGTACATCGTGAATGAGAAGGGCACCGTGATGGTCTGCGCGGCGGGCGATGAATTCAAAGTGCTGGCGACGATCCCGATGGGCGATGCCGAAGGCACGCGCGCGAGCATCGTCGTGAGCGGCGGGCAGCTTTTCCTCCGCACCACCGCGGCGCTCTACTGCGTGGGCAAGTAGCGGCGCGAAAATCGAAGCTGCGCGCAACTGATCCCATCTCTCACAAAACACCTGCCCCTCGGAGGCAGACGGAATGACGGAGTGGAGATGCCGGTCAGATATTCCGTCATTTGGCCAAATTCCGTCATTCCGTTCCTCGGTAAAACCGTCCGGATATTTGTGAAAGTCGGTAGGACTGCCGTTCGGAGCAAGCCGGAGGCTGGCGCTACCTTTCCGGCGGCGTCGCCGCCGGGCCGGGGGCGAACTTCGTGGTCACGGTAATCTCGCGGTAGGTGGTCTTTTTTCCCGTCTCAGGATCAATGACCGTCGTGGCCCGGGCGGAAAAATTCGGCTTCGGCGGGGGCGCACTCGGCGGCTCGCGGCGCAGGCTGTTGACGAGCATGACCACGCCGAGGGCCGTCGTGAACAACCCCATCGCGATGCAGAAAAGCAGCCGGAGATTCACCGCGCCTTCCGCGTTTTTTCGGCCTCCTCGATGAGCTTCCAAAAACCGTCCTTCTGCCCGAGTTGATCGTCCTCGGTCATGGGCAGCTTCGCGCGGAAAAGGAAGTCGCGGATGGTGTTTTTGTGCAGCACGCGATGCACGGTGATCCCGTCGTCCGACTTGGCGAAATAGATGCGGTAATCCTTCGCCCGGTAGCGGAAGAGCCGCTTTCCGTCGCGCTCGACCACGCCGAATTTTTCCGTGTCCAGCTTGTCCAGTTCGTCGGGCAGAAACTGAAACTCCGCGAGCAGGTCGAGCTGCATTTCCTTGGGCAGCGCCGACATCTCGGCGGCGCTGATTTCATTGAAGACGATTTGGAGCACGGAGGAAATTTAGGATTTAAGATTTAGGATTTAGGAAGTGGGACGGCGTGTTCGCAGCGCTTCCTAATTCCTAATTCCTAAATCCTAATTCCTAATTCCTAAATAAATACACCCTTTCCACCCGCGGGCCGATGCCGGTGAAAATCTCCCATGCGATGGTGCCGGCCTTGGTCGCGAGTTCGGCGGCGAGGATTTCCTCCGATCCCTGGCGGCCCATGAGGACGACTTCCTCACCGATTTCCACTGCCGGCAGCGCGGTCACGTCGGCGACGATCTGGTCCATGGTCACGCGGCCGAGCACCGGGCAGCGCACGCCGCGGATGAGCACCTCCGCGCCGCGCCCGGAGAGGTGCCGCTGGTAGCCGTCGGCGTAGCCGACCGCGAGAGTGGCAACGCGCGTGGGCTGCGCGGTTTTGAAGGTGCGCCCGTAGCTGATGCCGTGACCGGCGGGCGCGGTGCGCAGCAGGGTGACGCGCGTTTTCCAAGTCATCACGGCGCGGAGCTGGGGCTGAAATTCCGGGCGCGGCGCGCTACCGTAGAGCATCAGCCCGGCGCGCACCATATCCTCCGCCTGCGCGGGAAAGCCGATGATGCCAGCGCTGTTTTCGACATGCACGACGGGTTGCGCGAGGCCGAGAGCGCGGAGTTCGGCGACGATGCGGTGAAAGCGCGCGAGCTGTTCGCGGGTGAAGGCGTCGTCCTCATCGGCGACCGGCAGGTGCGACGCGAGGCCGGTGACGCGCAGCCCCGGCAGGGCGAGAATCTCGCGCGCAGCGGCGACGGCTTCACCTTCCCAAATCCCGACGCGCCCCATGCCGGTGTCGATCTTCAAATGCACCTCCAGCGGCCCGCCGTCCGCGAGCCCAGCGTAGGCGCGCGCTTCTTCGACCGAGCAGATCGCCGGCACGAATCGTCGCGCGGCGATCTCCGCGCGCTCCTCCGGCAGCGCCGGGCCGAGGATGAAAATGCGGGTGTCTGCGATCTGCCCGCGGACCTCCAGCGCCTCGCGCAAATTCGCCACGCCGAACATTTCCACACGCCCCGCGAGCGCCACCACCACCGGCCCGACGCCGTGACCGTACGCGTCCGCTTTGACCACGGCCATAATCTGCACGTGCTCGCCGAGATGGGCGCGCACCGCAGCGACGTTGTGGCGGAGCGCGTCGAGGTCGAGCTCCGCCCAGGTGCGATGCGGCGTCGAGGGTGCGGTGGAAATTTTCAAAACGAGACGGGGCTGGGCCGAGGGAATTAGCGACGCGTCGCGAGGGTGTCGAGAAGCGTGATTTCGTACGAGCTTGGGCTCGACAGATTTCGCCCGACCCGTCAGTCTCCCGTCTTTATCCCCACCCGACTTATGAAAAACACGCTCCCCGTCTTCGCCGTCATCGTCGCCGCCTGCGCCGCCACCCTCGCGCACGCCGAAAGCGTCGCAGCGGCTCCCGCGCCGCGCCCCGCGAGCGCCGAATCGCCGGGCCTCTTGAAGAAAATCTTCGGCTCCCGCCAGGGACAGCGCGTCACTTCCCCCTCGCCAGGAGCCCCCGAGGCCAAGGCTGCACCGACGGCGCCAACGGCCAAGCCAAAGGTGAAGCCGAAGAAAAAATCTTTCGCCCGAGTGAAGGGCCAGAGTGACGGCGAGGCCTCGCCTTCGACCAAGACTGCCAAGAAGGCCACCGAACCCAAGGCTCCCGCCGAAGCAACCGTGCCGGATGCTTCCGCCACGCCGGCCCCGGCTCCCGAGGTCGTCACGCCGCCGCCGGCCGCGCCCTCCGCGAGCAAGAAGAAGGGCAAAGGCAAGGCTCCCGCTCCCGTGGCGGCGACCCCTGCGATCGGCGGGACACCGGCAGACGGCGACGCCGAGGCGAAAGAGCAGGCCCGCTTCGAGGAAGCGAAGGCCAAGGCGTCCGCCGACCCCGAGGTGCTGGAACTGAAGACCAAGGCCGACGCGGCCGTTTTCGACGAGGAAGGCAAGAACGCGCAGCGCGCCTACAACAAGGCGCTCTTTAATCAAATGCGGAAAATCGACAGCGGCCTTGAAGAGCGCATCAATTCGATGGAGTCGTTGATCCTCAAGAAGCTGGACGAGAAATAACCCGCGCGGTCATTGGCGCAGAAGCCGCCCGAGATGGGCGGCCAGGAGGACGGCGTTCAGCAGGAGGAAAACCACGATCGGGCGTATCGCATTCGAGAGTTTTCGGCCAGAGACGCGGTCTTCGCGGAGGAAAAATGTGAGAGCACTCGCCGCAATGAACCACGCCGCGTAGTTCGTCCACGGCGGGGAAAATTGCGGTGGTTCAGTCGGGACGGTGGAGCGCCAGAACCAGAAGGCGCGGAGCTTGGCCGCGACCGGTTCGAGGTTGGCATCGGTCAGCAGCACGAGCGCGCCGGTGGCCAGCGCGAGCTGCCCATGCGCCGCCCCCGGCCAGCAGCGGAGCACCAACTGCCGCGCGCCGACGATGAGCGTGAACCACAGCAGCGGCCACCCGACCGGCAGCGGGCCAAATTTCATCCCAAGCTGGCTGGAATACTGAATCGGTCCCAGCGGAGTTCCGCCCAGCGCACTCGCCACCCCCAGCGCCGCCGCGCCGCCACCGACAATGAGCGCCCAGCGCCGGGCCGTGCGGAGTCCTTCCGTTTCCGCCAGCCAGAGATGGACGTTGGCGGCCGCGAGGATGATCCACGCGACGTCGCCGACGGCAATCAGCCACCCCAGCACCGCGCGGAGGTCGCGGTGGCGCGTCCAGCCCGCCACGACCGAGTCGCCGATGGCAAAGGTCCAGACCGCCGCGATCCACACCGTCCAGATCAGGAAGAAAATCCACAACCCGGAGGCCAGCGGCTCGAGCCAGCGCGCGATGAGGGACTTGGCGGACATGGTGCGGGGGCAGTGTTCAGTGTTCAGTTTTCAGAATTGGAGATCTGGGCACTGCATACTGAAAACTGAACACTGAACACTGCTCCCCCATTTTCACACCCATCTCCGAAAATCGCGGACAACGCCGCCCACGCACTACGCGCTCGGCGCAACCCTCGCCAGTTCGTGATCGCGCAGCTTGAGCGACTCGATGGCGTGGCGGACCTCCTCGCGGAGTTCGCCCATCATCTCGCGGGTGATTTCCATCTGCGCGGTCTTGAGCTGGGCCCACTCCGTGGCCGTGGCCTGCAGACGCGCGTAGGCGCTGGTGAAGTAGGCGCGCGCGCCGTCCGTGAGGTGCGGGCACTCGAGTTTCGTTTCCATCCGGCGCTGCGCTTCGCCCAGCTCGGCGAGCAGGATTTTCTCAGACGGCACCCGCCGCAGATTGTCCGCGAGACCGACCAGATTCAGCGTCCAGATGATCCACTTCGTGGGGTCGAACTGCCAGGGCTTCACACCATTGCGGTAGTCGTGCTGAAACTCGTGGTGATAGTTGTGGTAGCCCTCGCCGAAGGTGACGATCGCCGTGATCCACGAATCCCGCGCGCTGCAGCGCGAGGAGTAGGGGCGTTTGCCAATCCAGTGGCAGAGCGAATTGATGCAGAACGTGCAGTGCTGGAGGAAAACCACGCGCGCCACCCCGGCGATCAGGAACGCCCCGAGTGCCGCCGACCATCCATCCCACGCGTAGCCGAGGATCGCGGGTAAAACGAAAGCCACCAGGACCGCGATCGTCTGAGTGTGGCGATGCTGCCACATGACGAGCTTGTCCTTCTGGAGATCGGCCACGTTTTCGTAGGTCAGCACCGGACGAAGCTTGAACATCAGCCACCCGACGTGTGCGTGGAAAAGCCCCTTGTTGATGTCGTAGGGGTCGTCGTCGTGATCGACGAATTTGTGATGCGTGCGGTGCTCGCAGGACCACATCAGCGCTGAGTTTTCAAACGCCCCGGCACCGAAAATCAGAGTAAAAAGACGCACCGACCAGTGCCCGCGGAAGGCGAGGTGCGAAAACATCCGGTGATACCCGAGCGTGATCGAGAACCCGCAGGCGCAGAGCATCAGGAAAAAGAGCGCGCACTGGAACCAATCGAGGCCGAAATTCCAGATGTAGAGCGGCACCGCGGTGAGCGAGAGGAAAAGCGTGCCGATGAGGAACGAGCTGGTGACCCAGTTGACACGGTGAAAGGGGATGTTTTTGAACATGGGTTGGGTGTGAGAGGCCGATCAAAGGCGCGGAGTGTTAGGTCCAAAGCAGTTCGCGTGCAACCGGAAAAACCGGGGCTGTCGGAGCGCGGGACGGGCAGGCCGTTGGCCGGCCACGCCTTTCGCCTCGCGGCTACTCACCATGACCGGCCGCCGGTTCTCTGCCGGCCGCTGTAGCCGGGCTCATTGAGCCCGGCCACAAGCTGCGGCCCGCCGGACGCGCGGGTAGTCCCTGAGCCTGGCACGGTCGCCGCCGCTTCGTCTCACAGCAGCGAATCTGGCCATCCGGGAAATGCAGGGGATTCGCGACACGAAAACCGATGTTGTTGTTCTCGTTCGTCGGATCGTTGTTGTTGCGGTTCGACGCTTGCAGGTTGTTCTCGTTGTTGTTTCACGAGCCGCCCCGCAGGCCCCGCGACGAACTCCGTTTCCGAAAGCCCGCGCGCCCGCCCGCTATCTGGCCGCAAAGAGCCGCCCGCGCAAGCCCAGCGTCTGCCCGTGCGCGGCGTGCGCCGCCCAGGCCCGCACCCGCAGCGTCACCTCGCTCCACGGGCGCACCCCGCGCCGCGCCTCCCAGCGCAGTCGCCGCAGCTTGCGGGCAAAGCGCCGCACATTCTCCGTGCGCACCCGTCGGCGGCCGTTGGCAAAGGACACGAACCCCACGAAATCCACGCCCATCCGTGTCGGCAGCAGCCGGTATTTGTCCGGGTGGATGCGCAACCGCAGCCCGGCCAGCAGTCGGCGGACGGCGTGGCCGTGGGCGCGGAGCTGCGCGCGGTCGTCGCCAAAGAGGATGAAGTCATCCACGTAGCGCACGTAGCCGCGCACCCGCAGCGTGTGCTTCACGAAATGGTCGAGCACGTTCAGGTAGATGTTCGCGAAGAACTGGCTGGTCAGGTTCCCGATGGGCAGCCCGCGCGGATGGAGCTGCACGGCGAGCAGATCTTCCCCCGGCCATTCCTGCGCCACGCCGTCCGCGTGGCTGGCCAGGATGCCGTCGATCACCGCCAGCAGCCGCGCATCGGCGATGACCCGGCGCAGCAGCCCGCGCAGGATGCCGTGATCGATGCTCGGGAAATACCGCGCCACGTCGCACTTCAGCGCGTAGCGGTGGCGCTGGGCAAAGTGCGCGCACCGCCGCAGCGCCGCGTGCGTGCCCTTCCCCTTGCGGCAGGCAAAGGAATCCTCGATGAAGCGCCCCTCGAAGATCGGCTCCAGCACTCGCACGATGGCGTGATGCACCACCCGGTCGCGGAACGCCGCCGCCGCGACGAGCCGCTCCTTCGGCTCATGCACGGTGAAATAGGTGTAGCCGCCGTGGCGGTAGGTGCCCTCCAGCAGCTCCCGCCGCAGCCGCACCGCCTGCGTTTCCAGCTCGGCGAAATACCGCGCGCCCGGCGGCTTCGCCCGCTTGCCGTTCTTCAGCGCCTCGCGGCTCGCGGCGAGGATGTTGTCCAGCGCGCAGACGCGCTCAAAGAGATGCTTGTGGGTCTTCATGGCGGCGTTGTAGCCGGGCTCATTGAGCCCGGCAATCGCAGCACGTTGTAGCCGGGCTCATTGAGCCCGGCTGCGTGGTTGTTCCGGTGGCCACCGCCGGGTTCAGTGAACCCGGCTACAGCTACAGCGTCTCCGCTTCCTCCACGCGCAGGTCCGTCAGGCTTCCTTGGTGCGGCCAAGCTTCGGCGGCGGCCACCAGGCCGGCGCGCACCGGGTTCGCGCGCACGTAATCCCATTTCTGCGCGTAGCTCTCCCGCGACCGCAGCAGATGGTCGAAAAACTCCTCCTGCCACAGCGGCACCGCCACGCCCAGCCGCCGATACAGAAATTTCGCCGTCCATTCCTTCCACTTGCCGACAAAGATCTCCAGCGGCTTCGCCTCCGGTCCCGGCGCGCAGAAAAAATGCCCATGGTCGGGCATCAGGACATACCGCCCGACGTGCCAGCCGTGAAGTTTTTGCCCCGTCTCCCACACCTCCATGCAGATGGCGTGCGCCGCCGGATTGTCCAGCACCCGCACGCGCCGGTGCGTGCAGGTGGTGATAAAATACACCGGATCGCGCACCCACACCCGGCCCAGCCGCCGGAGGTGCGCATGGGCCGGTGGATCCGTGGGATCATTCATCCCCGCGTTGTAGCCTGGCTCAGTGAGCCCGGCAAGCTCCGCCGCCGCTGTAGCCGGGTTCAGTGAACCCGGTCCGTGTGGCTTTTCCGCGGCCACCAGCCGGGCTCAGTGAGCCCGGCAAGCTCCGCCGCCGCTGTAGCCGGGTTCAGTGAACCCGGTCCGTGTGGCTTTTCCGCGGCCACCAGCCGGGCTCAGTGAGCCCGGCTACAGCTTTTCAGCCAACCGCCGGTCATCCGCCCGCACTCCTCCAGCCGCTCGCAGCTAAACTCATACTGCCGCGCGGTGAAGAGCGTCTGGTCCTTGGCCATGCAGAATGGAGCGGCCGCCCGTAGCGCAGGCGTCCCCGCCTGCCGTATCGCATGCGTCCCGCTTGCCGCGCGGGGGTCGCAACGCTCCCGCTGCGACCCCGGTGGCAGGCTGGAAGCACCGCGATACGGCAAGCCGGAGGCTTGCGCTACGTCCGCGTGCCCGGCCAGCCGCTGGCCGAAGATGAAGCGCTGGTTCTTCGGAAAGGAATCCACCCGCTCGATGATCCACTTCGCGTAGTCATACCATTTGGCGAGGAGGATGGGCGGTTCCGGCATGGGCAAAAAATTTCGAAGCGCTGCGCGCGGCCTCCGCTGTAGCCGGGCTCACTGAGCCCGGCAAGCCCCGCCAGCCGGGGTCCCGCCAGCCGGGCTGCTGTAGCCGGGCTCACTGAGCCCGGTAAGTTCCGCCACAAACCGGGGTCAGTGA
>CAYQBV010000158.1:0-9696 GCA_964415705.1 uncultured Chthoniobacter sp. | reverse complement strand
GTCATCCTGAGCGGAGCGGAGGCTTTGCGGAGCGCAGTCGAAGGACCTCTAACTCCCGGTGGGGGGGGAACCACGGATTTCACGGATGACAGGATTTTCAGAATCACCAATCCGTGTCATCCGTGGTTCCGCACATCGCCGTTTTCAGGATGACGCGATTTTTTCCCGCACCTGCGCCTACCTCCCCACGGAGATCAAATGCGTGAACGTCCGCAGATACATCCGCCCGCCGCTGACCGCCGGCGTGGCGTGGCTGCCTTCGCCGAGCGCGAGGCGCTGCGGCGGTTGAAACTTCTCGCCCACCGCCAGCACCACGAGATCGCCGCGCATCGTCATATTGTAGAGCCGCTGGTTCACGCAGATCGGTGAGCCGTAAAACGCCCCCTCCACTCGCTCGCTCCAAAGCTGCTCGCCCGTAGCCGAGCGCAGACACGTAACGAGACCGTTTTCTTTCCACAGAAAAAGCAGCTCGCCCACCGCGATGGGCGTCGGCACGTAGCCCCCCACCCGCAGGACTTTGTAGGCTTTCTCGGCCGATTTCCCATCCGCCGCGGGCCGCACCGCCTCCACAAAACTCTCCGCCCGCCCCTCGCCGCACTGCGCGATGATCAGCCCGCCGGGCGTGACAAACGGCGAGGACACACAGCGTTTCGTCATGATCGAGGGAAACTGCCAGACGACCGCGCCGGTGCGTGCGTCGCTCGCCACCACACCGCTGGAAAAGCTCTCGGTGATGATCTGCGGCGCACCGCTCTTTGGCGTAAAAATGCAGGGCGTCGAAGCGCTGGACTTCGTCCCCTCGTGCGGCCGGCGCCAGCGCGTCCTGCCTGTTTTCACGTCCACGGCGAGGAGGAAACTTTTCCCCTCATCCTGATCGAAATCGAGAATCACCAGATCCTCGAAAACGATCGGCGATGTGCCCGGACCATGCTTTGCGAGAAACGGCCCGAGATCCACCTTCCACAGCTCCCGTCCGTCCTTTTGATCGAGCGCCACCAGCCCGGAAGCCTCCGGCGACGCCCAATGAAAATAGACCCGCTCCGCATCCACCGCGGGCGTCGCGGCGGCGTAGTTATTGTCCGAGTGCTGCCGATAACCGCCGGTCGCGTATTCCTTTTTCCACAGCGTTTTCCCATCCACCGCGCTCACGCATGAGACCACTCGCTGCGTCGTCTCTGCCGGATTCGACGTCACGAAAATGCGCTCTCCCCACACCACCGGCGACGAATGTCCGCGGCCCGGCAGCTCGATTTTCCAAAAAAAATCGCGCTCCGACAGCTCCGCCGGAAATTTTTCCGCGACCCCCAAACCGGCCCCATTCGGGCCACGAAATCGCGTCCATTCCTGCGCGCCTCCTCTAGGGGAAAACCCTAGACAAATCACTGAAAATGAGAAAAAAGCGAAGATTTGGCGCATCGTGAAATGGGGTTGGCGGATTAAGCACGCGGGTGGTCCTGACTGTCAAGAAACACGGCCGCCAAGCGGGGCCGCCACGAATTCAATCACAACTAAATGCTTGGCGGCCAACGTATGAGTCCTCCAACTTCCCTTCCGTGACTCCTGTCAACCGACCGTAACATACCCACCCACCCGTATATGATTCCTGATGGTGCCCTGCCACCCATTCCAACTTTGGGCAAATCCCAACTCCCGCGCGGTTTCAGCTACCCCCTCGGAGCCAGCGCCGTCGGCGAAGCCCTCGCCAGCGTCCCGCAATACGACAAGTTCACGCTGAGCTTTTCGAGCCAGTCGCCGATTCTCAACCCGCCGATGCGCATCCCCGGCTACCCGATCATCCGCTTCACGTATTCCAACTACCCCGAATACATCCCTCGCGAAGCCTCGCTCGGCGGACGCCCCCGCCGACAGGGCGGCGAACGCTGGCATTTCGACATCCTCCCCGTGCTTTTCGAGCGCCGGGCCATGCTCCAGCAACTCCTCATTTCCACCGGGCTCCCGCTGCTCCGCGACTGGCTCACCGGCCCCGAAACGCCCGCCGGCCAGACCAAGCGCCTCGCCTGCTCCGTCTGGTATTTCGAGGACACCGGCGTGATGAAGCTGCACACGGAAGAGCCGGTCTAAAGCCGGAAGCCCGCGCTTCCCGCTCAGAAGGTGAATTTCAACCCGCAAACCACGCCGCGGCCGCCGAGCGGGGCGCGGTCTTTGAGGAACGAGGTGGGCAGGCGCGCCTCGGCGTTGGTGAGGTTCACGCCTTTGACGTAAAGGTCCGCCTCGGTGCTGCCGAGCGTGAGCCGGTAGCCGATGCTGGCGTTCAGCAGGAAGTAGCTGTCGGTCGGCAGCTCAAATTCGGAGGTGCGGTTTTGGCGCGCGGAGTATTGGCCCTCCACGCTCGCGCGGTAGCGTCCGTGCTGGAAGTTCAGCGCCGCGCTCGCGCGGAAAGGCGGGATGCGGGGCAGCGGATCGTGCGTGGCGCGGTCGGTGGCGTGAACGCAGTCGGCTTTGAATTCGAGATCGAGCACCGGGCGATCGAGGGCGGGTGCGGCGCTCGCCTTTCCGTCTCCGCTCTCCGCCGCCGCCGGCTCCAGCAGGTGCCAGGTGATTTCCGCCTCGCCGCCGACAAACACCGCATCCGTGGCGCGGTAGGCGAAGACCGGCAGCTCGTCCTCCACTTCACCCGTGGCAAACTGCCCGATGAAATCGCTGAACCGGTTGTAGAAAACGCTCACCGCGCCAGTCACGCGGCCCGTCTTTTTTCGGAGCGAAAGATCGAGGCTGAACGACCGCTCCGAGCGCAGCCCGGAGTCGCCGACTTCAAACGCGGCGGTGGCCACGTGCGGCCCGTTGGCAAAGAGTTCCTGATACGTCGGCGCACGCTGGGTGAACGCGGTATTGAGCGCGACGGCGTAGCCTTCCACCGGCGTGTAGATGAGCCCGGCGGAGGCGCTCACATTGTCGAACGTGCGCTCGCTCCCGCGTCCGAATCCCGGGCTGCTCTCCGACTCCACGCTCACCTGATCGTAGCGCACGCCGAGCTGCACGCGCACCGGCTCGAAGACCGCTTCCTCGAAGAGAAACACCGAGTTCACCCGCGTGGCGACCGACGGCACAAACGCCTCTTCGCCGAGCGCGGAGAAATCGCTGTGCTCCGTCTGGTAGCCGAGCACGCCCTCGAACGGCCCGAGCTTTTCATGCGCCAGCTCGAAACGGCCGTCGTAGCCTTCGTTCTCGAATTTCGTCCCGGTCAGCGCGCCCTCAAACTCCGTGTGCTCGTAGTCCGAAACGCCGAGGCTGTATTTCACCGCCTTCACGTGCGCGAACGGCGCGAAAAACGCGCCGCGAAAATCCCAGCGCCGCTGCTCCATGTCGATCGTCACAGTCGGCTCGGCCACGGTGCCGTAGTTCGTGTGGAAACCGGAATACGCCAGCCCGAAGAAGCCGCCCTCCCAAACGTAGGACGCGCCGCCGGCCAGCCCCTCGGTGCGGAGATCGCTGTTCGGCAGCACGTCCCGCGCTTCCTTTTCCCCCGCCGGCAGGGGCTCCAGCCGCCGCAGCCGCGCGGAGCGCGCAAAGCCGGGGATGTGCAGTTCGTCCGTCGCGCGTTTGTAGCCATCGAGGTGCCAGACGAATCCACCCACGCCGCCTTCCAGCATGAAGGCCCCGCCACGCTCGCCGTTCACCGACCCGGTGCGCCCCTCGATGCTCCCGCGCACGGGCGCGCCGATCCGCTCGTCCGCGATGCGCCGGTCGAGCACGTTGACCACGCCGCCGATGGCGTTCGGTCCGTAGAGCAGCGTGGCGGGGCCGCGCACCACCTCGATGCTCTCCACGCCCACGGGATCGAAACTCACTGCGTGATCCACACTCGTCGCCGAGGCATCCAGCGTGTTGTTCCCGTTTTGCAAAATCCGAACGCGATCCGCATCCAGCCCGCGAATGACCGGCCGGCTCGCCGCCGGGCCAAAGTAGGTGGAGCTGACCCCGGGCACCCCGGCCAGCGTCTCGCCCAGCGTGGGCTGCACCGCCAGCCGGAGCTGCGGCCCGCGCAGCACGGAAACCGGCTGCGCCTGCTCAAAGAGCGTGCGTTCGAGCGGCGTGGACGTGACGACCACCGCCTCGAGCAGCGTGCCGGGATGCGCCGGGCCTGTGCTTTGGCCTGGGGCGTGATGGATATTCAAAACGATGGCGATAACGAGCAAACGCTCGTGCAGGGTAAATGCGCGGTTTTTCATGGATGGACGGGCGTTGACGAAAGCTTCTCCCGATAATCCCGTCAACATACTAACGCCATTTGGCTGCAACTAAAACAGCGACCCCAGGCTGAAAACCCTCCTTTTCACCCCCGCATCGCCGCTACTCGGCGCACTTTGGGCACACGCCGAAGACCTCCAGCGTGTGCGTGACTTTCTGGTAGCCCTTCTGCCGGGCCATGCGTTCGAGGCTGTCGGCCACGCACAAATCCAGCGTCTCCACGCTCCGGCACACGCGGCAGATGATGTGGTGGTGGTGGTGCTCGCCGTGGTTGAACTCGTAGCGATACACCCCGTCGCCAAAGTCGCACCGCCGCAGCACGCCGACTTCCTCCATCGCCTGCAGCGAGCGGTAGATGGTGACGACATCGCACCCGGCTTTGCCCATCCGCTTGTGCAATTCATCGGCACTAAACGGCCCGTGCTCGCGCGCCAGAATGGTGAGCATCGCCTTGCGCGGTTCCGTGACCCGCAGCCCCTCGGCGCGCAAAATTTCCAACGCGCCATCGATGGGGTGGTCAGGGCAATCGTGGCCGCAGTGTTTGTGGTCGTCGGGCATTTTGAGGCGGGAAAGATCGAGCTGACACCGGGCTAACTCTGCCCCGGAATGGTCGTCCGCAGCACGGCGGCGTCGGCAGTCAGCGGGTGGATTTCGCGGGTGGTGGTTTCGGCGGGGAGGAGAAAAAAAGCGCCGCGGGTGAATTCGCGGTCGGCGCAGCGGACCCGGCCCGCGATCACCGAGAAGATCGCGAACCCCGGCCCGGCGTGCGTGCGCGGCTGATCGAGCGCCCACTTTTCCACCCGGAAATACGCGCAGTCCGCGACCGTCTCACTCTGCGCCGGCGTGGCCTGCGGCTCGAGGTCCGTGAAGTCGATGGACTCCATGGACGCGCCGACGTGCAACTCGCGCGGCTGGCCGTCGAGCCCGAGGCGGTTCCAGTCGAAGACGCGATAGGTGGTGTCGCTGTTCTGCTGGACCTCGATGATGAGATTGCCCGCGCCGATGGCGTGGATGCGCCCGCTGGGGATGAACATGGCGTCGCCCGTTTTCACGGGAAAGCTGTGGATCTGCTCCGCGACGGTGCCGTTTTCGAGCGCCGTTTGGAAACCCTCGCGCGTCACCCCCCGGCGCAGCCCGGCGTAGAGGTCGCTGTCGAGCAGGGCGTCGAGGATGAACCACATCTCGGTCTTCGGTTCACCGCCGAGCCGGTCGGCCACACCGGCGGGCGGGTGAACCTGCACGGAGAGCCGTTCCTGAGCGTCGAGGATTTTGCAAAGCAGCGGAAAGCGGGGCGTGTCGGCGAGGCCGTGGCCAAAGATTTCCGCGCGCCGCTCCGTCCACAACTCGTGGAGCGTGGTCCCGCGCAACGGGCCTTCATGCACCACGCTCTGCGCCTCCTCGCGATCCACGATTTCCCACGACTCCCCCACCCGCTCGCCGTGCGGCAGCTTTTTGCCGAGCAGATGCTCCATGCGCCGTCCGCCCCAGACGCGTTCCATGAAAAGCGGTTCAAAAACGAGTGGAGGAGTCATGGTGAAGTGGCGGGCAGATTCGGTCGGTGCCGCGTAAGTCTCAACCCCCAACTTTTCCCTCCGCCCGCCGCCAGTCCGCCTCGGTGTCGATGTCCGGCAGCGCGGCCAGCTCCTGCACGCGGAGCCCGGCGGAATGCGCGCGCGCCAGGGTCTCCGCGCGAACGGCATCGGTGCTCCACGCAATGTCGCGAAAGAGCGCCGCGCACGGCTGCCGCAGCGCGAGCAGGTAATAGCCGCCGTCCGTGCTCGGACCGAGGACGGCATCGTGCGTGGCGAGCGCCTGCCAGGTGGCGGCGAAAGTCGCGGGCGTCAGCTCGATGCAGTCGCTCCCGATGACCGCGACGTTTTCAAACCCCAGCGCGAACGTCTCCGCAAACGCCTGCTCCAGCCGCGCCCCCAGATCGCCCTCCGCCTGCGGGAGAAAAACCGCGCGGCGACCGGCGGGCGCAGCGCCCAGCCAGGCGACGATCTCCGTGCGTTTTTCGGGCGGATCGAAAGCGACCACCAGTTCCTCCTCACGCGGAAGCGCCCCAAGCACCGCGACCACGAGCCGCCGGTAAATTTGCGCCGCAGCCTCCGCCCCGACCGTCGCCGCGAGCCGCGTCTTCACCCTCCCCGGCTCGGGGTATTTGACGAAAAGCAGAATCGCGCGACGCACAGCGCGGAACCTAGGTGGTGCGGGGAAACTTCGGAATCCGAATATCGAGCCTGGCCACCACGCCTTCCGTATTGAACCGCCCACCGATGCCGCTACTCTCCCGCCCCATGGCTCGCGCCCAAGCCCAACCTGCCCATTCCTTTCACGAAATCCTGAGCCTCGTCCTGCTCGGCGCGGGCACGCTGCTTTTCCTCGCGCTCATTTCCTACACGCCGGCGGATGTCCCGAGCTGGTTTCCGCTCAGCACCACGGCGGCGGCGCGCGGGCCGGTGCTGAATTTCATCGGGAGCATCGGCGCGATGGTGGCCTGCTGCGCCTACGCCCTGCTCGGTGCCGCAGCGTATCTGCTGCCGGCGCTGCTCCTCGGCTACGGCAGCATCGCCTTGATGAATCCCGGGCTGCGGCTGACGAAGCGGGCGCTGTGGAGCATCGGTCTGGTCGTCTCGGGCGCGTGTCTCGCCCAGGCGCTGCCGTGGGGTTTGCTCGATATGACGCGCCTGAACCTCGCCGGCCAGGGCGGCTGGGTCGGTCGCTGGATCGGCCACTTGGTTTTTGGAAAACTCTTCGGGGTGATCGGCTCGACGATCATTTTCCTGCTGGTTTACGCGACGAGCCTCGTCCTGCTCATCGGCGTGCATCCGGTCGCGGCGCTGCACGAGTTGATCGCCCTGCCGGCGCGTTTGCGGAAAAAGTGGGCGGCCCGCCAAAAGACGGAGACCGCGCTCGGCGAGCGCCTGAAAGTGGAGGAGGAGCGCCGCGAACGCGAACGCCGGAAGCTGGAGAAATCCCTCGCGAAACGCGGCACCCCGGCGCCCGCCGCGAATGAGTCGTCCGTCGCCGAGCAGCAGACGCTCCCACTCATGGGCGAGGAGGAGGTCGTGCGGCCCGTGCCGCAGATCATCGACAGCTCGCTGCCGCCGCCGCCGAAGCGCGAAAAGTCGAAGAAGGACAAATTCGAGCCGCTGTCCTCCGTCTCGTGCGAAAACTACGACCTGCCCTCGTTCGACCTGCTCGACCCCGTCGATCGCGCCGCGCACGAGATCGCCGACCCCAACGAACTCGCGGGCATCCGCCAGACGATCATCAACACGCTCGCGGAATTCGGCATTTCCGTTTCGCCCGGCGACATCACGCGCGGCCCCACGATCACGCGCTACGAGGTTTACCCCGCCAATGGCGTGCGCGTGGACAAGATCACCGCGCTCGAACGCGACATCGCCCGCGCCACCTGCGCCGAGCGGATCAATATCCTCGCGCCCATCCCCGGCAAGGACACCGTGGGCATCGAGATCGCGAATTCCAAAAAACAAAAAGTGACGCTCCGCGAGCTGCTCGAAAGCGACGATTTCCAAAACGCCACGGCGCGCATCCCCATCGCGCTCGGCAAAGACGTTTACGGCAAGACGATCATCGCCGACCTCGCCGCCATGCCGCACGGGCTCGTCGCCGGCACCACCGGCTCGGGCAAAAGCGTGTGCATCAACTCGATCATCGCGTCCATCCTCTACCGGTTCACACCGGAAGATCTGCGCTTCATCATGATCGACCCGAAAGTCGTGGAGATGCAGATCTACAACACCCTGCCGCACCTCATCGTGCCCGTGGTCACCGATCCGAAAAAGGTGCTGCTCGCCCTGCGTTGGGCGATCGACGAAATGGAAAAGCGCTACGCCATTTTCGCCAAGACCGGCGTGCGCAACATCGCCACTTTCAACGAACGCCCGCTGCCGAAAACGCAGGCCGAACTCGACGCCCTCGCCGCCGCCAAAGAGGCCGAACTGCCGCTCGACGCCGCGCCTTTTGTCGAAGACCCACCCGCCGCGCCCGTCGATCCCGAGTCGCTGACCAGCGAGGAGCGGATCGAGAAGATGACCACCGTCAAAAACATCCGCGACCACGACCTCATCATCCCGGATCGCTTGCCGTTCATCGTCATCATCGTGGACGAGCTGGCCGACCTCATGCAGACCGCGCCCGCCGACGTGGAAAGCGCCATCGCGCGCATCACGCAAAAGGCGCGGGCCGCCGGCATCCACATGATCATCGCCACGCAGACCCCGCGCGCCGACGTCATCACCGGCGTCATCAAGGCAAACGTGCCGTGCCGCATCGCCTTCCAGGTGGCTTCGGGCCTCGATTCGCGCGTCATCCTGGATGAAAACGGCGCGGAGCGGCTGCTCGGCCAGGGCGACATGATGTACCGCCCGCCCGGCACCTCGCGGATGATCCGCGCGCAAGGCGTGTATGTCACCGACGAGGAGATTCGCAAAGTGGTCGAACACGCCTCCGCGCAAAGCGAGCCGGCGTTTGAAACCTCCATCCAAAAGCGCCTCGAATCCGACGGCGAAGGCGGCGAGGAGGAGGAGGTCAGCGACGAGGACGAGGACCTCGTGGACAAGTGCATCGAAGTCATGCGGCAGGAGAAAAAGGCCAGCACCTCGCTTTTCCAACGCCGCCTCCGCCTCGGCTACACCCGCGCCGCGCGCATCCTCGACATCCTCGAGCAGCGCGGCTACGTCGGCCCCGGCGAAGGAGCCAAACCGCGCGACATCCTCGTGGATCTCGACGCCATCGAGTGACCTCCCCGCGCAACCCGGCGCCACCTTGCGGCGCACGACAAATTTTTCCGGAAAGCGCGGCTGTTCCGCCGATCCGATCCGTGCTATTCACCAGATTCGCAACGACCACTCCGCAATGTCATATCCCGTAGGCCAAAAACTCGCCCAAGCACGCGCCAAGCGCGGCTTGTCGATCGAAGAAGCGGCGCATGAAACCAAAATACGCCCCGACAAAATTTACGCGATCGAGAACGACGACTACTCCTCCTTCCCGAGCAACGCCTACGCCAAAGGTTTCATCAAAAACTACGCCCGCTACCTCGGCGTCGATGTCGGCGATTTCCTCTGCACTTTCGACAGCTCCATGCCGATCGGCGTCGCCGATTACGAATATCTCAAGCACGACCCCGAGCCCGTCGCCGCTTCCACCCCGCTCTATCGCGAGCGCCGCAAGCCTTCCTTCCTGCCCATCGCCACCGGCGTCGCGCTCGCTCTCATCGCGTTCATGGGCTTCTGGATCAAAGAGAATGCGCGCCGCATTTTCGGCGAATCCACGACCGCACCGGTGACCGCTGCCGCGGTACCCATTCCCGTGCTCCCCGTCGTCCCCGAGGACCTCGACACCCCGGCCACGCTCTCCCTCGATCCCGTCCCCGTGATTCCCGAGCCCCGCCCGCCTTCACCCCACCAGGCCGACGACCGCGCCGTCCTCCAAGGCACCGTCACCGGCAACCCGCTG
>CAYQBV010000157.1:0-9736 GCA_964415705.1 uncultured Chthoniobacter sp. | reverse complement strand
CGTCGCCGGCTGCAAGCCGAAGAAAGTGACCATCTTCCCCGGCTGCACCTACTGCCACCCGCAGGTCGCGAGCGTGGGTCTCACCGAGCGTGCGGCGAAGGAAAAGGGCCTCAAGTTCAAGGTCGGCAAGTTCCCCTTCATGGCCAGCGGCAAAGCCCGCGCCATTGGCGAGAGCGAAGGTTTCGTCAAAGTCCTGATCGGCGAACCGCATGGCGAAGTCCTCGGCGCGCACATCATCGGCCCGGAGGCCACGGAGATGATCGCGGAACTCGGTCTCGCCATGACACTGGAGGCGACTTGGGAGGAAATCGAAAGCACCATCCACGCGCACCCGACGCTCAGCGAAGGCGTGCGGGAAGCCGTGGAAATCGCCGCCGGCCACGCGATCCACGTTTAGCGGAAAGTAGCTTGGACTTTAGTCCAACGACCGTGGGCTTGCGCCCTAAAGCAGCGGGCCACTTTGGACTAAAGTCCAAGCTACTTTCCTAGCGCGCCGCGCTGGTTTTACCGGGGTCAATCACTCACTCTCGCTCAGCCGCTTCTGCTCCGCGCCGTGGAGCATCGCGTGGGCTTCGGCGAGGATGCCAGGGATGCGTTCGGTAAAAGGGTTCCCCGCGAGTGCGGCGCGGATTTTCTCGGCGTCGAACTGCGCGGCATTTCCGCCGGGGAACCAGTGCCCGGCATTGCCCATCAGGTTGTAGCGCATCTTCGCCCAGTCGGTGAGATCGAGCGCTTTGGCGAAGCTCCAGAGGCGCAGGATTTCCTGGAGATTCACCTCGCCCGGCACGTCCACGTAGTTCGGCAGACGCCCGAGGCCCGCCCACCAGTCGCTGCCGAACGCCGCGTCCATCTCGGCGCGCAATCGCGCTTCGATGGGCGCGACGACTTCACCCGCGCGGTCGAAATCTGCCAGCGCCGCAACGTGTTCATCGAAGTCCGAAGGCCGCGCCGCGCCGACGCTCAGCGTGTGGACCTGCGGGCGCGCGAGGCAATAGAGATCGTTGAACTGCATCGGCGACAACGGCGCGCACAGCCCGCGCATTTTCTCCACCGGCTGCTGGAGCATCCCGCCCTTGTCCGTGGGGCTGATGATGAAAACGCCCATGTCCCGCGCGGCGGCGGCCTCCACTGCGGGCCAGTTGAAATTGTTCACGAAATACCAGTGCAGGTTCACGTAGTCGAAAGCGTCGCTCGCGATCGTCTCGAGGATCACGTCCGTGGTGGCGTGCGTGCTGAAGCCGAGGTGGTGGCAGCGCCCTTCGCGCTGGAGCTGGCGCGCGGCGTCGAGGCAGCCGCCGGGGCGCAGCGTCCAGTCGAGCAACTCGGCGTTGTTGATCCCGTGGATTGAAAGCAGATCGACGTGGTCGAGCTTCAGGTAGCGCATTGAAGTCTCGAAGGTTTCCAGAAACTCCCGCGCCTTCGCCGTCGGCGCGACCTTCGTCTGAATGATCATTTTCTCCCGCGGCAGTTTCGGCAGAATCCACCCGAGCTGCATCTCCGAGCTGCCGTAGCCGCGCGCGGTTTCGAGGTGGTTGATGCCGAGTTCCAGCGCCCGCAGGATCGTCGCTTCGAGGTTGCGCTGACCGTCCTCCGGCACCTCTTTCGGCGGCACGTCGTCCCACTTGTGCTGAAAGCGCATGCCGCCGCAGGAAAAGACGGGCATCTGGAGTCCGGTGCGGCCAAAGCGGCGGTAGTGCATGGGCGGAATCTTGGCTGGATGCGGCCAGCGGAGCCATCGAAGATTCGCGCCATGGGAAAAATCTTTGGCCTCCTCCTGCTCGGTTCCATCGCCACCGACCTGACTGCGGGTGCCGCCGGTGGCGACAAAGGTCGCGTGGTCGGCGCGCGCGCACGCCACGGAAAGATCATCGAACAGAAATTCCGGGACGCGGGCCTGCCGTATCCGGCGAGGGAGATTTTTCTGCGCTGGTTGAAACGCGAGGCGGTGCTCGAACTGTGGGCACGTGAAAACCGCGGACGCTTTGTGCTCGTGACTAGCTTCCCTATTCTCGCCTCGTCCGGCGGCCCCGGCCCGAAACGACGGCAGGGTGACCGGCAGGTTCCCGAGGGTTTCTACGAAATCGACCGCTTCAATCCGGCGAGCCTCTTTCACCTCTCGCTCGGCCTGAACTACCCCAACGCCGCCGACCGCATCCTCGCCACCGGCCCCGATCCGGGTGGCGACATTTTCATCCACGGCAAGGACGTGACCGTCGGCTGCGCGCCGCTCGGCGACGACGCCATCGAGCAGCTCTACCTCGCCGCGCTCGACACACGCGCCCGCGGCCAGGCGCGCATCGCCGTCCACGTTTTCCCCGCCCGCATGCAAGGCCCGGAGTGGGACGCCTTCGCCACCGAGCACACCGCCGCCGCCCCCGCGCTCGCCCGTTTCTGGGCGCAATTGCAGCCCGGCTTCGACGCCTTCGAGCGCGACCGCCGCATCCCCGCTTTCACCATCGCGCCCGACGGCAGCTACCGCGTCGCGCCGGCGCGCTCGCTCAATACTTCACGACGCTCTGCGCCTTCTGCTTCCGCCGGTCGATGAGCCACACGATCCAGATGCAGCCCTCGTAGAGCGCGACGGTCGGCACGGCGAGGGTGATGAGCATCATCGGGTCGGGAGACGGCGCGATGATGGCGCACAGGATCAGGATGGCCGTGATCGCGTAGGACCGGGTTTTCGAGAGCATGTCGAAATTCACCATGCCCAGCATGGCCAGGGCGATCATCACCACCGGCAACTGGCAGAGCAAACCGGCACCGATCGTCAGCCACGAACAAAAGGAAAGATAGTCGCGCCACGTCCACAGCATCTTCACGCCGCTGATCACCGCGAGGTCATAAAAGAAACGCAACGTATGCGGCAGGAGCCAATAGTACGAGGCCAGCACGCCGATGAGGAAGAGCACCGTGCTGACGAGGATGCCGGGGAAGAGGTATTTTTTCTCCTGCCGGGTCAGTGCGGGCAGGACGAACGAAGCCAGGAAGTAGATGAGCAGCGGCAGCGAAAGGACGATGCCCGCGAAAAATGCCAGTTCGAGCCGGATGACGAAGACATCCACGATGCGCGTGACGACCATGTTCTCGGCGATCACCGGATCAATCGCCACGAGCGGCTGTTTCAGCAGCCGCATCAGGTCCACGACGAAATAGAAAGAGGCCGCCATCCCGACGACCAGCACGATGAGCATCTTCAGCAGCGTCCAGCGCAGATCCTCCATGTGGTCGAGGAACGGCTTCACGACATCGCCGTCGGACTTCTCGCGGAAGTTGAAAAAGGTTTGCAGCAGCTTGTTGATCCAAGACATGGGGCGGGGAAGATGCCGCGTTCGGGCGGGAGGGCAAAGCGGGAAGTTGCAGGGCCCGCCCCGGCACGGTCCGACCCTTGTGACGGACGCGCCGATTGACTCGGCCGCCCAGTCCGTCTGAGGTGCCGCCCTCACCATTCGAAAATCATGAACTTCCACGGAAAATCCCTCATCGCCGGCGGGCCACTCGCCGACAGCGCCCGCACGTTTCACGCCGTCAGCCCGCTCACGGGCGACCGCCTCGAACCCGCATTTCACGAAGTCGGCAGCGCGGAAGTCGATCGCGCGCTCGGGCTCGCGGAGGAGTCGTTCGCGGTTTTCGGGCGGGCGGCGGCGGAGTCGCGTGCGGCTTTGCTGGAAAAAATCGGGGAGGAAATCATGGCGCTGGGCGATGCGCTCCTGCAGCGCGCGCATCTGGAAACGGGGCTGCCGCTGGCCCGGCTGACCGGAGAGCGCGGGCGAACCGTGGGACAGCTCGGGCTGTTTGCCGCACTGGTCCGCGAGGGCTCGTGGTGCGATGCGCGGATCGATATGGCGCTGCCCGATCGGCAGCCGGTGCCGCGACCCGATCTGCGCCGGATGCTCGTGCCGCTGGGACCGGTGGCAGTCTTTGGTTCGAGCAATTTCCCGCTGGCATTCTCGGTGGCTGGGGGCGACACGGCGAGCGCGCTGGCGGCGGGCAATCCGGTGATCGTGAAAGCGCATCGTGCGCACCCCGGCACGTCCGAAATGGTCGCGGGTGCAGTGGTGCGCGCGGTCGCGGCGTGCGGCCTGCCGGCGGGAGTTTTCGCCATGCTGCATGGCAGCGGTGCGGAGATGGGCACGGCGCTGGTGCGGCATCCACTGACGCGCGCGGCGGGCTTCACCGGCTCCCGCACGGCGGGACGCGCGCTCTTCGACGCCGCGGCAGCGCGGCCCGATCCCATCCCCGTTTTTGCCGAGATGAGCAGCCTGAATCCCGTCTTCCTCCTGCCCGGCGCGCTACGCGAGCGCACGGCGCAGATCGTCGAGGGATTGAAAACTTCCGTCACGATGGGCGTCGGCCAGTTCTGCACGAAGCCGGGGCTGGTCTTTGGCATCGGCGGCGGTGAGTTCGAGGGTTTTGCCGAGTCCTTTGCCGCCGCGATGCGCGCCGCCGCGCCCGGCACGATGCTCACCGCGGGGATCTGCCGCGCGTTTCACGACGGGCTGGAAACGATGGAGCGCGTCCCCGGCGTGATCGCCCTGGGCGTCAGCGATACCGCGCCGGACGCCACGCAAACTCACGGCGAGCCGGTCGTCTTCGCCACGGATGCGGAGAATTTTCTGCGCCAGCCCGTGCTGCACGAGGAAGTCTTTGGCCCGTACACGCTGCTCGTGGACGCGCCGGGTTTCCCGGGTCTCGTGCGTCTCGCGCAGCGTCTCGAAGGCCAACTCACCGCCACCATTCACGGCACCGCCGCCGACCTCGCCGAAGCCGGCGAACTCCTCGCCGTGCTCCAGCGCCGCGCCGGGCGCATCGTCGTGAACGGCTTCCCCACCGGCGTGGAAGTCTCGCCCGCCATGCACCACGGCGGCCCGTATCCGGCCACCACCGACGAGCGTTTCACGAGCGTCGGCACCGCCGCCATCCAGCGGTTCGCGCGCCCGGTTTGTCTGCAAAATCTCCCCGCCACCGCGCTCCCGCCCGAGCTGCTCGACGCCAATCCGCGCGGCCTCATGCGCATCGTCAACGGCCAGCTCACGCGCGACGCGGTCGGGTAGAGGTGAAATCGGGGATGGTGAATGGTGCGTGGTCGCAAGCGCACCGCCCTTCACCGATCACCAATATTCGTGCTTCCCACGAGCCCGGAACTTTCCGCACCTTTTCCTTCATGACCAAACTCCCATCACTCCTCGCCCTCGCGGCGGCCGCATTCGTCAGCCTCGCTCACGCCGCGCCCATCCCCGAAGAATTCAAAACCAACGGGTTCGCCATCGGCTGCCAAGCCTATACCTTCAACCGCTTTACCGCGTTCGAGGCGATCGAGAAGACCGCCGCTGCGGGCGGCAAGGTCATCGAGTTCTATCCCGGCCAGCGGCTGAGCAAGGAAGAGCCCAATGTGAAGTGGGATCACAACGCGTCCGACGAGGTCATCGCCAAGGTCCAGGCGAAGCTTGCGGAGCACAAGGTCAAGGCCGTGAACTACGGCGTGGTCGGCATTCCAACCGAGGAGCCGGGCGCGCGGAAAATTTTTGAATTCGCCAAGAAAATGGACATCCGCGCCGTGACCACGGAGTCGTTCGAGGCCATCGATACGATCGAGAAGATGGTCAAGGAATACGACATCAAGGTCGGCTTTCACGATCACCCGCGGCAGCCGAACAAGCCGAACTACCGGATGTGGGATCCCTATTTCATCCTCGAACTGACCAAGGGCCGCGACCCACGCATCGGGGCCTGCGCGGACACCGGCCACTGGCAGACTTCGGGGCTGAACCCGCTCTGGGCCGTGCGCGTCCTCAAAGGACGCATCATCAGCAGCCACCTCAAGGACAAAGCCGATTTCGGCAACAGCCACGACGTGCCCTACGGCCAGGGCGTCGGCGAAATCGGCCGCATCCTCGAAGAACTCAAAGCGCAGGGCTTCGACGGCAACATCTCGATCGAATACGAATCCAACTGGGACAAGTCGTTGCCCGAGGTGACGAAGTGCGTGGAGTTTGTGCGGGACTGGAAGTCGAAGAAGTAGGCGGCGGTCCGCAGGAGTCCCTCGACTGGGCTCCGCCTGCCGTTCCACTCAGGGTGACGATTCCTGGAGGGCGTTACTTCCTAAACTGACGTCCTGAGCGATTCCTACCTCGCGCCCTCGTCGTCCTCGGGCAGCGGCTGGCCCTTGGTCTCGGGGGCGAAGGCGACGGCGACGATACCCACGAGGAAGATCGCGCACATCGTCATCGCCGAGTAGCGATAGGGGAGCGGCGGGAGGTAGTCGCTGAATACTTCCTTCGTCAAAATCGCCGAGAAGAAGCTGCCACCGGCGGCGGCGAAACGACCGACATTATAACAGAAGGAAATGCCCGTGCTGCGCAAGCGGCTGGGGAAAAGCTCCGGCAGGTAGATCGCAAAACCCGCGAACGGCCCGAGTTGCACGGCACCCATGAGGAACATCATCCAGTAGGCATCCGTGGGCGTGTTCATCTTCCAATAAACAAAAACGGTGACCACCAGAGCCGCACTGAAACCAACGACAAAGGCCACGCGCCGGCCGGTCGCCTGGGCGAGCTGGGTAAAAAGCCACATGCCGATGGCCGCGCCGGTCATTTGCCAGAAATAGGCCCAGTTTTTCGCGCTATCGACGTGCTGCTTGGCCCACATTTTCGCATCGGCCACACCGGCTGGAACCTGCTGCTGGTAGTAGCTGCCAAAGACCGCGTTTTGCAGATCCACGGCATATTCGCCGATCGCCCACAGACCAACCACCCCGGTGGACGCAATGAGCGCCCCGACGATGAGATTCTTGCGCCACTTGCGGTCGCTGAGCAGGCCGGCATAAGGCGAGAAAATGCTCCCCTTGGGCAGCTTGCCCTCAGCTTTCTGCTTCAGCCACGGCTCGGTTTCCTTGAGCCGTTTACGGGAGAAAAGGATCATCAGCGCCGGCAGCGCACCGATCAGAAACATCCAGCGCCAGCCGCGGTCGGGCGCAATGGTGCCGGCGGTTTGCAGCGAGTCGATGATCGTCTTGCAGAGGACCGCAGTGAGATTTCCCACGGTCGAGAGCACCTGCAGCAACCCGAGCGCCTGGGCCCTCGCACCGGCGGGGACGGTTTCGGCGATGAGCGCAACCGCGAGGCCGAAAACGCCGCCCACGCCAAGCCCCGTGAGGAAGCGGTAGATCGTGAAATCGAGCTTGCCGACGCTGAAAAAAGTCAGGCCGGTAAATCCGGAATAAATCAGGATGGTCAGGGTGAGCATTTTCGCCCGCCCAAAGCGATCGCCGAGCGCGCCAAAGATCATCCCCCCGATGCCCCAGCCGATGAGAAACCACGCGGTGACCACTTTCCCAAACGCCTGCACCTCCGGCGCACTCCCAGGCTGGCCCATGAGCGACGACAGCGCCGGGATGCGGGCGAGCGAAAAGAGCCGCTGGTCGAGGCAGTCGAAAAACCACGCCGCCGAGGCGACGATGAAAACGAACCAGTGGTACCTAGTGAGTTGGCGCCACCAGGGCGCGGACGAGGAGGAAGCGGACATCGCCGCGGAAGATGGGTGCCGTGGCCAGACCGGCCAAGCCAAAACAAAGAGCGGGCCGGGCTATTCCTTCTCCGCGGCTTCGCGCTTCATCACCGCCGAGAGCTTCGCCACTTTCTGGCGCATGATCTTCCCGGATTTAAACTTCACCGTGGCGCGCGCCGGAATCGGGTAGCTGCTGCCGGGTTGGTTCGGGTTGCGACCGACGCGCGGCTTGGTCAGGCGCACCTCGAGGACGCCGAAGTTGCGGAGTTCCACGGTGTCGCCCTCCGCGAGGGCGTCGGTGATGTGATCGAGGGTTTTTTGCACCACTTGAAAAACCTGATGCTGCACCAATCCGGTTTCGTTGCTGATCTTCACGACGAGATCCCGTTTCGTTAAAGTTCCCATAATTGGGGGCGGAGTTAATCAGCAGTCCGGAGCGCGGGCAAGCGCTTTGCCAAACAAACTGCGAGCCGCGAATCGGCACGGCTAAAGGTTTCGCGGGCTATCGGGTGAAATCGCGCGGCGGCGGCGCGGGGTAGGTTTCCGGCGCGATTTCGAAGGCGGTTTTGAAATGCACTTTCGCCACCGCACGCAGGATTTCCGGCCCGCGCGTCGCGACCAATTCGCGCCCGACCGCCTTGACCTGCGCCGACGCCCCGCGCGGCAGTTCCCTTTGAAACTCGCCCCCGCTTTTGCGCAGCCAGTCGATGAACCGCTCCCGCGCGAGGATCGACGCGGCGGCCACCGCGAGATCGCTCTCCGCCTTCGTCCGCTGCTCCAGCACGATGCCTCGCCCCCGCTCCATCAGCGCGCGCTCGATGAGCTTCGGATTCGCAAACTGATCGCTCAGCGCGCGCGGGCAGTCCGGGCGCTGCTCGAGCAGCGTCTCGATGACCTTCGCGTGCCCCCAAGCGAGCAACCGGTTGAGGTTGCCGAATTTTTTGTAGAGGTCGTTGTAACGCTCCGGCCCGACCATGACGACGCTCTGCGTCGCGCCGCGCGTCCGGCGAATCATGTCGGCCAGTTCGCGGATGCGCGCATCGCTGCCGATCCGCTTGCTGTCTTGGATTCCGGCCTGCATGAAGGCGTGCGCAATGTCCTTGTCCACGTAGCAGCCGGCGATGACCAGCGGCCCAAAAAAGTCGCCCTTCCCGCTTTCATCCACGCCGAAATGCGGCGCGAACATCTCCGGATTGTGCACCTCCTCGTAGCCGAGCTTCGCCTCCCCGAGCACCTCCGGCTCCAGCCGAAACGTCACGAAGTCCTGCGTCCCCTTCCCCTGCAAAACCACCTTCGGCCCCTTCTCGTAAACGGCCACATTCAGCTTGTCCTTCACCGCGTAGTAGAGGGTGTAAGGCTTGGGCTCAAACTGGTAGCCGTCCTCGACCAGCAGCGCGCGCAGCTTCGTCGCCTGCGCGGCAGTCAGCGGGGCGGTGTAAAGCGTAAGCGGCTTGGGATTTTCCATTGCTGGTTTCGGATTTCTGATCGGAGGCATGCGTGTGGAGGTAGTTTGGCAGCCGCCTTTGCAAAGCGAAAACCGAAATCTTGCGCCCAGCCCATCCTCCTTTTGCAGGCCCCGCCTGCTCTCTCAAAACGCAGCCAAGTCCGCAAAACTCCCCAGCGCTGCCCGCAAATCCGGGCTGGACTGCCGCCGGAACCAGCGACACCGTTCGGGAGTTGTGCCACCAGCCTCACCATGAAACCCGGAACTCTCGAAATCCCCGCGTCCGTCCTCTCATCCGTCGAGACCTTGGATGAGCTTCAGGACTGGCTCACTACGCAGCATCCCGACATCATGGCCGAGTTGCGCCAGGCCAGGCAGGAAGACCTCTCCGGTCAGTTCACGCCCTGGACTCCGCGCCACATCTCATGGCCTACCGAGTCGAAGTAGGTTCTCAAGCCGATGCGCAACTGGCCGCGCTCGACTCCGCCATTGGTGCCAGCGTCGAACGCAAAATCGCGTGGCTCGCGGAAAACGCTGCCGCTGTCATTCATCGGCGGCTCGTCGGCATGCCCGACGAACTTGCCGGCCTGTGCAAACTCCGCGTCGGCGACTGGCGCATCCTTTAGTGGAACTACCCCTCGCAAACCCTCATCCGCATCTACCGCATCCAACACCGCTCCGAAGTCTATCGGGACTTCTAAAATGACATCGTTCCCCACCCTTCCCGCCGCGCTCGCCCCCCGACTTCTCCCGCTGGTCGTCCGCCCGTAGCCCGCCCCACGCTCTTGC
>CAYQBV010000156.1:0-9816 GCA_964415705.1 uncultured Chthoniobacter sp. | reverse complement strand
ACACTGTCCGGCGACCGCGAGCAGAGTCGTCAACAGCGGGGCGAGGAAGCGTCCGGACCGGAGTGGGGCGCGCTCTGTCTTGGCCAGTCCGGCAGTGGTGGGGAGGTTCTGTTTCATAAAATTCATGGTTTCGGAGTGGTCTCAGTCGTACCCGGGGCGGTGAGGCTGGCGAGGGAGGCGAGCGCCTGGCGGGCATCCTCGGCGAGTATGCACATGGCGTGCGAGCCGCGCTCGAGATTGGGCAGGGCGGCGAGGTGCTCGACGAGCGCCTGCCAGGCGGCGCGCGAATCCTCGATCCGGCCGGCCTGCGCGAGCACCGAGGCGCGGCGGGCCATCCACGGCTCGGGGCGCGGGGCGCTTTTCCGCAGCGCATCCACGCGGAGCAGCGCGGAGTCGAAGTTTTTCGTCGCGATTTCCAACTCCATCGCCCGCAGCGCCAGCGAGGGGATCGGCCCCAGCTTCTCGATTCCCGCGGCCAGGACCCGCATGGCCTCCTCGGAAAAGCCCCCGGACGCCAGCGCGTTGGCCGTTTCCTGAATCTGATCCGGCTCCTGGTCAGGCGCGCGACGCAGCGCCTCGCGGTAATCCGCCAGACTGCCCGGCGCGTCGCCCAGCCGCTGCGCCGCCCGCGCCCGCAGCAGCCAGCCGCGCGCACACTCCGGGTGCGCAGCGAGCAGGGGATCGAGCGCCTTTTTCGCCTGCTCCGGCTGGCCTCCCGCGAGCCACGCCTGACCGCGCAGCAGGGCGGTCAGGAACTTCCCAGGGGCCAGCGCTTCCACACGGTCGAGATTGAGCAGCGCCATCTGCCAGTCGCCGTGCTGGCTGTTCACGTCGGCGAGTTCAAAGTGCAGCCGCGCATCCGTGGGGTTCTTCTCCAACTCCCGGGCCAGTTGCGCCAGCCGATCATGATACGCCCCGTGTGCAAAAACCGGCGTGGCCAGCGTGGCCAGCAGCAGACCCGCGGCCAAGGTGAGTGCCCGGAGCGGATGAGATCGCGTAGTCATTCTCGGTGGAGGAACGCGCATAAAAAAGTCACTAGAACGCCACGATAGAGCGCCCGCATGCCCTTTCCACTAGAAAGTCCACGCCAGCGCCCCGGCGATTTTTCCCAACGAAACAGTTGCCACCACCTGCCGCCGATGCTCTTATTCCGGCCCGACTTTCCAGTCGGCAGGCACTCGTAGCTCAATTGGATAGAGCATCTGACTACGAATCAGAAGGTTCCGTGTTCGAGTCACGGCGAGTGCACCCTCCTAAAACAAGTGTGGGACAGGGTTTGAGGGTGGTTGCGGTGCGAGCGGAAAAAGTGGTGTAACCAAAAAACTGTAACCAAAGGGGGCGGATGATCCCCGAGGACGTGAAGCTGACGCCGCTGCTGGCGCGGTTCTACATCGGGCTGATCCGTAAGCACGGGCAAAACATGGCGCTGCTCGTGAACCCGGTGGAGCACTACCTGCCGGCGGCGCGCGGGGTGGCCATCAAGCGCGGGGTGCATGCCGAACCGCGATTACTTGGCCGAGCGCTTTGAACAATTTCGGCGGGCGGCTTGAGGATCGGCGCTGAACGCCATTGCCAAGCCCGGGCGCAGGCAGAACCTTCGCGCAGTGCAATCAGGCCCAGCCCCCAATCCCGAAGACGGCCTCGCCGGCCTCATCGAGCGGGTCACCTTTCACAACGAGGAAACCGGCTTTGCGGTGCTGCGGGTCAAGGTCAAGGGACGCCGGGAACTCGCCACGGTGGTCGGGTCACTGGCCTCCGTCAGCGCGGGGGAATGGATCACCGCGCAGGGCCGGTGGGTGCGCGACAGCGAGCACGGGCTGCAACTCAGCGCCACATTCCTGGAATGCACGCCGCCCTCCTCCCGGGAGGGCATCGAGAAATATCTCGGCAGCGGAATGATCAAAGGCATCGGCCCGGTTTACGCGAAGAAGATGGTCGAGCGCTTCGGCGAGGGGGTGTTCACGATCATCGCGGAATCCTCGGCCCGGCTGGAGGAAATCAGCGGCATCGGCCCCGAGCGCCGGAGACGCATCAAGGACGCCTGGAAGGAGCAGAAGACCATCCGGGAGATCATGGTCTTCCTGCACTCCAACGGGGTCAGCACGAGCCGGGCGGTCCGCATCTTCAAGACTTACGGCGAGCAGGCCATCGAGACGGTGCGGGCCAATCCCTACACGCTGGCCCGCGACATCAGCGGCATCGGGTTCAAAAGCGCGGATCAGATCGCGGAGAAAGTCGGCATCCCCCGGGATTCGATCATTCGGGCGTGCGCCGGGATTTCGCACACCCTGCTGGAGGCCACCAATTCCGGGCACTGCGCGTTGCCCCGGGAGATGCTGATCGAGCAGGCCACCATATTACTGGCCGTCGATGAAACCCTGGTCCGGGAGGCGCTGGCCCGGCTGCTCGTGAATCGGGAGCTGGTCGAGGAGCAAATCGGGGAGCACACGCTCATCTTTCTGCCGGCGTTGCGCTCCAGCGAGGTCGGCATTGCCGCGAAGATCCGCGCCATGGCTGCCCAGCCCGCCACCCATCCCGTGATGGACATCGGGAAAGCCATCGAGTGGTGCGAGAAAAAGACCGGGCGGGAACTCGCGGTCAGCCAGAAGGAGGCGATCAAGGTGGCCAGCCAGAGCCGCGTCCTCATCATCACGGGCGGGCCGGGCGTCGGCAAAACCACGCTGCTCAATTCGCTGCTGCTGATTTTCCGCGCCAAGAAAATCAAGTGCCTGCTCTGCGCCCCGACCGGGCGGGCGGCGAAACGGCTCGGCGAAGCCACGGGCTTGGAGGCCAAGACCATTCACCGGCTGCTGGAATTTCAGCCCGCCTCGGGCGGCTTCACTCGGAACGAGGAGCGACCGCTCGACTGCGACCTGCTCGTCGTCGATGAAACCTCGATGGTGGACGTGCAGCTCATGCACAAGCTGCTCAAGGCCGTGCCTGCCGACGGGCATCTGATTCTGGTCGGCGACGTGGACCAGTTGCCCTCGGTCGGCCCCGGCATGGTGCTGGCGAACCTCATCGCCAGCGGGGTCGTCCCGATCGTCCGGCTGACCGAGATTTTTCGCCAGGCCGCCCAGAGCCGCATCATCATCAATGCCCACCGGATCAACGAGGGTCGGATGCCGGAGTTCGGGGACGCCGGGCAGGAATCGGATTTCTATTTCGTCGAGCGGGAGGAACCGGAACGGATTCAATCCACGCTCATCGCTCTGACCCGGGAGCGCGTTCCCGCGAAACACCACTGCGACCCGATTGGCGACATTCAGGTGTTGTGCCCGATGAACCGTGGCTCGCTCGGGGCGCGGGAGATGAATTTGCAGCTCCAGAACGCGCTCAACCCGCAGCGCCAGGACGAACCCCGCGTCGAGCGCTTTGGCTGGCAGTTCCGGCTCCGAGACAAGGTCATCCAGACCGCGAACAATTACGAAAAGGAGGTCTTCAACGGCGACATCGGGCGCATCAAGGCGATCAACCCGGAGGAGCGGGAACTCACCATCCAGTTCGACAGCCGGGAGGTCATTTACGATTTCGGGGAACTGGACGAGGTCTCACTGGCTTACGCGATCAGCATCCATAAGGCGCAGGGATCGGAGTTCCCGGTGGTCATCGTGCCAGTGGCCATGCAGCACTACCTGCTTCTACAGCGGAACCTCATCTACACCGCGATCACCCGCGGCCGGAAGATGGTGGTGCTGGTCGGGCAAAAGAAGGCGCTGAGTCTGGCGGTGCGCAACAACCGGACAGGCGAACGCTTCTCGGGGTTGCTGGAGCGGCTGCGCAGTGGTGGGTAAGCCATAGCCGTAGGACCGCGGTTGTCTGTCCTCCTCCCCAAGATAATGGCGTTGAGCCGCTGCAAGGTGTTGCAGAGGGCGGTGATAGCCTGCGCGACGCAGTCGCGCAGCTCCGCGGCCAGCCACGCGAGGCCGGTGCGTTCGTCGATGCGCTGCATGGCGCGGCGCACCACGTCCTCGCTCACCGTGCCCGTCATGCCCAGGAGCGGCGGGTTGAGCGTGTCGCCGCGCACCGCGTTGATGTGGGTGTAGCGCCAGGGCCCGCAGAGGATGGAAAGTGCCGCGGGGCCGAGCACGTCCACGACCTTGCTGCCGCGGTTGCCGTGGTAGTGCAACGGGCACCCGCGCAGGAGCCGCGCCCACCGCCCGCCGGCGTGCAGAAACTGCGCGAAGAAGATCAACTGCCCCTCGCGGGTGACCGGCGCCTGGTCGTCGAACTCCGCGTACTAGCGCCCGCCGGGCGTGTCCACCGGCCACGCCGGAGTGGTCTTCAGGGACGGAAAAAACGCTCACCCGCAGGTTGAGCACAACTGGAGTCGTGTGGCTGCTGCATCCCGCACGACATCAGCTTCTTCCACAAAACGACAGCCGGTTCCATTCACGCTTTTAGGCTAAACAAATGCTGGTCCAGAAATCCATTGCATCTCATTTGGGGTCGCGGAAACGAGAGAGTTACTTGTCAAAGCGGGAGGGCGGTGGAACCCTCGGCACCGCTCCATTTCCGATGTCCGCCACATGATTTCTCCCGAGGTTTTTTACGTGCATGTGCAGGGGGAGCAGCGGGGGCCGTACACGATTCCACAGATCGACCACATGCTGAATTCCGGCCTGATCGAGCGGGAGACGCTCTACTGGCGGGAGGGCATGGAGCAGTGGCAGCCGGTGACGGAATTGGTCATCGTGCGCGAGGTGCCGAACCCGTGGATCAAGCCGGGCATCGCAGCGGCGGTGCTGCTGGTGCTGGCCATTCTCGTGCGGATGTTTGGGCCGATCACGCTGGAAGGCTGGCGCGAGACGAACCAGCACGCTTACACCGCGCCGGCGGCCTACTGGCGGGCGCGCGATGTGGTGCGCAGCACCGCGCTGCCGAAAGGGAGCCTCGTGCTTTTCGGCGAAATCGGGCGCGCGCAGGTGGCGCTGGAGCCGCCGGATGGCGCGGTCGTGACGGTGCGCGGCGAGGTCACGGGAGCCAACGGGAAGACGGTGGAGAGGGGCTGGCGGGTGCCGATGAAATTCGATCCCAAGGCGCGGGAGTGGATCGGCGGGCCGGCGGCGGAGGCGGCACCGTGAACTGGCGCAGCGGGCTGGCCCTGCTGGCCGTGCTGCTGGCGGGGTGCGGGAAACCGCCGGAAGGCGCGCCGTCGCCGGAGGCTGTTCCGAAGCCGGAGGCAAAAGCGGAGCCGCCGCCTCCGGTGCGGCTGGTGCCGGTGGAGACGCGCCCTTTTGAAGAAGGCTACGAGGCGGGCTACGCGAGGGGCTCGGGAGCGGGCAAGGTCGGGGCAAAGGTGCCGCCGACCTCGGCAGCGGAAGAGATCGCGCGGGCTGAGGTCGCGCAGGGCGAGGACCGGACGGAGCGCTGGCAGCGGGGCTTCGTGGACGGCTATCTCGACGGATTTCGCAAAGTTGTGACCGGACAAAAGTGAGCGGCCATGCCATAAGCACACCCTCTTCATGAAGCCCTGCCCGTTTTTCTCCACCGTCGCCGCGCTCACCCTCGCGCTTTCCGCCTCGCTGCCGGCGCAAAATGTAAACCTCGGCGAAAGCGAGGCGCTGAAATGCGAGGAGAAGATCGCCAGCGTGCGGCGGGATGTGCTCGGCAAGTATGAGGATTCGCTCGGTGAACTGCAGGCGACGCTGCAAAAGGCCGCCGATCTCGAGGGCTCGCTGGCGGTGCGCGCGGAGCGGCAGCGCGTGGCGAAGGATCGCGCGCTTTTCGAGCGCGATTTCGTGGCGGAGCCGAAGTCGCTCCGGGCGCTGCAGGTCCAGCACGTGACGAAGATGCAGGAACTCGTGGGGCAGGTCGTGGCGGAGGCGCTGCCCAAACTGATCGAGCTGAAGAAGTCCATGACCGTGGCGGGCAAACTCGATGACGCCGTGGCGGTGCGCACGGCGATCGGGAAATTGCAAAACAGCCACGTGCCGGTGGCGCGTCCCGAGGCCGGGGCGGTGGTGCCGGCGGAGACGTTGCTCGTCGCGTATTCCGGTGACCGTGCGCGCGCGGACAAGACCTACAAAGGCCAGAAGATCGTGGTGCGCGGGGCGATCAGCGGCTTCCGGGTCGATCCGGCGGACGCGCGTTCGTACCAGATTTATCTCGCCGGCGGGAGCGGCGGCGGCTTCGTCCAGTGCGCGTTTTCGATGAACACCTTCCGCTTTCGCGAGGAGAAGAACGCCTTTGGCGCGGTCACGCTGGTCATCTCGGCGGCCGATGGCGATGGCCCGACCATGCGGGTGCAAAAAGGCCAGCCACTCGACATCCGAGGGACGTGCGAGGGGCTGGATGAAGTCGTGCGCCTCGGCCGCTGCGAAGTCTTGCGGTGATGCTGTCGTCTCCGCTCGGTCCCCGCCGCCCCGGTCGGAACGCCCGCCGTTTCGCCACGCTTTTCCTTACCCTCACCATGTCCTTTTCGCTCCCATTCGCCCACGCCGTGCCGCCTTTGTCAGAAAAAAAACCCGTCACCGATGAGTATCACGGCGTGAAGGTCGCGGACGATTACCGCTGGCTGGAGGAGACGGGGACGCCACCGGTGAAAGCGTGGACCGATGCCCAGAACCGCCACGTCCGCGCGCATCTCGACGCCCTCCCGGATCGGGCCGCCAGCGCCGCGCGGCTGACCGCGCTTTACGCGAAAGTGACGCCGTCCTATGGCGGGCTGGTCGCGCGTCCGGGCCGGCTTTTCGCGCTGAAATTCCAGCCGCCGAAGCAGCAGAGCCTGCTCGTCACGCTCGCCTCGGCGCACGATCTCGCCTCGGAAAAAGTCGTGCTCGACCCGAACGAGATCGAGCCAAAGGGCCAGGTCTCGATGGATTGGTACGTGCCCTCGCCCGACGGCAGGCTGCTCGCGGTCTGCCTTTCCGAGCACGGCAGCGAGGAGGGCACGCTGCACTTTTACCGCACGGAAACCGGCGAGCGTCTGCCCGATGCCATCCCGCGCGTGCAGTATCCCACCGGCGGCGGGAGCGCGGCGTGGACGCCGGATGGCCAGGCGGTTTTTTACACCCGCTATCCGCACAAAGGGGAGCGCCCGGACGACGACCTGAATTTCTTCCAGCAGATCTATTTTCACCGGCTCGGCACCCCGGTCAGCGCCGACGTGTATTCCGCAGGGCGCGAGTTTCCCCGCATCGCCGAGATCGACCTCGACGCCTCGCCCGATGGCCGCTGGATCCTCGCGACGGTGGCGAACGGCGACGGCGGCGAGTACGCGCACTACCTGCGCGATGCGCGTGCAGGCGAGGCCGCGCCGTGGCGGCAGATCGCGGGATTCGCGGACGGCGTGAAGCGCGTCGCGATTTCGTCCGACGGTGCGACGCTTTTCCTCCGCTCGGTGAAAGACGCCGCGCGCGGAAAAATCCTCCGCCTCCCGAGCGACGGATCGAAGCCGCTGGCCGGGGCCGAGGTCATCGTGCCCGAGGGCGAGGCGGTCATCGAGGGCATCACCCCGACCGCCGGCAGCCTGTTCGTCACCGAGATGCTCGGCGGGCCGTCGCGGATTCGGCAGTTTGGGTTGGATGGAAAAAACGGTCGCGAACTGTCGCTGCCCGCGGCTTCGAGTGTCGGGCAGGTCGTCGTGCTGGAGTCCGCCAGCGGCGCGGAGGCCGGCATCCTTTTCCGCGAAGCCAGCTTCACGCAGCCGTCCGCGTGGTATTTCTCCAACCCACGGGGAGCCGCGCCCGCCGCGCCGGAGAAAACCGCGCTCGCCAATACTTCGCCCGTCGATTTCTCCGACATCGAAGCGGTGCGCGAGTTTGCGGTGAGCAAGGACGGCACGAAAATTCCCGTCAGCATCCTGCGCCGCAAAGGCGTGAAGCTCGACGGCTCGAATCCCACGCTGCTCACCGGCTACGGCGGTTACGGCATCAGCCTGCGGCCCGGCTTCGATTTCTCCCAGCGGCTGTGGTTCGACCGCGGCGGCGTGGTCGCCATCGCCAACCTCCGCGGCGGCGGCGAATACGGCGAGGAGTGGCATCTCGCCGGCAACCTCACGTGCAAGCAGAACGTCTTCGACGACTTCGCCGCCTGCGCGCGTCACCTCATCGAGCGCGGCTACACCCGCCCCGCGAAGCTCGCCGTGGAAGGCGGCAGCAATGGCGGGCTGCTCATGGGCGCGTTCCTCACCCAGCATCCCGAGCTGGCCCGCGCCGTCGTCGCTCACGTCGGCATCTTCGACATGCTGCGCGTGGAACTCGACCCGAACGGCGCCTTCAACGTCACCGAATTCGGCACGGTCAAAGATCCCGCGCAGTTCCGCGCCATCCACGCCTACTCGCCCTTTCACCGCGTCGTGGACGGCGTGAAATATCCCGCCGTCTTTTTCCTCGCTGGCGAAACCGATGGCCGCGTGAACCCCGCGCACTCCCGCAAAATGACCGCGCGCCTCCAGGCCGCGACCGCTTCCGGCCGTCCGATCCTCGCCCGCTTCAGCGCCGCCTCCGGCCACGGCAGCGGCACCGCCCTCACCGAGCGCATCGCGCAAAAGGCCGACGTCCTCGCGTTCCTTTTCGGCCAGCTCGAGATGCCGCCGCCATCGGAGCGCTAGCCGGGGACCGGCGGGCTGATCCCAGCTCTCACGAAAAACCTGCGACTCGGAGGGAGACGGAATGACGGTATTTCCCACAGGCATTTCCATTTCGTCATTTGGCCAAATTCCGTCATTCCGTTCCTCGGTAAAACCGCCCCGATATTTGTGAAGGTCGGGATGAGCCTGCGCTGCTTCCGCAGCTACTCGTATCTTTCGAGTTCCTCCGCCGTCCATTCCGCGCCGCGGTCTTTGCTGGCGGCGCGGACTTTGGTGACGGTGGCGGTTTCGACGATGGGCTGCTCGTGGCCGAAGGACCGGCGGATGTAGCTGAGCACCTGGGCCACGGGTTCGTCGGCGAGCGCGGCGCCGAGGCCGGGCATGGAAAGCGTGTAGTCTTTGCCGGCGACGGAGATGCGTCCGCCGACGCCGTGGAGGACGATGCGGATGAGGCGCGATTCCGGGCCGCTGACCCACTCCGAACCGGCGAGCGGCGGGGCGAGACCCTCCTGGCCCTGGCCCTGCGGGAGATGGCAGGCGGTGCAGACGGTGTTGTAGAGCGCCGCGCCTTTGGCGACGAACTCCTGCTGCGCGGCGGTGAGCGGCGGGGCTTTGACCTCGGGCGCTTCGCCGGGCTTGCCGGGCCAGGTGAAAGTCGCGGCGATTTTCTCGGCGCGTGTCTTCACCTCGGTGTCGGTGGAAGCGGCGAGCGTGGCGAGTTCGGGAGGCTCAGCGGCGAGTTTGATGGGTTTGGATTTCTTGCCGGGTGTGAGGCCATCGAGCAGCGCGAGCTGCTGCCACGGAGCTTTCGGTGGCTGCGCCGCGAGCGCGAGGAGCGCGGCGAGGCGCTCGGGTTTGCGTTCCTGGAGGATGCAGCGGACGAGCTGGCTGACGACGGCCTCGCGTCCGCGCGAGGTTTTCGTCCAGTCGGGAGAGGCGAGAAGGGCTTGCAGAAATTCCAGCTCGCGCCCGCGCAGGCCGGAGATCGCGGCGGTGCGGGCGAGGGGATTCTCGACGTTCTTGGTGAGCACGTCGGCCATGACCGCTTCGGCCTTCGTCCCTCCGATTTCGCCGAGCGAAAGGAGGACTTGGAGCTGGAGCTGCACGTCGGGGCTGGGGTCTTTGGAAAGCGCAAACATTCTCTCCTCCAGCTCCGCTACGCGTTTGGGCGACCAACCGGCACGTTTCACTGCTGTAGCGTCCCTGTTTGCCAGCGGCTCGGCGATGCGGAGAGCCGTGGCGCGGACTTGTCCGTCGGGCTCCATCGAGGCTCCGGGCAGCCC
>CAYQBV010000155.1:0-9905 GCA_964415705.1 uncultured Chthoniobacter sp. | reverse complement strand
CAAGCGGCGGGACGCCGCTTCCACTTCGTCGGGATCGAAGGCGCGGAGGAGCGCACCGGCGAGCGTGGCGGGGGTGTGGCCTCCGGAGGCGGTGACGATTTGCTGGCGCTGGGCGGGTTCGAGTTCGCGGTCGAGCCGGGCGAGGCGCGCGGCGAGCGTGGTGAGCTTGTCTTCATCGCGGCCACAGGGGAACAGGACGCGCTGGAGCAGCGTCTTCAGCGGCACGGTGGGCTGGCGGTCGAGCGGGCGGGACTCGGTCTTGTCGCTCTCGCACACGCCCACGGCATCCACGATGACGAAGCGGGTCTTGGCGCGGGCGTCTTCGCCGGAGACGGATTGCAGGTCGGTGGAGGAGAGCACGCGGGTGCCGCGCCCTTTCATCTGCTCGAAATAGACGCGGCTGCGGACGTCGCGCAGGAAGACGAGGACTTCGAGCGGCTTGATGTCGGTGCCGGTGGCGATCATGTCCACGGTGACGGCGATGCGGAGCGTGGGCGAGAGGCAGAATTCGCGGATGAGTTCCTTCGACTTGGCGGGCTTGCCGGTGACGGGGTGCTTGGCCTGGTAGGTGATCTTTTTGCAGAAGTCGTTGCCCTTGCCGAAGACCTCGCGGCAGAGGTGGACGATGTCCTCGGCGTGGGAGTCGTCCTTGGCGAAGATGAGCGTCTTGGGCACGAGCGTGCGGCCGGGGAACAGCTCGGTCTGCACGACGTCGCGGTAGGTGCGCAGGATGGTGCGGATCTGGTCGGGCACGACGACGGAGCGGTCGAGGTCGGCGGGCGTGTAATCGAGATCGTCGGCGAGGACTTCCTGCCGGGCCTGGCGCGAGGCTTTGCTGCGGTGGTCGATGAGGAAACCCTTGTCCACCTTGCCGCCGGCCTCGGTGACCTTGGTTTTGATGCGATAGACGTCGTAGCCGACATTCACGCCATCGGTGACGGCGCGCTCGTGGTTGTATTCGGCGACGCGGTTCTGGTGGAAGTAGGCGATGGTCTGCGGCGCGGGCGTGGCGGTGAGGCCGATGAGCGAGGCGTCGAAGTATTCGAGCACCTGCCGCCAGAGATTGTAGATGGAGCGATGGCACTCGTCGGTGACGATGAAGTCGAACTTCTCGATGGGGACGGCGGGATTGTAGGCGATGTCGCGGGTGCGGGTGACGCCGAGCGCGGCGGCGATTTCCGCGCCGGAGAGATCGTCCGCGCCTTCCGCGAGTTCCTCCCCGCGCAGGATCGAGTAGAGCCGCTGGATGGTGCAGATGGTGACGCGGCAGACGTCGTCGATGTGCGGCGAGGTGAGGTGCTGGACGTTGTAGAGCTCGGTGAAGAGGCGGCCGGTGTCGGGCGTGCGGTAGCGGTGGAACTCGTCGCGGGCCTGCTCGCCGAGATTCGCACGGTCCACGAGGAAGAGGACGCGGCGGGCCTTGGCGTGTTTGATCAGGCGATAGGTGAAGGCGCAGGCGGTGAAAGTCTTCCCTGCGCCGGTGGCCATGTGGATGAGCGCGCGGGGCCGATCTTCGGCGAAGGATTTTTCCAAGCCAGTGATGGCTTCGATCTGGCAGCTACGCATGCCCAGCGTGGCGAGCGGATGAGCGAAGGGCATCTTCGCGAGTCGGGCGCGCAGGGTGTCGGACTCAGCAGCCCATTCGGCGAGCGTCTCGGGACGATGAAAGGTGAAGACGCGGCGGGAGCGGGGAGCGGGATCGCGTTCGTCGCGGAAGAAAGTTTCGACGCCGGTGGATTCGTAGAGGAACGGGAGCGTGCCCGTCAGCCCGGCGGCGAGGAAGTCGGGCAGGTTGCTGGCATAGCGCCCCGATTGATCGGCGACGGTCGAGAGCGTGGTGCCTTCCTGCTTCGCCTCGATCACGCCGAGAGCCATGCGGTCCACGAGCAGGAGATAGTCACACGGACCGGTCTTGAGCGGCACTTCGCGCAGCGCAATCCCCCGCCCTGCGGAGAAGTCCACCGCCTTGAAATCCTGCACCACCCAGCCGCACGCAGTGAGTTGCGCGTCGATCTGCTGGCGGGCCCGTTGTTCTGGCGTCAGGTCAGGCATGAGGCGGCGTCCTTGCGGGGGCAGTCAGCGGCGTTCGGTTTCGGGCGGGCCATGAGGGCGTCGAATTATCGCGCCGGAGCCGCTTTGTCGATGTTCCTGGCTCGTCGCTCACGGGCCGCGCGCCACCACACCCCGCGAACCGCCCATGCGTTCGTCCCCCGCGAGGACACGCATTTTTTTGCGCCTTGGTATCGCCCCGCAAACGCCGCAATCATGAAGCACCCATGATTCTCACCCTCCGCGATCTCACCATCCAGCGCGGCGATGTCCGCATCCTCGACCGTGTCTCCTGGAGCGTCGCGCCCGGCGAGCACTGGGTCATCCTCGGTGCCAATGGCTCGGGCAAAACCTCGCTCCTCAGCGCGCTCACCGGCTACCTCTCGCCCACCAGCGGCGACATCACCGTGCTCGGCCAGACCTTTGGCGAAAGCGACTGGCGCGAACTCCGCACCCACGTCGGCCTCGTGAGCTCGAGCATCCGCCAGATGATCCCCGACCACGAACCCGCGCTGACCACCGTCATCAGCGGACGCTACGCCATGATCGACTACTGGGGCCGCGTCCGCGCCGAGGATCGCACCGCCGCCCAGCGACTGCTCCGGCAGGTCGAGGCGAAACATCTCGCCGCGCGGCCGTGGGGCGTCCTCTCCCAGGGCGAACGCCAGCGCGTGCTCATCGCCCGCGCCCTCATGGCCCGCCCGCCGCTGCTCATCCTCGACGAACCCTGCGCCGGGCTCGATCCCCTCGCCCGCGAACACTTCCTCGCCTTTCTCCAGCGCCTCGGCACGCAACGAAACGCGCCCGCGCTCCTCTTCGTCACGCATCACGTCGAGGAAATCATTCCGCTTTTCACCCACACCCTCCTCCTCCGCGCCGGACGCCTCCTCGCTGCCGGGACCAACGCCCGCGTGCTCACCACCCAACACCTCGCCGCAACCTTTGACACGCCACTCCGCCTGACCCGCCGGAAAGGCCGCTACGCTCTCGCCATTCCGGGCGTCCGCTGAGTTTGCGGGAGGATGCGCGTTTCTCGGTTTCGCCGACCGCATGGCACCGCCTCAATCCCCCCGCGCAAACGGCCGGGCGTCCGGCCCCTTCACCCCAGCACCGCGCGGATCGCCTGCTCGCGGGCGCGGTGCGTGGTGTCCTCGAGCACGGCGGTGGCGCGGGCGGCGGCGGGCAACTCGGGGAGCGTGATCCACGAGCGGCAGCCGCCGTAGCGCGGGGCGTCGGGGAAAACGAACGGCTCCGCGAGCTCCGCCACGCGCACGAAGGCGAGGCTCACGCCGGGCTTCTCGTCCTGCCGGAAACGCTTCTCGATTTCCGACTCCTCCCAAAGGTGGAACGGCGCGAGGGCGCGCACGGTTTCCCAGTCCGTCACGTCCGCCGTCCACTCGACCTGCACGCGGAGCCGGACTTCGTGCTGGCCGTCGGCGCGCGGCGCGGGCAGCAGCGTGGTGGGCGGGAGCTTGAGCTTGGCGACCTGCTCGTGAAAGAGCGTGGGGAAAAGCAGGAACTCCGGGTGCTCGAAACGAAAGCCCGCGCGCCCCTCGGCGATGCCACCTTTGCGGAGGATGATGCTCTGCGCGCCGCGCCCGAGGGCGTCGCAGATGAGCGTCCATTCCTTGAAACCGAAGCTCATCGCTGCGCGCTCGCAGGCCCGGTCGGCACGGCACTGCCGGCGGCGATGACTTGCAGCTCACAGATCGACCACGACGCCTTGCTGCCGGATTCGGCAGTGAGGGCGATGCGGATGAACTTCGCGAGGGTGGGCGGGAAGTTGATTTCCGTCAGCGGGGCGGCACCGCGGCCGGAAGCCAGCGGCTTGCTCCAGGTCTGGCCGTCATTCGAGAGCGTGACTTCGTAGCCGCGCGGGAAATCGGTGACCGGCTTCGCGTTGTCGAAGACCAGGCCCGAGACCGCGACGACCTGCGGCAGTTCGATCTGGAGCCAGATGCCGGGGCCTTGCGGAACGCCGCTGTTGAAGCGCGAACCGGCGTTGCCATCGACGGCCGCCGGCGTGCTCTCCGCGCCGTGGCTGGCGGTGAGTTTCCAGTCCTTGCGATTCGTCAGCGGCTGGGGCAGCGAGGCGCGCAGCTCGGTGCTCGTCCACGGCTGCGTCCGCGCTTTCGTCGCCGCGCGCAGCGCCGCCACGTCCGCCGGGGTGACGAGGCCGGCGCGGTTCCCGAAGTTCGTCCGCACGTAGCTGAGCACGCCGGCGATCCACGCGTCGTCGTTCGTCGCCATCGCGATCATCTGGCCCTCATACTTTTTCCCGTCGATGTCGCCGACGAGGCCGTGGAGCATGACTTTGATCGCGCCGTCCTGATGACCGGTCATCGTCTTCGAGCCGGCGAGCGACGGCGCGAGCATCGCGCCGGGCGCGCCCCCGGCCATCGGCAGCCCTTTCGCGTCGGTGCCGTGGCACGTCGCGCAGAGCGCTTTGAAATTCGTCTCGCCCGTTTTGTAGAGCGCCATTTGCTCGGGCGTCAGCGGCCGCCCGCCCGCGGGCGGCGGCGGCGGAGGGACCGCCCCGGCGACCTTCACACCCCGCGCGGGGTGCGCTCCGGCGACCGCGCCGACCGTCGTGCGCCAGTCCGGGAGATCGAGCTGCTTCGCGGTGAGGAGCGACTGGATGACGACGTTCTCATCCGCGTCCTTCATCGCCGCCGTCACGTCGGCGGCGAGCGATTTGTCGCCCGCCTTGTAGAGCGCCTCGCCCACGCGCAGCGCGGCGACGCGGATCTGCGGATGCGCGTCCTTCAGCTTCTCTCGCACCAGCGCGGGCGTGAGCGCGCCGAGCCCTTCGAGCGTCCAGAGCGCGTGCAGCCGGGCGAATTCATTTTTGTCCGTCCGCGCGATCGCGGTCAGCGTCGGCACCACGGATTTGTCCTGTCGCAAAACGAGAAGCTTCTGCGCGGTGTCGCGCCACCAGCCGTTCGGATGGCCGAGATGCGCCGTGAGCTGCGCGGGCGTTTCCGCGTTCATGCGCGGCAGCGGGCCGGGCTTCGCACTGGTGTGGACGAGCCGCCAGATGCGTCCGTGACCGAAGACATTTTGCAGGCCGTACTGCTCCACGACCTTGCGCAGATACGAGCCGGGCCGCACCCAGTTTCCCTCCTGAATGATGCCGCGGTACATGTCCACGATGTAGAGCGTGCCGTCGGGCGCGTTGGCGAAATTCACCGGCCGGAAACACGGATCGGTCGAGCGCAGAAACTCCGACTTCGCCTCCTGATGCGGATTGCTCAGCGTGGTGAAACCCTCCTTCACCTCGACCTTCGCGCGCCGCACCAGCCGGCCCACCGGCTCGCCGAAGAACAAGTCTCCGCGCAGTTCCGCGGGCAGCCGGTCGCCGCGGAAAAACTCCGAGCCGCACGTCGCCGTGAAATGGTTCAGCGTCTTGTCCTCCTTGCGAAAGCGCCCGCCCCCGCCCTGCACATCCGCCAGCCCGACCGCCGGCCACACGACCTCGAAGCCCGGCGCGAACTGCCCCGGCGGATTGAAGCCGCCATAGAGGATCGGCTGCTGAAAACTCCGCGGCCCCTGCTCGCCACCCGCGTTCATGAAAAGCAGCTTGCCAAAATTGTCCTGGCACAGCCCCCACTGCCCGCCATTCCCCGCGACCTCCTCCTTGACCGCGCCCGCGGGCGTCCAGCGCAGGCGGTGGTTGTTGTAGGTCGAGTAGAGGCCGTTATCGAGCGCCCAGACCAGCCCGTTCGGCTGATGCTCGAGATTTCCCCCGCGCCCGCCTCCGACGTAAAACGGCTCCTTTTTGTCCGAGACGCCGTCGCCATCCGTGTCGGTGTAGATGAAGAGATCGTTCGTGTTTGTCTCGCCCACGATGATGCGCCCCTTGTCCAGCGCCACAAGCATCCGCGGCAGCACGAGCTGGTCGATGAAAACCGTGTGCTTGTCATACACGCCGTCGCCTTTCGACGACCAGTGCAGGGAGACGCGGCTGATCTTGTCGAGCTGGTTCTTGCCATCGATGTCCTGCATGTAGCCGCGCAGCTCGGCGACAAACATCCGCCCGTCGCCATCGAACGCGACCACGCCCGGCTCCTTGATGTCCGGCTCGCTCAGCACCAGCTCGAGCTTGTAGCCGGGCGGGAGTTGGAAGGTCTTGAGTTCGTCCTGCGGGCTCAGCGCCTGCACCGGCGGCTTGGCGGAAAACTCTTCCGCTTTCGCTGCCGGAGGGTGCGTGGTGAAAAGGCCGGCGCAGAGCGTGGCGAGGGCGAGGGTTGAGCTGCACGTGGGAGTTTTCATAGGCGGGAAGGGTGGCCTATTTCGCACGGCAAAGAGGCCCGGCCAAGCGAAAGCTCATGCGGTTCCCCACGATTCAACCTGCCGCGAGCGTTCCGGGCCGATCCGAGCGTTGACACCACAAGATCCTCGCCCGAGAAAACCAAGGTTCCCTTCTCCGTCCCCCCGCTGCCATCTCCGCGAACAACCTCGAACCCTCCCCGGCAGCCTGCCGTCCCACTTGCCCACCGAACCGCGATTTATCTAACCAGACCCTCCCATGAAAACAACGACCCGCCCCAGCATCGCCACCCTGATCCTTGCCACCACGATCGCCGCCCTCCTCTCCGCACCTTCCGCGCGAGCGGTCGTCGGCCAGTGGACCGGCGGGAGCACCGGAACTTGGGACATCAGCAGCGCCAACTGGTCCGGCGGGAGCAACCCGGCGTGGGACTTGGCGAACGGGCCGCTCAACACCGCAGTCTTTGCCACCGCCGGGGACGCGACCGCCATCAGCGGCGGGGTTTACCTGAATCAGATTACCTTCAACACGGCGGCCACCGTCACCGGGTCCACACCCAATAGCCTCCGCTTCAGCGCCGGCAGCGGCCAGACAATCACCCTGGAACAGAATGATGTGGCCAGCACCGCGATCATTTCCGCGGGGATCGGCATCGGCGCGGCCGCCGCCAACTCCACGGGCAACATCCTCGCCAAGACCGGCGCGGGCAAGCTGACCCTCAGCGGCACGCACATCCTGACCGGCACGACGGACGGCGGCAATTTCACCGGCCAGCTCAAAGTGGACGGCGGCGGCGAACTCAACCTCACCGGCTCCCTGCAGGTGGCCTCCGCCACGGGCGCGACCAACCGAAGTTCCGCAGTCTCGGTGATCGGCGCCACCACCGGAGGCAATACCCTGAGCGTGACAGGCGGCGGCCGGCTCGTGACCGGCAATGTGAGCCTCGGCAACGGCACCAACGGCAACACCATCAACCTCAGCCCCTCAGTCGCCGGCAGCGCGAGCGCTCCGACCTGGATGCTTTATGGCAATGGGGCCCAGCTCAATTGGAACGGCTCCAACAACACCGTCAATTTCAGCAACGGCGCGTATGTCGAGCAGGTCAGCGGCGGCGGCGACAACGGCTGGCGCGTCGGCGACCTCGCCACCCACAACAACAACACCTTTCTCGTGGACGGCCCCGGCTCCACTTTCAGCCTCCTCAAATGCGGCTCGAACAGCAACGGCGGCTTTATCCGCGTCGGCAACGCCGGCAGCAACAATACCTTCATCGTCCGCAACGGAGGCACCATCCTCGGCGGGCGCGTGACGGTCGGGGGCACCGGCAGCTTCAACACCGAACTCATCACCGGCGCCGGATCGAGGATCACGGCCAACCTCGCGCACAACGGCAACTTCGAAATCGGCCAGGGCGCGGGAGCCAGCGGCAACGCCTTCCGGGTCGAGGCCGGCGCCGTGGTCAAATACAGCGGGAACACCAACAACCGGCAGTTCAGCGTCGGCGAAACCGCCAGCTCCAACGACAACTTCGTCCGCGTGACCGGCGCGGGCTCCCAGTTGCACCTCATCCAGTCCGCTCTCCCGCTGGTCATCGGCGGCAGCCAGACCGGCGGCGGTGTCACGATCAACTCCGGCGGCAGCGGCAACCACCTCGATGTCGGTTCCGGCGGCTGGCTGAACCTCAACAACAGCCGCGGCACCGTCTCCGGCCTCACCGTCACCGGCAGCATGGCCATGGTCCTCACCGGCACCGGCAGCGCCTTTAATCTGGGCGACGGCATCGGGATCAGCACCGCCCATGTCGGAGCCACCGGGGCCATTACCGGCGTCTCCCTGCGGGGCGCCGACAGCCGGCTCCACTTCAACGGCGGCCGCCTCATCGCCGGCGTCAATGGCGATCTCGTCTCCGGCCCCGGCCAGATCCAGCTCGCCGGCCCCGCCTACCTCTCCACCGCCTTCACCGGCTCCACCATCGCCAGCGCCATCGGCGGCAGCGGCAGCCTGACCAAAGAAGGCGCGGGCACCCTCACCCTCACCGGCGCGAACACCTACACCGGCGACACCACCGTCACCCTCGGCACCCTCAGCATCAGCAGCCCCTGCCTGGCCGACGGCGCCGACATTTACCTCGCCACCGGCGCCTACTTTCAGCTCAACACCGCCGCCGCCACCGACACCGTCCGCGCCTTCTACATCGACGGCATCGCCCAGCCCGCCGGCATTTGGGGGGCCCTCGGCAGCGGCGCGGCCAACCAGACCAGCCTTCTCACTGGCTCCGGCAGACTCGAGGTGAACCCGCTCGCCCTGACCAGCCCCGGCGAAGCCGTTCCCGAGCCTTCCGCCGCACTGCTCCTGAGTCTCTCCTCCGCGCTCCTCGCCGGCCTCCGCCGCCGACGATAGGACGTCTCAGAAAGGCGTGATTCCGGGCAAACTTGGCGCTGTTTTGGTGTAGCCTGCTCCCCTAAACCGTATCCAGTCAGTTGGAAGAAGGGGAGCGCGGGCTTCCAGCCCGTTGGAGCCGGCATCCTGCCGGCTCCCCGCACGCGTGTTGGGGTCCGCGGATCGGTGACTCGTCCACGCGCCTTCCGCAGCCGGCAGGATGCCGGCTGCGGCGGCCAGGATGGCCGCGCTCCCCTTCTCTCCACTGCATGGATACGGCTCAAGGTGAGCCAGGCGCTCTGGGTGTTGTCAGCGCGTGATCGCCGGCGAACTCTCAACATGAAACGCCAACGACATCTCCCTCGTTGAACTCCTCGTTCCGAAGCTGCACCCCGGGACGAGGGGCGACTAGGAACGAGGGGCGGGAGCTGGAGCTGGGTCACGAGGGGTGGAAAAACGGGCGATTTAGAGTTGGAAAGCGCGCACCGAAGGTTCGGAAACGGCTACCGAAGGTTCGGAAGGCTCCGGAGTGGGTAGGAATAGGAATGGACCAACATCCGGCACGGTGGCCGGCCAGCCGGAAGAGCGCGAGTATCAGGCCCAGGGGGTGATCGCCGACGCGGTCATCGGCCAGCCCAGCGCGATCGAGCCGGTGCTCGTGCCGGTGCTCGTGCCGGGCTAGCGCGGGCGGGAAAATTTGTCGGTGCGCCGGGGTCGGGTTTTCTTTCTTTCGCCCGCCCCGCCGGCACTGCCGGCCGCGCGCGTCCCCCTTCATCCTTCCGCCTTTTCCCGCCACCCCGCCAGCGCCGCCCGCTCCGGCGCTGAGTTGGAAAAGATCTCGGTCTTCGGCAAAGCGGCGCGCAGCTCCGCCACCGCCGTGGCCGGGAGCTTCGGGCAGCGCCGGAGGTCGAGATTTCCCAGGCCGGAGAGGCCATGGAGGGCGTCGAGGTTCCCGTCCTTGCAGGCCCAAGCGATCAGCACCGCCGGGCGGAGGCGGAGGAGGAGCGGGCGGAGGCGGGCAAGGCCGCGGCCCTCGCCGACAGCGAGACTCCAGTAGCTCTTCGTCCAAGTCTCCTTGTGGAAAGCTGCGCGCCAGTCCTTGCGGATGAGGCCGATGGGCTCGCGGACTTCCCACACGAAGCCCGCCGCCTCCGCCTCGCGGATGGCGGCGCGGTGGTCGAATTCGCGCCAGCCGACCCAGGCGGTG
>CAYQBV010000154.1:0-9935 GCA_964415705.1 uncultured Chthoniobacter sp. | reverse complement strand
GGTCGCCGGAGGGGTGATTGTGGACGACGATGATGGCGTAGGCGGCGTAGAGAAAAGCGGGGCGAAAGATTTCGCGCGGGTGGGCGATGCTCTCGTTCAGGCTGCCGTTGGAGACTTCCTCGTGGCGCATGAGCTGGAGTTTGGCGTCGAGCAGGATGACCCGGAGCGACTCGCGGGAAAGCGCGCGCATTTCCGCGCCGAGGAGGGCGTGGACGAGTTCCGGGGTGTCGAGCGTCTGGCGGGAAAGCGTCTCGCGGGCGAGACGGCTGGCGAGGCCGAAGGCGGCCGCAAGCTGCACGGATTTGGCGGGCCCCACGCCTTTGATTTTCGACAGTTCCTCGACGGTGCAGCGGGCGAGTCCGCCGAGGGTCCGGTATTCCTTGAGGAGCTGGTTGGCGACGTCGATGGCGTTCGCGCCGACCATGCCGGTGCGGAGCAGGATGGCGATGAGTTCGCTGTCGCTCAGCGCGCCCGCACCGAGGCGCGTGAGCCGTTCGCGGGGGCGGTCCTGTTCGGGGAGTTCCTGGATTTTCAGCGTCGCCATGGGAGCGCAGCTTTTAGTCGGCACCCGTGGCCGGCGAAAGGTGAAACTTCCGCTACAGATCTTCCTTCTTCACCGGAGGCGCGGTCTTGGTGCCAGGGTCGGTCAGGCGCTTGGCTGCGGTGGGAATTCGCGTTTCGTCGATGTACTGGAGCGTCACCTGAACCTTTGACTCGTCCGCCACTTCGTTGCCGTCGGGACCGGCGCCGGTGCAGATGATCAGGCTGCGGCTTTTGTCCGCGAGCGTGGGTGCGAACTTCCAAAACACGACCTTCCCATGAGTCTCCTCCCGGCGGGTGCCGTTGTTGGCGGGCGTCACCTGCTTCTTTTTGTCGGCATCCGACTTGCCGGCTTTTTTTTCACCCACGGCCGGGCCGTATTTCGCGATGAGGTTTTGCTTCAGCTCCTGATAGACCGCCATGCCATTGCCCTCGGTCTTGAGCGTCACGGTGGCGGCGGCAAATTTCCGGTCCACAAACTCCAGCGTCCACTTCACGACTTCCTGCCCAGCGAAGTTTCCCCCGGTCAGTTCCAGTTTGTCGAAAGTGCTCGGCATTTCCTCCGGCACCGTGGCCCCGCCGCGCGAGCCCAGCACCCGCACGACCTCCGCCGGTGCTGCGCCAAAGGGCACGCCGAGAAACCCCGTGGGGCGCTGCAGTTTCTCCGCCAGGGCGGTGGAGCAAAGGATAAATGTGAGCGCGGTGAGGAGGCGGGGCATGGCGGGTGGGATTCCCGGAACTATGAGCACCGCCCGCGCCGGGGCGAGGCATTTTCCACCCGGCTGCGGGTGAGGAGCACTCGGGAAAGAAGCCTCGGCACCGTCCAGCGAGTGGCATGGTCGCTGCTCATTCCCATGCGGTTGTTTGGTTTTACGTTCACCCGCTCCGGCGTCTTTCTATCTTTCTACGCCGGGGCGGGTTTTTTCTGCCCGGATTTTCCCGGAGGCGCTCCGGGCGCGCCTACTTTCCAAACTGCGCGATCATCGTCTCCAGAGTGGTGACGAGATTGGCGAGGGCGTCGCGATACTTGTTCGCGGGGACGATTTCGAGCTGCGTCCGGGCATCGCGGAGCATCTTGCAGCAGGTGGCCACGGCGCTTTTCACCGCCCCGGCGGCGAGCGCGCGATCGGCGAGTGCGATGACGGCGTCTTCGTCGCCGCTGAGGATGATCTCGCTGAGCCGTTGGCGCTCGGCGTCGTCGGCATGCTGGAGGAGGTGCAAAATGGGGAGCGTCAGCTTGCCTTTGCGCAGATCGCTGCCAAGGGTTTTGCCGACTTGCGCCTCGTCGCCCGCGAGGTCCACCACGTCGTCGTAGATCTGGTAGGCCGTGCCGAGGCGCATGCCGAAGGTGCGCAGCGCGCTGATCACGTCGGGCGAGGCTTCGTTGATGAACGCGCCCAGTTCGCACGCGGCGGCAAAGAGCGCGCCGGTCTTCATCTCGATGATTTTGTAGTAATCCGGGACGCTCAGCTTCAGGTCGAAACGCCGCTGCGTCTGGATGATCTCGCCGCTGCACACGTCGCTCGCCGCGTGGGCGATGCGACGGCTGATTTCGCCGTTGGGGAAGCTCGTGGAGAGCTTCAGCGCGTGGGCGAAAAGGCAGTCGCCGAGGAGCACAGAAATGGCGTTGCCCCACTTGGCATTGGCCGTGGGCTGGCCGCGGCGTTTGTCCGCGCCGTCGAGGATGTCGTCGTGGACGAGCGTGGCGGCGTGGATGAGTTCCACAATCACCGCGAGGTCGAAATGGCTCGGGCAGATCTTCCCGGTGGCCCCGCCGGCGAGCAGCGCCAGCGCGGGGCGCAGGCGCTTTCCATGACTCTCGATGGCGTAGGCCACGTAGCCCTCCACGGCCGGGTCAAAGGCGCGCGCCTGCTGGCGGATGCGCTCTTCCACCGAGTAGAGCTGGGAGTTGATCAGCTCAAAGGTGGCCTTGAGCGCCAGGGTTTTGTCGAACGTGGGTTCCGGCTTTGTGAAAGTTTTCACAAGGGTTGTTATAGGGTGGGAAAGTTTGATGTCAATTACGCGGCAACCCTGCATACGCCACCGCCGCCTGCCCGGATGATTCCCTCAGCGAAAGGAGCGGGATGGACCCCGCAGGCGGGCGCACCTTGGCCGGGGGAAACTCCCCCATTTCCCGCCCCGCTCCCGAACCTTCAAACGCCAAGCCTTTTCCGCTGCACGCCTCCCGAGACATCCGAGAGCGGGTGGAACATGATGAAGGCACCGGGATCGTGTTCGAGCGCGATGGATTTGATCTTGCCGATCTCCAGCCGCGTGACGACGCACATGAGGATTTCCTGTTCGGTGCCGCTCACTCCGCCGCGGATGGCGAGACCGATGCCGGTGCCGAGGAAAAAGCCCCCAAACACCGCGGTGAGCAGCGCGGCGGAAAAAATCGCGACCACGATGAGGGCGACGTTCTTGAGCTCTCGCTGCCAGGACTTCACGGTCGCACGGTGTGGGCATCCGTCGGGATACGGTAGGCCAATTAGCGGTTGGGCGACGCAGGGCAATCGGCACGAGGCCAGAAATCCCCAGCGTTGTGCTTGACCGGAGGCCGCGATTGACCGCCACGCGGAGCGCGCTAGTCTCCGCGCCCTCATGAATTCCTCGGAGCCCATCCGTCGCGCCCTTATTTCCGTTTCCGACAAAACCGGCCTCGTGCCTTTTGCCCGCGCCCTCGTGGGGCTGGGCATCGAGATCATTTCCACGGGAGGCACGGCCAAGCTGCTCGCCGCGGAGGGCATCGCGAACACGGAAATTTCCACCTTCACCGGCTTCCCTGAGATGCTCGACGGCCGGGTGAAAACACTCCACCCGAAGGTCCACGGCGGCCTCCTTTTCGTCCGCGACAACCCCGACCACCGCGCGCAGGCCGAGGCTCACGGCATCCAGCCCATCGACCTCGTGGTGGTGAATCTTTACCCGTTTGAAAAGACCATCGCCCAGGCCGGCACGACGCTGGAGGAAGCCATCGAGCAGATCGACATCGGCGGGCCTTCCATGCTCCGCAGCGCGGCAAAAAACTACCGCTCCGTGACCGTCGTGGTCGATCCCGCCGACTACGCCGACGTGCTGGAAAACATTCAGGCCAATGACGGCGCGACCACGCTGAAATTGCGCGAACGGCTGGGCATCAAAGTTTTCGTCACCACGACCAAATACGACGGCGCGATCGCCAACTACCTCGACAAGGAGCAGGAGACGACCTGCTCGCTGAACCTCTCCATGCCCATCGTCGCGCGACTGCGCTACGGTGAAAACCCGCACCAGACCGCCGCGCTTTACGGGCACTTCGACGACCATTTTGAAAAGCTCCACGGGAAGGAACTTTCGTATAACAACATCCTCGATATCACCGCCGCGTCGGACCTGATCGCGGCGTTCAGTGAGCCGACCGTGGCCATCCTCAAGCACACCAACCCGTGCGGCATCGGCAGCGACGACGACCTGCGCGCGGCGTGGGACAAAGCGTTCGCGACCGACAAGCAGGCACCGTTTGGCGGCATCATCATCTGCAACCGCCCGCTCACCGAACCGCTGGCCCGCGCGATCAGCGAGATCTTCAGCGAGGTCATCATCGCGCCGGATTTCGACGCCGAGGCGCGCGCGCTTTTGCAGAAAAAGAAAAACCTCCGCCTCATGCGCCAGTTCCCGCGCCCGCTGCCGCAGGCCGAGGACGGGCAGATGCTCATCCGCTCCGTCACCGGCGGCGTGCTCGTGCAAAGCCGCGACGCCGCGCTCGACGGCGACCTCGCCGGTAAAGTCGTCACCGCCCGCAAGCCGACGGAGAAGGAACTGGCCGCGATGCTCTTCGCCTGGCGCGTGGTGAAACATGTGAAGTCCAACGCCATCGTCTATGCCGCCGCCGACCGCACGCTCGGCATCGGGGCGGGGCAAATGTCGCGCGTGGACGCCTCGCGCATCGCCATTTGGAAAGCCGCCGACGCCGGACTCTCGCTCAAAGGCAGCGCCGTCGGCAGCGACGCCTTTTTCCCGTTTCCCGATGGCCTCATCGCCGCCGCCGAAGCCGGCGCCACCTGCGCCATCCAGCCCGGCGGCTCCGTCAAAGACCCCGAAGTCATCGCCGCCGCGGACGAGCGGAAGATGGCGATGATCTGCACGGGCGTGCGGCACTTTAAGCACTGAGCCGCCGGACGGCAGAAATCCGAAATCCGAATATCGAAATCCGAAACAAATCCGAAACGCGTGAAATGACGGGAACAGAAATGCCACTGGTGCCCAACCAGCCGTTTTCACGTTTTCCGACTTTTGGAATTTGTTTCGGATTTCGATATTCGGATTTCGAGTTTTCCCCATGACCCTCGGCGTCAATATCGACCACATCGCCACCCTCCGGCAGGCGCGCTATGCCGCTGATCCGGAGTCGCCGATCTGCGAGCCGGATCTCCTTGCCGCGGCCGCCGCTTCGGAGCGGGCGGGCGCGAGCGGCATCACCATCCACCTCCGCGCCGACCGCCGGCACATTCAGGATCGCGATGTTTTTCGCCTGCGCGAGAGCCTCACCACGAAGCTCAACCTCGAAATGGGTAACACCGCCGAGATCCTCGACATCGCTCTGCGCGTGCGGCCCGAGGAAGTTTGCCTCGTTCCCGAAAATCGCGCCGAGGTCACCACCGAGGGCGGGCTCGACGCCGCGGGGCAGACGCGTGCGCTCGCGCCCACCGTCGCGCGACTCCACGCCGCCGGCATCCGCGTCAGCCTTTTCATCGAGCCCGACCCGCGGCAGATCGACGCCGCCCACCAGCTCGGCGCCGCCATGATCGAGCTGCACACCGGCGCCTTCGCGAACGCGACCGGCTCCGCCCTCGCCGCCGAAATCCGCCGCCTCCACGAGGCCGCAGCCCACGCCCACGGCCTCGGCCTCCAGGTCAATGCCGGCCACGGCATCAACTACGCGAACATCCGCGACATCCGCGCCCTCCCGCACCTCGCCGAGTTGAACATCGGCCACGCCATCGTCTCCCGCGCGCTCACGGTCGGCTTGGAAAGCGCCGTTGCGGAGATGCTCGCCCTCCTGCGCGCCACGGCATGACCGTCCTCGGCCTCGGCACCGACATCGTGGAAACCGCGCGCCTCGCCGCCTCCATCGAGCGCCACGGCGCAGCCTTTCTCGACCGCGTCTTTTTGGAAAGCGAACGCGCCTACTGCGATCGCGGCGCGACGCCCGAGCGCTGCTACGCTGCCCGTTTCGCCGCGAAAGAAGCCGTCGCCAAAGCCCTCGGCACCGGCATCGGCGCACAGCTCGCCTGGCGCGACATCGAGATCGTTCGCCAGCCCAGCGGCCAGCCCGCCGTCCGCCTCCACGGCACCGGCGCAGCCACCGCCGCCGCCCTTGGCGTCCGCGCCTGGCACCTCAGCCTCAGCCACTCCGACCACTACGCCACCGCCACCGCTCTCGCCCTCGGGGGCGAGTAACGCAGCGCGGCCCCCCCGTCATCCTGAGCGGAGCGGAGGCTTTGCGCAGCGCAGTCGAAGGACCTCTAACTCCCGGCGGGGGCGAAGTGACAAATGACGAATGACGAATGACGAATTCGCTGTTGAAATTAGACGCCTTCGAGCTTTGTCATTCGTCATAGCCTTCGCCCACCGCCTCCGCCCGCGAAAAGTTAGAGGTCCTTCGACTCCGCTCGGGATGACGGCGAGGTTTAGCCGCGGACCGGCATCGCCAAAGGGCGAAAACCGGCTAACATCCGCGGCTCGCATGTCCGTCCGACTTTTCAATACCTACTCGCGCCAGACCGAAGATTTCACGCCGCTCGATCCCGCCGGGCAGCGGGTGAAGATGTACACCTGCGGCCCCACGGTTTATAACCACGCGCACATCGGAAACTTTCGCGCTTACGTCTTCGAGGACCTGCTCCAGCGGCACCTTGAGGCGCGCGGCTACGAGGTGGAGCGCGTGATGAATTTGACCGACGTGGACGACAAGACCATCCGCGGCGCACGGGCGGCGGGTCGTCGGCTGGCGGACTTCACGCAGGTGTATAAAGACGCGTTTTTCACGGACCTCGACACGCTGCGGATCAAGCGCGCGGACCATTTTCCCGCAGCCACGGAGCCGCGCTATATCGAGCGAATGATCGCGATGATCGGGCAACTACTGGAGCAGGGGATCGCGTATCAGGCCGAGGACCGGAGCGTGTATTTCCGGCTCGCAAAATTTCCCGCCTACGGCGCGCTCGCGCACCTGAATCTCGACGAACTGCGCCCGGGCGGTCGCGTGAACAGCGACGAATACGAGAAGGAAAACATCGGCGACTTCGCGCTCTGGAAAGCGTGGAACGAGGCCGACGGCGAGGTGCGCTGGGAGGCGCCTTGGGGCGCGGGCCGGCCGGGCTGGCACATCGAGTGCAGCGCGATGGCGACGGCGCTGCTCGGCCCGGAACTGGATATCCACTGCGGCGGGGTGGACAACATTTTCCCGCATCATGAGGCGGAGATCGCGCAGAGCGAGTGCTGCACGGGGAAGAAATTCGTGCGCCACTGGCTGCATTGCGCGCACCTCATGGTGGAGGGGCAGAAGATGTCAAAGTCGGCGGGGAATTTCTACACGCTGCGCGATCTGCTGGAGAAAGGCTTCACCGGCCGCGAGGTCCGCTACGCGCTGCTCACGGTGAACTACCGGCTGCCGCTGAACTTCACCATCGCAGGGTTGGAAGGCGCGCGCGCGGCGCTGGGGCGGATTGATGAATGGGTGGGGAGGATTTCAGATTTTAGATTTCAGATTTCAGATTTGGCCGGGGCGTTGCCTGCGAATCTGAGCGAGCGGCACGAAGGGTTTTTTTCCGCCCTCGACGATGACCTGAACATCTCCGGCGCGATGGGCCAGCTTTTCGACCTGATCCGCGAAAGCAACAGCGCGCTCGACCACGGCCAGCTCTCGCCGGCGCACACCGCCGAACTGCTCAAGCTCTGGGAGGCGATCAACCGGGTGCTCGCGTTTGAACGTGAAAGTATCGTCGTCCCCGCCGAGGTCGCCGCGCTCGTGGAAAAGCGCCAGCAAGCTCGCGCGGACAAGGACTGGACGGCCAGCGACCGGCTGCGCGACGAGATTGCCGCCCACGGTTGGATCGTGAAGGACACGAAGGACGGCCCGAAACTCAGCCCGAAGTGAGATGTTTCGCGCGCTCCGCCACTTGATCCTGGTCGTGCCGCTGCTCGCGCATTTTCCGGGCTGCGCGCGGCTGCCAAAGGGCAAGCCGGTCAAGCGTGCGACCGCCGTCCCGCAACCACTCCTCGTCGGCACGATCACGCTGGTGAACGCTGAGCAAAACTTCGTCCTCATCGACAGCACGAACTCCCCCGGCCCGCTGCCCGATGCCGTGCTGAAGACCCGCGGCCCGGACGGAGCCGTGGCGGAGCTAAAGTCCGGTCCGGTCCGCCGCCGTCCGTTCACCATCGCCGATGTCGTCAACGGCGAGCCGAAGGTCGGCGACCAGGTTTTCCAGCAGCCGCAGTGAGAGACGGGTCAGGCCCGGATCACGGCGTCGAGGCCACGGAAGCGTCGGCGTTGTTCCAGTAGGCCATGTTCACCAGGCGATCGCTGGTCAGGCGGAAGCGGCGGCACATTTCGGTCATTATCGAGGAGACGATTTTGTAGCCGGTCGTCGGGTGGTCCGTCATGAAAGTGCGGAGCGTGTCGTAATCCACCGAGGCGAGGGTCGTGGGCTTCATGGCGTAAACGCTCGCGGTGGCCATGCCGGGGTCGAAAAGATTGATCTCGCCGAAGAAGCCGCCGACGCCGAGCCGGCCGAGCAGCATCTCGCGTTTCTGCGCCAGCCGCCGGATATGCACCACGCCGCCGCAGATGATGTAAAAGGCGCGGTTGGGCGCGCCGCCTTCGATGATGCGTTCTTTGGGTTTGACCTCGCGCTGGCTGAACAGCGCGGCAAACGCGCGGAGTTCATCGTCGGTCAGTTGGCGCAGGATCGAAACGGTGCGGAGCAGCTCAATATCCATAGGCGGCGGAGCCTAGCGGCGCGGGCGGGTGTCGGCAAGCCCGTCGGAAGCGGGGCGTTTTTCGGCCGGTGAAAACCGCATCGCCGTCAGATCAGCAGCGTGGCGAGGCCGAGGAAGGTGCCCATGCTGACCACGTCCGTCGCGGTCGTGAGAAAGATGCTGGAGGCGGTCGCCGGGTCGGCCCCCAGCCTCTTCAGCGTGAGCGGGACGAGCGCGCCCGCGATGCCGCTGACCACGCAGCTCCCGACCATCGCCAGCCACGTAATGAACGCGAGCATCCAGGCGTTCTGGTTTTTTTGCAGCAGCGCGTACACGAGCATCCCGCCGCCGGCACTGAGGCCGACGAGTGCGCCGTTGCACAGGCCGAGCAGCGCCTCTTTGCGGATCAGCGCGCGCGCTTTCGCCGGGGTCAGCTCGCCGAGCGTCATGCCGCGCAGCGTGACGGCGAGCGCCTGGCAGCCGGTGTTGCCGCTTTGCCCGGCGAGGACCGGCAGGAAAACGGCGAGCAGCACGATTTTTTCCAGCGTGCCCTCGAAGATCCCGACCACCGCGGCGGCGACGAACGCGGTGAGCAGATTGAGCTGCAGCCACGGGTGCCGGAATTTCAGGCTCTGCCCCCAGTGCGTCGAGAGGCGCTCCTCTTTCTCGACACCCACCATGGAGCCGGCCTGCGCGCTCAGCTCAAAGGCCTGCGCCTCGAAAAGCACCGTGCCGCGGACCGTGCCGAGCAGCCGGCCCTCGGCGTCGCAGACCGGATAGACGGGAAAATGTTTCGTCACTGCGGCCTTCATGGCGTCCACGACCGGCGTCTTGGGGAGAAAGGAAAACGGGTTGCGAATCATGATGTCGCCGAGCGTCTGCTCGGGCCGGCCGAGGAGCATCTCGCGCATCACAACCACGCCGGTGAAGCGCTCCTTTTCGTCCACCACCCAGAGGTAGGTGACAAAGGCGCGCGCGACCAGCGAACGCAGCGTGCCGGTGGCGGCGGCGATTGTCGTGGTCTCGGGAAACACCGCGAGCGGCGCGTCCATCAGCCGGCCGATGGTCTCCTCGGGAAAGCGGTCGTTTTGCATCCACTGCCGGCGGTTTTCCTCCGAGGCCGCGGCGAGCACGAGCTGCCGCCGCGCGGGCGGCAATGCGCCGAGCACACTCTGCCGCTGGGCGGGGCTGAGCAGCTCGACGACTTCCTCCACGAAGTCGTCGGGATAGGACGCCAGCAGGTCCACGGCGTCGCGGGTGTTTTTCTCCAGGACCTGCGCGAAGAGGCGGCGGACCTCCGCGTGGTGTTCCGGGGCGACGGCGGGCGTGTCAGTTGGATCGGGCATGCAGCGGCTCCTAATAGCCACTGAAATCCCGCAGGCAACCCCGAATCGGCGACGGTGCGGACTGCCCGCCCCGCGGCCGCACCGGGT
>CAYQBV010000153.1:0-10048 GCA_964415705.1 uncultured Chthoniobacter sp. | reverse complement strand
CTCAGCGGGGATCCGGGTTTCGTGAGCAGCACGCTGAGCGTGGGCGACCGGGTGTTTTTGGAAAGTTCGCCCGGCCTCGAGGCGGGGACTTACACGCTGCTGCCGCGCCGTTACGCGCAGTTGCCCGGAGCCTTTCTGGTCACGCCCACGACGAGCCGGCCGATCGGCACTTTCACCCTGCCGGAAGGGGCGAGCTATGTGTCGGGCTACGCCGTCAACCAATTTAGCCACCCGGCGGAGACGGCGACGGTGCGGACGCGGTTCGAGGTCGCCCCGCCGGAGGTGCTCAGCGCGCGGGCCGCCTACGACGTGGCGCTGACCGGCGAGTTTTTTCCCGAGGCGGCCCAGCGCCTGAATCTCGGGAGGCCGCAGCGGCTCCCGATGGATGCGGGCTACCTGGCATTGCACGGCAACACCGCTTTGCAGGCCGCGGGAAAGGTTCTCACGGCCCGCCCGGACGGAGGGCGCGGGGCGGCGATCGACGTGAGCAGTTTTGCCGGGATGGAGATCATCGGCGGGAGCGGTGCGGCGACGGGCGGCGTGACCGTCGTCCTGAGCGCGGCGACCGTGAACGGCTGGGGCGCGGAAAGCCTGCTGCTGGGCGGGCTGCGCCGGACTGGTGCCACGACGACGGTGGACGTCCGGACGGGAACGCTGGTGCTGGACAATCCCGGCGCGACGCTCACGGGGCCGGACGTGACGCTCGTCTCGCGCGAAGGTTTGACCCTGACCGACGGCTCGGCCGTGGCGGCCTCCGGGATGCTCTCCGAAGCGGCGCAGGTTTTCGCGATTGTGGGCGACGGGGCGCTGCTCCGGACCGGCGCGGGCGGCGGGGCCTCGATCACCCGCACCGGGGTGACCGGCGCGACCACGGCGCGGCTCACGCTGGGCGCGGGGGCGCGGGTCGCGGGGAGCGTGACGACGCTCGACTCTTCGTTTGCCACCAGGCTCGACCCGACGGCCGAGATCGCCGCGCAGACGCTGGCGCTCAGTGGCGGCCAGATCAGCATTCTTTTCGATCCGCCCTCCGCCGTGCTCACCGGCTCGGTGGTGAACCCGGATCATCTCACGCTCTCGGGACCGCTCCTCGGGACGGTGCAAAGCGTGCAGGCGCTGAGCTTGCGCAGCTACCGGACGATCGACCTTTACGGCTCGGGTGAATTTGGGAGCGCCGCGCTGGCTTCGCTGACTTTGTCGGCGGGCGGGATTCGCGGTTATGATCAGGGCGCGGGGACGGCGGTGCTGCGCGCGGGCGACGTGCTTTTTGAGCGGCCGGCGGATGCGGTCGCGCTGGCGGCACCGGCGGGGTCTTCGGGAGCGCTCCGGGTCGAGGCGCAGACCATCCGCCTCGGGGCCAATGCGGTTTCCGTGGCGGGCTACGACGACATCTTCCTCGATGCCGCCGGAGGCCTGCTCGGGCAAGGCGCGGGCTCCTTCAGCACGCCCGGTAATCTCACGATCACCGCGCCGGTCATCACCGGGGCGCGCGGCTCGACGCACGACGTGACGGCCACCGGCGCGCTCGTGCTCGACCGCGGCACCGGCGTCGCCAGCGTCCAGGGTGGACTTGGGGCGGGCTTCACGTTCACGGGCGCGAGCATTTTGGCGAATACCGACCTGCTCCTGCCCAGCGGCCAGGTCACGCTCCGCGCGCGGACCGGCGATGTCACGGTCGGCGGGGTTCTGCAGACGGATGGAACGGCGCAGGCGTTTTATGATCTGATCCGCTACTCGGATGCCGGGACGATCACGCTCACGGCCGATGCCGGCGATGTCGAGTTGCTGGCGGGGAGCAGGATTTCGGCGGCGGCCCATGCGGCGGGCGGCGATGCGGGTGCGGTCACGGTGGCGGCCACGGCGGGGGAATTCCGGATCAATGGCGCGACCCTGCGCGGCGGCGCGGGCGCGGGGCGGACGGCGGGCCGGTTCCGGCTCGATGTCGGCGCGCTGCCGTCCTTCACCGAGGTCAGCGGCGCGCTCAATGACGGCGGTTTTTTCGAGGAAAGAAACCTGCGCGTGCGGACCGGCAACGTGGTGATCGAGAACGTCGGCGGAACGGCGAATGTCGCGCGCAACTTCACGGTCGCCGCCGACCAGGGCGACCTCACGGTGCTCGGCACGATCAACGCCGCGGGCGGGACGGGGGGAAAGATCGCGCTGGTCGCGGGGCGCAATCTTTCGCTCGAAACCGGCGCGGTGCTGACGGTGCGCGGGGCCGACTTCAGCAGTGCCGGCAAGGGTGGCGAAATCCGCCTGGAGGCGGGCACGGATTTCAACGCGACCTTCACCGGGCCGCAGGATCCGACGGCGCTGCTGCGGGTAAAGAGCGGCTCGACGATCGACCTCGGCGTGGACGCATTTGTGGCGGGCGACCTCGCGACTCCGGGATCGAGCGCCTTCCGCGGGCAGTTCACCGGGAAGCTGCACCTGCGGGCGCCGCGCAAGGGCAACGACATCAACATCGCCTCGCTCGAAGGCGGCATCACGGGTGCATCCTCGGTGGTCGCGGAAGGCTTCCGGATCTACAACCGCGCGGGGCTCGGCACGCTCAACACCACGCTGCGCGGGCAGATCGATGCCGAGGGCGACGCCTACCTGAACGCCGGTTACACGGCGATGCACACCAAGCTGCTCACGGGCAACCCCGACGCCCCCGCTCTGGACGCGGTGCTCGTGATCGCGCCGGGCGTGGAGATCATCAACCCGACGGGCAACCTCGCGCTCGGGACCGCGAATGCGGCGAACGGCTCGGCTACTTCGCTGAACACCGCGGACTGGGATTTGTCCGGTTTCCGCTACGGGCCGAAGAACGCGCCGGGCGTGCTGACCCTGCGCGCCTCGGGCGACCTGATTTTCAACAATGCGCTGAGCGACGGCTTCAATCCGGTATCCGCCACTGCGGCCAATGGCCACTCGGCCCTCTGGCTGGCCACGCTCATGGACCTGAATCCCGCGCTGCCGGTGAACACGCAGTCCTGGTCGTATCGCTTCGCGGCGGGAGCCGATCTGAGTGCGGCGGATTTCCGCGCGGTCGTGCCCAATGCCGGCTCGGTGCTCGTTGGGGAGTTCTACATCCCGGTGCCGAATACCTCTTCGTCGGGCACCTCCGCCGCCACGGGGCTGAGCGGCCTGACGGCCAACACCATCCGCTTTTCGCTCACTGGCACGAACACCGGCACCCGCTACGAGGTCGTCCGCACGGGGACGGGCGACATCGCCATCGCGGCGGGGCGCGACGTGCAGCTCCGCAACCAGTTCGCCACCATTTACACGGCGGGCGTCCGCCTGCCCACGCCGACGACGGTCTTCGCGCCGAGCGATTTTGTCGCGCCGATCCTGAACCCGGACCCGAGCCAGACGACCCTGGCGCAGCCGCAAAATGCCAACGGCGCGATCCAGCAGCAGTACGAGGCGCAATGGGCGCTGGCTGGCGGAGACGTCTCGCTCTCGGCGGGCGGGGACATTTGGCGGACGACGCTGCGGCAGGGGGTGGTGATCGCGGATTCCACCGGGCAGCTCCCGATGAACTGGCTCTACCGGCGCGGCTATGTCGATCCGGCCACGGGGCGGTTCGGCGTGGGCGGTGTGGATGCGGGCGATCCTGTCGTCACCGATCCCTCGGCTTCGACGGCTTGGTGGATCGACTACAGCAATTTCTTCCAGGGCATCGGCGCGCTCGGCGGCGGGAATATCGCGCTGCTCGCGGGCAGTGACGTGATCAACATGGACGCGGTGACTCCGACGAACGCCCGGATGGCGGGCCGGCGGACGAACCCGGCCTTCGGGCAACCGGGCGAGCCTGAATTCCTGAATCTCGCACCCGATCCCGCGAATCTCGTGGAGCTCGGTGGCGGCGACATCACGGTGCGGGCCGGGGCGAATATCGACGGCGGCGTTTATTACGTGGAAAAGGGCGAGGGCAGGCTGTTTGCCGGCGGGGTCATCACCACGAATCAGGCGCGCTCGCCGTCGCGCGGCATTCTTTCGAGCACTCCGCAGATTCTCGATCCCGTGACCTGGCTGCCGACCACGCTCTTTGCGGGCAAGAGCACCTTCGCAGTGTCGGCGCGCGGGGACATTCTGCTCGGCCCGGTGGTCAATCCCTTCCTCCTGCCGTCCGGCTTGAACAACCGGTATTGGTACAAGACCTACTTCAATACGTATTCCGCCGATGCGGGGGTCGAGGTCGCTTCGTTTGGCGGCAGCGTCACGCACCGCCTGGGCACTTCCTCGACGCCGATCCTGAACAACTGGCTGTCATTGAAAAATCTGTTCTCCGCCCAGAACACCTCGAACTCATCGAATTTCCAGCCGTGGATTCGTCTCGCGGAGACGACCGTCGGTGCGTTCACCACTTTCACGCGCATCGCGGCCCCGACGCTGCGGAGCACCGCTTTCGCGGGCGATGTGAATCTCGTGGGACCGCTCACGCTTTTCCCCTCGCCGACGGGCACGGTGGAGCTGGCGGCGTCCGGCGGGATCATCGGGTTGCAACCCGCGAGTCGCACCGGGACGACCACCACCTGGACCTCCGCAACGATCAATCTGTCCGACGCGGACCCGGCGTCCGTGCCTGGGGTGGCCTCGCCTTTTGCCTACGCGGAAGTGGCGGGCCGGGTGCCTACCGATCTCCGGGTGACCACCACGACCTTTTTTAACGACCTGAACAAGATTTTCATCGAAACGGGGGCGGTCAGCGGCGTGCCGGCGACCACCGAGGTGCAGCAGGCGCTGCATGCCGCCGGGCTCCTGCACCGCGGCGACACCGACCCGGTGCGGCTTTACGCGACGGCTGGCGACATCACGGGGCTGACTTTGTTTTCGCCCAAAGCGAGCCGGATTATCGCGGGCAACGACATCGCTGATGTGTCGTTCTACCTCCAGAACAACGATGCCGCCGACATTTCGCTCGTTGCGGCCGGGCGCGACATCATTCCGTACAACGAGAACACCGCGCTGCGCGCGCTGGCGAACAATGCCAGCCTTGGCAACGCCATCTCCGATACCAACCGCACGACCGTCACCGGGGTGACGACCAACGTCCTGCAGGGCGACATTCAGATCGGCGGGCCGGGCGTGCTCGAGGTGCTGGCCGGGCGCGACTTGGATTTGGGCACGGGCGCAAACTTTACCGACGGCACGGGCGTGGGCATCACCAGCATCGGCAGCGGGCGGAATCCCTTCCTGCCGCAGGAGGGCGCGGATCTCATCGCGTTTGCAGGCGTGTCCAGTCCCGCCGGCGGTCCGGCGGTCGGCCTGGCGGGCAGCGCGCTGGATTTCACCGGGTTCATCGTGGCGAACCTGCCCGCCGGCCCGCTGGCGGAATCCGCCTACCTCGACAAGCTGGGCACCACGCTGACTTTCGACGCCTTGACCGACGAGCAGCAGGCCATTGTGGCGCTGGAAACATTCTACGGCATACTGCGGGACAGCGGCCGCACTGCCGGGACGACGGCGGATTACAGCGCGGGTCTCGCGGCGATCGAACTGCTCTTTGGCCCAGGCACCGGCACGGGCGAAGTGCTGACCCGCGCCCGCGAAATCCGCACCACCTCGGGCGGGGCGATCTCGCTGGCGGTGCCGGCCGGCGGCGTGGCGATGGCGTCGGACATTTTCGGCAATCCGCTGACGCCGCCCGGGGTCGTCACGGAATTCGGCGGCGCGATCTCGGTCTTCACGGATGGCGATGTCAGCATCGGCAGCGCCCGTATCTTCACCCTGCGCGGCGGCGACATCATCATGTGGTCCTCGACCGGCGACATCGCCGCCGGCAACGCCGCGCGGACGGTCGTCACTGCGCCGCCCACGCGGGTCGTCATCGACACGAATAGCGCGACCGTCCAGACCGACCTCGGCGGCCTCGCGACCGGCGGTGGCATCGGCGTGCTCGCCTCGGTGGTGGGTGTGCCCGTGGGCAACGTGGATCTCATCGCCCCGCAGGGCATCGTGGACGCGGGCGATGCGGGGATCCGCGTGACCGGCAATCTGAACATTGCGGCCACCGCGGTCTTGAACGCGTCCAATATTCAAGCGGGCGGCACTTCGGCGGGAGTGCCAGCCTCGCCGACGGTCGCGGCGCCGAGTTTGGGTGCCGTCACCCAGCCGCAGCAGCAGCCGAGCGGCGGCGATGCCGCGCAGCAGGCCCGCGAGCAGCAGCAGCGCGAGGCCACGCAGCAGCCGGTGGAACTGCCTTCGCTCATCACCGTTCAGGTGCTCGGCTATGGCGAGGGGGAGATCGGCCCGGACGAGGACGAGGAGAAGAAAAAGCGGGAGCAGGCGGCGGAAGCTGCGGTGCCTTGAGCGCTGGCCGCGCTGCCCTCCCGATGTCCCGCGCCAAATCACCGCCCGTCCCGGCACGCCCGTTTTCCCGGCTGCATGAAATCTGCGGCGGCTTGATGGAGGCCTGCTGGCTCGCGGCGGTGGTGCTCGTGCCGCTGGCTTACAATCCGCACGGGATCGCGGCGTTCCAGCCTTTCAAGATGGCCTGCTTTCGGCTCCTCGCGGCGGTGTTGGCCGCGGCCTGGGTGGTTCGGCGCATCGAGGCCGGACCGTCCGCGAAACGCCCGCCCGCCACGCCGCTCGTGGTCGTCTTGGGGGTGGCCATCGGGCTGCTGGCGCTGGCGCACTTGGTCTCGGGAATTTTCTCGGTCGATCCGGTGCTGAGCGTCCTGGGCTTCTCGCCGAACCGCGAGGGGCTGGTGAGCTTTCTCGCCGGGCTGGTGTTCTTCGGGGCGGTCGCCCGGCACCTCCGTGCGCCGGCCCAAAGGGAGCGCCTCGCCGCCGCGCTCATTCTGCCCACGATCCCGCTCGCCCTTTTCGCCATCGCCCAGAGCTGCGGCTTCGACCCCCTGAACCTCGATCAGGGCGTTTTGGAAAAAAGTCGCGGCGCGGTTTCGCTCGCGGGCCATCAGATTTCCCTGGCGGCCCATCTCGGGATGGTCATCCCGTTCACGCTCGTGCGGCTTTACGAGACGCTGCGCGCGGCGCCGGGCCGGCGGCTTTTTTCCGCCGGTGTTTACGCGGCGATCCTGCTGCTCCAGGTGACCGCGGTGCTGCTCGCAAAAAGCCGCGGCCCCCTGCTGGCCCTGCTCGCCGGAGTGGTCGTGCTGGTCGTGGCCTCGGCGGCGTTCGGGACGAGTCGGCGCGTGCTGCGGTGGGGTGGTCTCGCCGCGGTGGGCGCGGTGGTTTTCCTCGGGGCGCTCAGCGTCCCGGGCGGTCCGCTCGCCCCGCTGGCGCGGCTGCCGGTGCTGGAGCGCTTCGCCTCGGCGGTCCCGGTGGGCGAGGCTCCGGATCCCTTTCGCACCAGCCTCTGGGGCAGCGCGCCGCGGCTGCTCCTCGCGGAGGCACCGTTCCTTTTTCCCGACGGCCACCCCGACCTGCCGCCGCGCGTGCGGTCGGCGATCGGCTTCGGCCCGGAGACCCTGCATGGTGTGCTGCCGCGCACGTGGTCGTGGATCGACCCGGAGAAGCGTCTGGAAAAGAGCTTTCACAATCTGTTTTGGGACTCGTGGTTTTCGCTCGGCGCGCCCGGCGCGGCTGCGTTCCTGCTGGTCTTTGCCGCAGGCATCCTCCTCTCCTTCCGGGCGCTGGATTTCCGGGCGGAGTGGAAAAGCACGGCGTTCGGCGGCTTGGCGGGAATCCTGATCGTGGGCGGGTTCGTGGCGCGGTTCGGGCCGGGTTATCTGGGCCTCGGCGTGCAGGCCGGCCTGGCTGGCGGACTGGTGGCGGCGCTCGCGGCTTTCGTCCTTTTCCCGCCACGCCGGGCGGCCCCGCGGCCCGCGACGGAAGGAGCCTTGCTGGCGCTCGCCGCGGGGGCCGCGCTGGTGGTGCATCTGGTCGAAACGGCGTTCGCCTTTCAGGTCGCGGCCACTTCGCTGCTCTTTTGGATCGGCCTCGGGATCGTCGTCGCGCGCGCGCGGTCGCCCGAGGAGGCGGCCCCGCCCGCCGCGCCCGCCCGGCCGTGGGCGCTGCCCGTGCTCGCCGCGCTGGCCGCGTGCGCCCTGGGCTTTGCGTTCGTGCATCTCGATTTCCTCACGCCGCTGTCGTGGTGGGAAACGCTGACGATTTCGCTGACCCGGATGACGAGCACCGAGGCGGCCAGCCATCTCCTGCCGCTCGTGCTCATGGCGGCCTTCGCGGGCGCGGAGGCGGTCCGGGGCGGCGGGCGGTTTGGGCCGGCGTGGCGGCGGACCTTCCTCGCGGCCGGGACGCTCGGGGGCGCTTTTGCGGTCTTCAAAGCCTGCCAGCTCGCCGCCGCCGGACCGCTCCCCGGAGCGGACGTTCCCGTGGCGGAGATTCTCCGGCAGGCACGGTGCGCGGAGTGGGTGGTCGTGGCTTTTTTCTCCGCCGCCGGGCTGCTGCTCGCGCTCCTCGGCTGGGCCTGTGCGCCGCGCCGGACGACTGGTCGGGCGGCGGGTTCGCGGGCGGGATTCCTCGCCGCCGCAGTCCTCGCCGCAGGTGTCGGTCTCACGGCCTACCCGGCCACCCTGCGCTTCGTGCTGGGCGATACGGCTTTTGCCTCGGCCAGCCTCCGCGCGACCAGCCCGCATCCGGGCACGCGGCAGGCCGGGCTCGACGTGTTCGCCCGCGCCATCGGGCACGATCCCTGGGCCTACGAATACCGGCTGCGGTTTTCCGATGCGTGCGTGAACCTGGCGGAGGAGACCGACGCGCGCTCGGGCGATGCCCTGCTCGCCCGGGCCGTCGGCGTGCTGACCGACGGCCACGCCCTTTCCCCGCTCAATCCGCTCAGTTGCGCGCTCGCCCGGCTGCACCTCACCTGGGCGCTGGCCGAGCAGCGGCCCGCGGTGCGCGCAGAGCACGCGCGGGAGGCGGTGCGCCATTTCCAGGAAGCCCTGCACTTTGACCCCTCCGCGGATCATCTCTGGGTCGAGCGCGCCGCCGTCCTCGGCGGGTTGCTCGGCGACCCCGAGGCCGGCGCTGCGGCGCTGCGGCGCGCGGAAACGCTCCTGACGCCCGGCTCGGCAAAACCGTGGGCGGAGGCCTACGCCAAGTGGAGCGTGCATGCGTCCTCCGTCCTGCTCCGCCAGCGCTATGGCGAACGCGGGATCTTTCACTACCGGCGGGCGCTGGAACTCGCCGCGCGGGAAAACCAGCCGGCGGCGGGCCTTCACTTCGGCCAGGGGACGCTCCTGCGCAATCTCGGCCGGTTCATGGAGGCGCTGACGGAATTCCGTCTGGCGGCCGCGGCCGAGCCAGCCACCGGCAACTGGCGGACGCAGGCCATGCTCGCCCACACGCTCGGCGATCTGGGCGACAAAGCCGCGGCCCGTGAACATATCGCCAAGGCCATCGAGGGCGCGCCGGCGGATTTCCAGGACGCCCTCCGGGAACTTCAGGCCCTGCTCCTGCAACCGTGAACCCGCGCCGGTGACATCCGCGTGACAACGAGGTGAAATCTCCATGAAACCCCGCCCCGGCACTTGCCCGCCGCTCCGGCGGACCTATTTCTTTCCCCCTCCTATGACTGTGAAAATACTGCCTCTCCTGACGATCCTCCTCCTGCCCGCCGCCCTCGCGCTGGCCGCCCCGGCGGAAAAGACTCCCGTTCCGGCGGGCGATGCCGAAGCGCTTTTTCAGCAGGCCCGGACGGCGCTCCACGCCGAGGGCGGACCCGCCGATCCCGGCCAGGTTTTTGCCCTGATGAAAAAGGCCGCCGAGCAGGGCCACGCCGAGGCGGAGGCCGGTCTGGGCTATCTCTATTCCGTCGGCATCGGCACCGAGAAAGACGATGCCCAGGCGGTCGTCTGGTTTCGCAAGGGCGCGGAAAAAGGCTCGCTGAAAGGGCAGTTCAACCTCGGGCGGATGATCGCCAATGGCCGCGGCACGGCGAAGGATCTCAAGGAGGGTTTCCGCTGGATGCAGCAGGCGGCCGACCAGGGACTGCCCGAAGCGGTCTATGCGGTGGGTGACGCCTTTTTCTTCGGCAAGTTTGGCCAGCGCATTGACGCGAAAAAGGCCTTTCCCTGGATGCTCAAGGCCGCCGAGGGTGGGCTGGCGGCGGCGCAAAATGCCGTGGGGGTGATGC
>CAYQBV010000152.1:0-10082 GCA_964415705.1 uncultured Chthoniobacter sp. | reverse complement strand
AGGGAGCCGGCAATCGGATTCGAACCGATGACCTGCTGATTACAAATCAGCTGCTCTACCAACTGAGCTATGCCGGCATTTCACTGTCGCAGGCGGGTTCTGATCGGCGCCCGAGGGTGGCCTGCGGGGAGGCTTTATATACGCGGGGCGGCGAGCGTGTCCAGCGTGCAGGAGCGCCGCGCCGCCGACCCGTTCGCCGGACCGGGGCGGGGAGGGGGAGTGTGCCCGTGGGTTACGTGCGTTCGGCCAGCGCGCCTGCGACGGCGGCAGGGAGTGGCAGGGCACCGTCGCCGCCGAGGGCGCGGTCGAGATCTTCGAGGCGGTGGATGAGATCCACGACTTCGCGCCGCGCGTACGGCCCGCCGGCGGCGGAGCAAAAGTGCGTGCGGCAGCCGAAGGGGCGGCCTTCGTAAATCCGGCAGCGCCCCGTGGTGCGGTCGAGCAGCGGACACGCGCCGTCTGGGCTCTCGGGCAGACGCGTGCGTCCCGTCGCCCGCCACGCCTTGGCCGCCACCAGCGCTTCACCTTTCGTGAGGTATGGCGTCTTGCCCGTCAGTTTGAAACGGCAGCACTCCGTCCGCGCGATGCACCCGCGCTCGATCGGGCGCGCGGCGAGGTCAGCGTAAATGGCGGTGACGGCGGGGATGACGGCGAGGTCTGTGCGGCGAGGCATAGGCGGGATGACTGGAGAAGGGTGCGGAACTGACGAGAAAAAGGGAACTCCGCTGATTCATCCGTTGCCCTTCACACCGCCTGCCCCGCGGCGTGGCCGGAGGCCCAGGCCCATTGGAAATTGTAGCCGCCGAGCCACCCGGTCACGTCCACGACTTCGCCGATGAAGTAGAGGCCGGGGACGTGGCGGGCTTCCATGGTTTTCGAGGAAAGCTCGCGCGTGTCCACGCCGCCGAGGGTGACTTCGGCTTTGGGGTAGCCTTCGGTGCCGGAGAAGGCGAGCGGCCAGGCGTGGAGGAGCGCGGAGAGGTCGGTGAGTTCGCGGGCGGTGTAGTGGCGCGGAGTTTTCGCGGGGGCGTGGCGCTGGCTCCAGGCTTCGGCGAAACGGCGCGGCCAGTGCGCGATGAGGGCGGTGGCGAGGTCGGTGTTTTCGGCGCGGGAGCGGGCGAGGATGGCGTCCGCGTTTTCTCCCGGCAGGAGATCGAAGTGCAGCGTGTCGCCTTCCCGCCAGTAGGACGAAATCTGCAAGATCGCCGGCCCGCTCAGGCCGCGGTGGGTGAAGAGCAGGTTTTCGCAAAACTGCGCCCCGGCGTGGCGCGCGGCGACGGGCACGGAGAGTCCGCTGAGCGCGTGCAGCGGCTGGTCGGCGGCGGCGAAAGTGAGCGGTACGAGGCCGGGGCGCAGGGCGGTGAGTTTCACCCCGAACTGCCGGGCGATGCGGTGGCCGAAATCCGTCGCGCCGAGCTTCGGAAAGGACAGCCCGCCGGTGGCGATGACGAGCGCGGCGCTGTCGAGCGGGCCAGTGCTGGTGGCGAGGTGAAAGCGGTCGCTGCGGCGGACTTCGGTGACGTGGCAGTGTGTGCGGATTTCCACGCCCGCGGCGGCGCACTCGGCGAGCAGCATCTCGATGATCGCGCGCGAACTGCCGTCGCAAAACTGCTGGCCGAGCTTTTTCTCGTGGTACGGGATGCGGTGTTTTTCCACGAGCGCGACGAAGTCCCACGGCGTGTAGCGGGCGAGCGCGGATTTGCAGAAGTCGGGGTTGGCCGAGAGGTAGTTGTCGGGGCCGGCGCTGAGGTTGGTGAAGTTGCAGCGCCCGCCGCCGGAGATGGCGATCTTCAGGCCCACGCGTTCGTTGTGCTCGAGCACGGTCACGCGGCGTCCGCGCTTGCCGGCCTCAATGGCGCACATCAGCCCGGCGGCACCGGCACCGAGGATGACGATATCGGGAGAGGAGTTGGGAGTTGAGTTGAGAGCCACGGCAGAAGCGGAAAAAAAATCGGGGAATAGACCACGGATTTGACGGATGACACGTGGCCACTCCGAATTTGTGGCGTCCGATCAGACTCTAGTTCAATCGAAGCTGCGGCAGCGTTGCTGGACTCCACGGATTCCGCGCGAAGTTCGCGGCCTCGATTTCCTCCGCGAGCTCCGTGCAGCGCAGGCGAATCGCGGCGACATCGAGTTGCAGGTGCCCCGGGGCGAAAGGCGCGAGGTTTTCCGCGCCGCGGCGGAAGAGCCGGACCGCGGGGCGCAGGCGGCGCCCATGCTTCGGGTGGAGCGGGTGGAGGTGTTGCTTTTGCAGGTGGACAAACGCGCCGGCGATCTGGATGAGCCCCTTGTAAAAGAGCGCGTTGCCGTCGCGGCACTCGAGCCAGAGGTGTTCGAGGACATCGTGCGCCTCGTAGTAGCGGCCCGCGTTGAAGCACGCGAAGTAGCCCGTGTAGTGCGGGTCGAGCGCGTCGCCGGCGGGGAGCTGGCCGACGAGGGCGGAGATGCGGTCGCTTTTTTTCATCGCGCTGAAGGAAGGTGGAAAACTATTCTACCCGTCATGGAGCGTGACAAGAAGCGTTTGGTTTTTGCAGTACCCGCCGCGGGCACGCCGTAAATGCCTGCCGGCGCGTTCCCTCTCATGGTCGGCATCCTCGTCGCGCTGGCGGTTTGCTCGGCGGTGTTTTCGGCCATCGAGACGGCGCTGTTTTCGCTCCAGCCCTACCACATCGAGCGTCTGAAGGCGCGCCGCTCGGACTTCGCCACGGCGCTCGCGCGGCTCATGGAAAATCCCCGCCGGCTGCTCAGCGTCATCCTCCTCGCCGACGCGCTGGTCAACCTGCCGCTGATCGTGCTCAGCCTCTATTTGCTACGCCTTCTGGAAGGGCCGGACGTGCCCTTCTGGGCGGAGGCACTGCCCATTTTCGCGCTCATCGTTTTCGTCTGCGACCTCGTGCCGAAACTCGCCGCGCTCGCCGACCCCCACCGCTTCGCGCGCCTCGGCGTGCGCGTCCTACGGGTGCTCACGCCGGTCTTCGATCCGCTCGCCCGCGTGCTCCAGCGGGTGAGTGAAAAGATCGCTGATGTGGTCACGCCGGCCTCGCTCAAGACCGGACACTTTCTCAGCGAAGACGAACTCGAAACCCTCGTCGAACTGAGCGCCGAGGAGGGTGCGCTGCACGAGACGGAGAGCGAGATGATCCAGGAGATCATCAAGCTCGGCGACAAGACCGCGAAGGATTGCATGACCCCGCGCGTGGACGCCTTCGCCGTGCCGGACGACCTCACGCACGACGAGCTGATCCCGCGCCTGCGCGCCAAGCGCTACCGCCGCGTGCCCGTCTATGGCGAGACGCCCGACGACATCGAAGGCGTGCTCGACGTGCGCGCGTTCCTGCTCAACTCCGACACGCCGTACACCGAGCAACTCATCGCGCCGTCCTTCGTGCCGGAGACGATGAAGGCGATCGATCTGCTGCGGAGTTTTCTCAAGCATCCGCAAGGGCTCGCCATCGTGGTGGACGAGCACGGCGGCACCGAGGGCATCGTCACGCTGGCGGACATCATCGAGGAAATCATCAGCGACGCCGTGCCGCTCGCAGAGCACGGGCTCTACATCGAGAGCGTGGCCGGCGGGCTGATCGTGAACGGCAGCGCACGGCTCGACGACCTCAACGAGCTGCTCAGCGTGCAACTCCTGGAGGAAGGCATCGACACCGTCGGCGGGCTGATTTTCAACCGGCTCGGCGGTCTGCCGAAACCGGGCGCAGAGGTGAAAATCGACGGGCTCACCATGACCGTGCGGCGCACCTCGCGGAAGCGCGTGGAGGAAGTGTTCGTCGTGCAGCCGGAGGCCCCTCTGCTCGGAGAGGAGGAGGAACCATGACGTGGCTCGCCGTCGCGCTCTGCCTGCTGGTGTCGTTCATTTTCTCCGGCATCGAGGCGGGAATCTTGTCGGTCAACCGCGTGCGGCTGAAGCACCGCGTGAAGCTGCGCGACCGCGCCGCGCTGCGGCTGAACCGCCTGCTCGAGCAACCCGAGCGGCTGCTCGTGACCGTGCTGATGGTCACGAATCTGATGAACATCTTCGCCATCACGCTGACCACGCAGGAGTTCGTCGCGCGCTTCGGCGGACGCGGCTATCCGCTGGTGCTGGCGGCGTTTCTGCCGGTCTATCTGCTCGGGCTGGAGCTGCTGCCGAAGTCGCTCTTCCGCCGCTTCCCCTACCGCGCGCTCGCCGCGCTCACCGGCCCGCTGCGCCTCGCCGATCTGCTGCTCTCGCCGCTGCATGCCGTGGGCTCCGCGGTGTCGGGATTGCTTTTCAAAAAGCGCCCGGCTCCCGAACGGAAGCTCTTCGTCGCGCGCGAGGATTTCAAATACCTGACCATCGAGAGCGAGCGCACCGGCGCGCTCGGCAAAGAGGAGCGGCAGATGATTCACAACGTCGTGGATTTTCGCGCCGTGATGGCCAAAGACGTGATGCTCCCGCTCGCCGAGGTCCGCACCATCGCCGTGGATGCCGACCTCGCCGACCTGCTCGACGCCAGCCGCGCGAACGGCCTGGAACGCTGGCCGGTGGTCGCCGCCAGCGGCGAGATCACCGGGCTGGTGCAGGTCTTCGACGTGGCGCTGGACGGGCGGAGACGCGGACGCCTCGAGTCCTTCCAGCGCCGCATCGTGAAAGTCGCCGAAAACGAACCCGCCTACAGCGTCCTCCGCAAACTCCGCGCCGCCCGCATCACGGTCGCCGTGGTGAGCAACGCGCAAGGCCAGCAACTCGGCGTGGTGACGTGGGAGGATTTGGTCCGGCGGCTGGTGACGATGGCGGCGGTGTAGGGATCGAAAATCCGAAACAAGCTCGAAGGAATTGAAGGTCGGAAAACGGCAGGCGGCGCACCCTCCTCCCCTTTACCGCCTTCACGCTTTTCAGATTTGTTTCGGATTTCGATATTCGGATTTCGAATTTCCCCCGCGAGTCGCGCGTTGCCGCGGCGCGAATTTTCCGGTGAACTCCGCCACCTTCATGTCCTTGGCCGTTCTCAATCCCGGTGGTCGCGACCCCGAGCAACACTTTCCCGATTTCGCCGGTGCGCCCGATGAGGCGGCGCATCCGCCGGTGAATTACCACGCGTTCGCCGCGTCTACCGGCGGCGCTTTCCACCGCAAGGATCAGGCGATCCCGGCGGAGACGAAGAACGTGCTGCTGCTGCTGCGCGATTTGAAGGCGTCGCGCGATGCGCTGCTCGAGCTGCGGCGCGCGGGGAAGACGGTCATCGTGGCGCTGAAAGAGGCCGGGGCGTTTCAGGTCGCGGAGCTGCTGGGCAAACCGGCGCGGTTGCGGCTCTTTCAGGAAATCTGCCAGCGCGCGGATGCGGCACTCGCCACAGTGCCCGACCTCGGCCCGCTCTATCTCGGCGCGGGTGCGCGCCGCGTGGAGTTCCTCCCCACGCCGTATCCCGTGGAGGACGAGCGCTGGGATTTCTCCATCCCGATCGAGGAGCGGCGCGGCGTCTTCATCGGGACGCGCGAATTTTCCACTCCGTCCCGCAATCATCTGGCCGCGCTCCTCGCGGTGCGCCAGCTCGCGGAGGCGATGCAGGAACCCGTGACCGTTTTCAACGGCGACGGCTGGCGCGGCCGGCGGATGCTCGCGCGGCTGCAGCTCCCCGACAGCCTGCTCCGCGTGGTCGAAAACCGGCTGCCCTATCCGCGCTACCTGCGGCTGCTGGCGCGGCACCGCATCGTCTGGCAGCTCGATGCCAGCGCCGTGCCGGGCCAGGTCGCGGGCGACGCGCTGCTCTGCCGCGTCCCGTGCGTGGGCGGCAATGGCACCACCGAGCGCCTCGTCTTTCCCGATCTCTGCGGCCACGGACGCACGCCGGAGCAGCTCTTCGACCTCGCCGCGCGGCTGCTCGACCACCCGCATGACGTGCAGGTCGTGATCGAGCGCGCGGTGGAACTCGCGCGCGAATCGCTCTCGTTCGCGGTCGTCGCGAAGCAGTTGCTGGCCGTCTTCGCGCGGCTCGCGCGGTGATGCGGCGCGGCGCGGCCCGGCTGTTTCTGGCGGGCGCGATCACCGGCAGCGTGCTGCTGCCGCTCGGCGCAGTGCTCCACCTCACCGTCGGCGACCGCATCGACGGACTCGCGATCCTTTTCTACCTCACGCCGTGGCCCGTCATCGCCGCGGGCTCGGGGGCGCTGGGGTTTTTTTGGTGGTGGAAAAAGCGTCGTCGCGCGGCGGCGGCGTTCGTTGGTCTGGCGCTCGCGGCGCTCTGCGTGTGGCTGAGTACGAGCTGGTTTCGGCACGATGCTCCGACCCGGCGGGGCGCCCTGCGCGTGGTGCATTGGAATGTCGATCGGCCAGTTGGCCGACTGGCGGGCGACGCCCGCTGGCTGCGCGCGCAGGATGCCGACATCATCGCGCTCGCCGAGGGGCACCAGGGGCGGAAGCCGGCCACGCTGGCGCGCTGGCAGGCGGAGTTTCCCGGTTATGCAGCGGCCGAGTTCGCCGGCGAAATGACCTGCCTGATCCGCGGAAAAATCCTCACCCAGGAGAGTCGGCAATTCGCCGCCAATTCCTACTGCGCGCTGCTCCAAACGGAGATCCGCGGCCGTCCGGTCACGGTCCTCCAGGTAGACATCACGCCGCGCCCCACACAGTCGCGCCGCCGCGCCTGGGCGAATCTGTTGACCCGCGCCCGCCCGCACTTCGGGGAAAATTTCATCCTGCTCGGCGACTTCAACACCCCGCGCGAATCCCGCCTGCTCGCACCGTTGCGCGCGGATATGACGAACGCCTTTGAAGCCGCCGGCAGCGGATTGGCTGAGACCTGGCCTTGGCCGCTCCCGGTCCTTTCGCTCGATCAGATCTGGTCGGGACGCCGCCTCCGCGCGGTCCATTGCACGCACGGCCACTCGCTGCGTTCCGACCACCGCGCGGTCGTGGCCGACTTCGATTTCGTCACGGATTAAAAATCCGGTAATCCGGCATCGGCAGCCACGCCTTGCGAAGCTTCAGCGTTTTCTCCTGCTGGTTGGCGTCGAGATACTTCAGACGAATCGGGCCGAAGGTGCTTTGGATGATCCGCGCGCAGTCCTCCCCGGTGCGACCCGCGGTGACGATGCCATTGATCTCCGTGACCATGCAGCCCACCGCCAGCCCCGCGCGCGACGCCGGCGAATCCGGCAGCACCCGCGTGATCCCCATGCCCTGCGCGCCGGCGAACCTTTCAAAACCCACGCCGAGACCGAAGAGCAGCCGCTTCAGCGACGGCTCGCCGGACGTCGGGCCGGTGGTCACCGGAGAGGGCAGCGTCGGGATGGCCGGGTGGCGCGGCACGCGCGCCGCAAGCGGAGCGGCGAGCGCGAGCAGCGCGAGCAGCGTCGGAAAAAAAACCCGCGCCCTCGGGGTCTCCGCGTCTCTGCGTTGAAAATCAGCCGGTCGTTTCATCTACGTCCTCTTGATAACCAGCGATTTCATTTCCGTCATCTCTTCCATCGTGGAGCGCACCCCTTCGCGCCCGAAGCCCGAATCCTTGATCCCGCCGTATGGCATGTTTTCCACGCGGAAAGTCGGCACCTGATTGATGAGCACACCGCCGACTTCCAGTTCCTCATAGGCCCGCAGCGCGAGCGTGAGGTCGCGGGTGAAAACGCCCGCCTGCAGGCCAAAGTCGGACGCGTTCACAAACGCCAGCGCCTCCGCGAACTCCGCGTAGCGATGCAGCGTGAGCACCGGCGCGAACGCCTCCTCCGCGCAGATCGCCATCGTGGCCCCGGCGTTTTCCAGCACCGTCGCCTCCAGGCAGCGCCCTCGCACTTCGCCGCCGCAGACCAGCCGCGCACCGCCGGCCAGCGCCGCCGCGATCCGCTCCAGCACCGCATCGCGCGCCGGCTCGGTGATCATCGGCCCGACCACCGTCGTCCGCTCCCACGGATCGCCGGTCAGCACTTTCGCCGCGATGTGCGCGACCAGCGCCGCCTTCACCTCCTCGTAGCGCGACTCATGCACGACCACCCGCTGCACGCTGATGCACGACTGCCCCGCGTAGCCAAACGCCCCCATCGCGATCAGCGGCACCGCCGCCGCCACGTCCGCATCGCTGTGGACGATCACCCCCGCGTTGCCACCCAGCTCCAGCGTGATGCGCTTTTTGCCGCATAACTCCTTCAGCCGCCAGCCCACCGCCGGGCTGCCAGTGAAAGTCACCTTTTTCACCCGCACATCCGTGACCAGTCGCGCCGCATCCGCGTTCGAGCACGTCACGAAATTCATCTGCCCCGCCGGCACGCCCGCCTCGTGCAGCACCTCCGCGAGGAGCAGCGCGGTGAGCGGCGTTTTCATCGCCGGCTTCACCACCATGGTGTTCCCCGTGGCCAGCGCCGGCGCCACTTTGTGCGCGACGAGATTCAGCGGGAAATTGAACGGCGTGATCGCCGTGATCACGCCCAGCGGAAAGCGCCGCACCAGCCCGAGATGCCCGTCCCCGCTGGGGAAGGCGTCCACCGGCAGCAGCTCGCCGTGCGCCCGCCGCGCCTCTTCCGCCGCCGCCGTGAAAGTCATCGCCGCCCGCGCCACCTCGGCCTCCGCTGCGACCACCGGCTTCCCCGCCTCGCTCACGATCGTCGCCACGAAATCCGCCTGCCGCGCCCCGATCCCCGCCGCGATCCGCAGCAACAGCGCCGCGCGCTCATGCCCCGCCGTCCCGCGCACCCGCGGAAAAGCGCCCGCCGCCGCCGCCAGCGCCGCCTCGATCTCCCCCGCCCCGCCCAGCGGCACCCGCGCAATTTCCCCGCCCGTGTAGGGATTGAAAACCGCCGACGACTCCGCCGCGCCGACCCACGCGCCGTCGATGAGCAGAAAAGGAGAACGGTTCATGCCCGGACTCTACTGCACCGACAGCCCAGCGCGCCAGTGCGACTACGGGCCGGCCACTCGCTCGCAGCTCAAAATCCCTTCAACTGCGGGCCGACTTTTTTCCAGAACAGCTCGGTGTAGGGCTTCATCATCGCGGGCGCCACGTGGTCGTCGGCGCCGTAGAAGCGGAGCGCCACGTCGGCGTCGCGCGTTTCGTCGATGAGCTGCGCGCCGGCCTTTTCCACGTAGGCGCGGAGATCGCGAATGTAGGCCGGGGTGGTGGCGCTTTCGGTCGCGATCTCGCCTTCGGCAGGCGGCTTCCGCTTTACCCGGAAAAGGACGAGCTGGATCTGCCGGGCGCGGGCGATCTCGAGGAGATGCGGGAGAAACGAGCGCCCGACGGCCGCGGTGAAATTGTGATCGGCCGCATCGAGCCCGCGCTGGCCGCCCTCCTCGCGCTCGAAGTCCAGCCCGCTATCCTGCCGGAGCCGGCGCGGGGCGAAAATGTCGCGCGCGTCGTCGCGAATCCGACCGTATTCGCGGCTGCTGGCCACGAGATCGAGCGCGGTATTGGCCACGCGATCGCGCCAGTGCTCGCGCCGCCATTGCACGGGATAGACGGCCAGCGAGGCGCGCTCCGGCCACGGCAGCGGGCGCTCGCCGGCGCGGAGCAGCACGTCGAGCACCGGTTCGTCGTCGCGCATGTAGGTCTCGATGGTTTTGCGATAGCCGCCCGCGGTGCGGTGTGTGGGGCGCGTGAGCTGGCGATCGCGGAAAAAGAGGATCACCGTGCGCGGTGGCGGCGATTGCACGGCGATGAGGTTTTTCAGCATGAGGAACCACATGGCCGAGCTGCTGCCCGGCTGGGCCAGCACCTCCCAGCGCTCCCCGCTCACGCTCTTCAGCGTCTGCGGATCGATGCGCGTCTCGAGCATGGAATCCCCGAGCAGCACGCCGGTCGGTCGCGCCTTGGCCAGTGTCCGCAGCGGCCGCTCATCGAAAGGCTGGCGCCGCGCCCCGCCCTGATCGAGCAGCGCCGGCACGCCGAGGATCGTGGCCACGATCACGGCCACCGCGAGCCAGCGCGCCGGGTGGGCTGGAGCGGGTGGGAGGGCGGCGGATTCCATGGGCGTGAGAGGGCGGGAAGCTGTCGCGAGAAGGGCGGCGGCAGCAAGCGCAGAGTGGCCGCGCGGAGCCGCCCGCGGACAAAAAAAGAAGCCGCCCGCCGGAGTGGCGGGCGGCTTCCGCGAGGGAGCGGCCGGTGGCGCGGGGCTCAGTTCCG
>CAYQBV010000151.1:0-10230 GCA_964415705.1 uncultured Chthoniobacter sp. | reverse complement strand
CTCCCCCGGCAATCCCCGCCCCGCCCACTCCGCCGCCGGCGCCGTACGTGCCCAACAAGCGCCTCGAAGTTGGCAAGATTTTCAATGGCATGAAATACGAGGTGACGCTCGAAACCGAGCACGGCACCACCGCCACGCGCGACCGCGAGGACCCCGGCAGCTACACCGCCGAGTTGACGGTGAAAGTGAAAGTGCCCAAGCCGTATCGGGAATTGGAGGAACTCAAGAGGATCAACAGCGCCCTGCCGGAAGTCCTCCCCGCGCTGCCCGTCCTGCTCGAAACGGCCAAGGTTTCCCCGATTTTCGACGAACTCTACCGGCGCAAAGTCGTGACCCTGCGCGCCAACCTGATGCGGCTCGACACCCTGCTCACGCGCCACAATTTCTACGACTGCGAAACCCTCCTCGAACTCCAGCACCCCGAGACGAAACGCCGCGCGCTCTTCATCCAGTCCGACATGGACAGCGACACCGACGGCTCCGACAGCGACCGCGTGGCCGAGGTCGAGGGAGCGTCCTCCAGCTTTCAGCCGGCCACCAGCTACCGCTGGGCGAAGAAAACCGACAAACCGAGCAACCTCATCCCGCCGCGCGAGGCAAAGATCAAAGCTTGGGAGCAGGAACTGAAAACCAACGGCGTGACCGCCGCGCGCAAGGAAGACCTCCGCGAAGCCATCGCACGGACCCGCAGCGAGATCGCCGATTTGAAGACCTTCAGCTTTCTGCTCGCGTTTGCCGATCCCTACATCGTCGTGCCGGGCGCGATGGCCTTGCGCGGCCAAACCGGCCCTTTCAAACCCTCGGTCGGCGACTACTGCGTCGTGATCTACGGCAAGACGATCTATCCCGCGATCGTCGGCGACGTGGGGCCGATGAGCCTGATCGGCGAGGCCTCCCTGCGCCTCGGGAAACAGATCAACCCCAAGACCAACGGCGAGACCCGCGCGACCAACGATCTCAAAGTCACCTACCTCATCTTCCCTGGCACCGCGGAGAAAATGGACGTGCCCGACCTCGCCAAATGGCGCGAGCGCTGCGAAAAACTCCTCGGCGAAATCGGCGGCTACGGCGGCGAGTTGTTTACCTGGGAGGATCTCACCAAACCCAAAGCCCCACCCGCGACGCCGGTGCCGGCGACCCCGAAGCCAGCCACCCCAGCCCCGGCCGCCCCGGAGCCCGCCACACCCGCGACGCCCGCGCCGCCGCCGAAGCCAAACTGACGCCGGGCCGGACTCCGCCGGTTGCGGCGGGTATGATGAAATGTGGGCCATGGAAGTCTGTGGTCCCGGAGGGACACCTGGCGCACATCCCGATGGCGCGAGTTTCAATCACACCCCGATGGACCCGTCCGGGGAAAATTGCCGCCCCGCGCGGGGGCTGGCATGGGTGCTGCTTAAAAGGAAGCCGCGAGCTAGGAAGACAACCTAATTACACACAACCTTACGTTTCGTTCCTCAGTTTCCGCAGCGCGACCAGCAATGGTCGCGCTTCTTTTTTGCACCGGTCAAAGCGGGAGCAGGAGCTGGTGGCGGCGGGGCGGGACGAGCGTGGAGACGCCGATGCCCACCAGCCGCAGCGGACTTTTCACCAGCCGGTCGCGGGCGAGGAGATAGCAGGCGAGGCGGTAGATTTCGTCGGCGCTGGTGAGCGGCTCTTCCACGCGGAGCTGGCGGGTGAGGGTGGTGAAATCCGTGTAGCGCACTTTGACCTGCACGGTCCGGGCACCCATGCCGTGCCCGGCGAGGGTGTGGGCCACGTCGGCGGCGAGTTCGCGGAGGGCGGCGCGCAGGGTGGGCCGGTGGTCGGTGTCGTGGAGAAAGGTGTTTTCAGCGCTGATGCTTTTGCGTTCGTCGCTCGGGTCCACGGGGCGGTCGTCGTCGCCCCAGGCCCGTCTTTGCAGGCTCTCGGCAAATGACCCGACGATCCCGGCGAGGTCGGCCGCGGTGTTTTGCAGGTCGGCGATGGTCCGCAGCCCCTGGGCCTCCAGCGCCTGGGCGGTGACGGGGCCGACCCCGTGGATCGAGCGCACGGAAAGCGGCTGGAGAAACGCCACCTTGTCGCGTTCGCGGATGAGCGTGAGGCCGTCGGGTTTCTGAAAATCGCTGCCGAGTTTCGCGAGGAATTTATTCGCCGCCACGCCGATGCTGGCGGTGAGGTGGCGCTCGCGGGCGATGCGGCTTTTGATCTCCGCGGCGACCGGCACGGCGGCTTCGAGCGCGGCATCGGCGTCGGCGTGGTGGGCAAAGGCGGCGCTGACCTCGAGGTAGGCCTCGTCCACGGAGACTTTCTCGATGACCGGCGCGACGGTGCGGAGGATTTCCATGATCGCGGCGGACTCCGCGCGGTAGGCCTCCATGCGCGGGCGGACGAAAATCCCGTGCGGGCACAGCCGGGCCGCGGTGCTGGAAGGCATGGCCGAGCGCACTTGGAATTTCCGCGCCTCGTAGCTCGCCGCGCAGACCACGCCGCGCTGATCCGGCGGCGCGCCCACGATCACGGGCTGGCCGCGATACGCCGGCTCGTCGCGCTGCTCCACGGAGGCGAAAAACGCATCCATATCGACGTGGAAAATGACGCGCGGCATCGGGTCAGTGAAAGTCGTGCGAGGCCGGCGCGCTCAGCTCCGCGGCGGGCAGCGGGGCCACGCTCCGGGCTTTGACATGAATGACGCGGTCGATGTTTTGCACCACGCCTTCGATGATCAGAAACGGCTCCTCGCTGAGCAAGAGGCGGCATTGCTCGAAAAGCTGCGGCGTGATGATGGCATTGGCCACGCCGGTCTCGTCTTCGAGGCTGACAAAGACGAAGCCTTTCGCCGTGCCGGGCCGCTGCCGGCAAATGACCAGGCCCGCGATGCGCAGGAGCGTGCCGGTGCGCGCCTGGGTCAGCTCGGCGGCCCGCCAGAGGTCCGCGGCCCCGGGGAATTTCGCGCGGATCGCCGCCATCGGGTGCGGGCCGGTGGTCAGACCCGTGGCGTGGTAGTCCGCCTGGGTGCGCTCGGCGGGACTCATCGGCGCGAGCGGGAGGAAAGCGGGCGCGCTGGCCTGGGCAAAGAGATCGTCGGGCGCGCGGCGGACTTCGACCTGCCACTGCGCGTCCCGCCGATGCCCGGCCAGCCCATTGAGCGCGCCGAGCTGCGCGAGCGGCCGCAGCGCGGCTTTCGCCAGCCCGGTGCGGAGCTGGAAATCCGCGAGCGAGGCAAACGGCGCGCGCTGGCGCTCGGCCACGATGCGCTGGCCGTCCAGCGGCGCCAGCCCGCGCACGTAGCAGAGGCCGAGGCGCAGCGTGTCATCCGGGCCGACCGTGCAGAGCCAGTCGCTTTCCGCGACGTGGACCGGGCGGATGCGGACCCCGCGGTGGCGGGCATCGAGGACGAGCGTGGCGGGCGAGTAGAAGCCCATCGGCTGGTTGTTCAGCAGCCCCGCGTAAAACTCCGGCGCGCGATGCACTTTCAGCCAGCAGCTCGCGTAGGCGATGAGCGCGAAGCTGATTGCGTGGCTCTCGGGGAAGCCATACACGGCGAAGGATTGCACGGCTTTGGTGAGGCGCTCGATGACGCCGGGCGCGACGCCGTTGCGCTCCATGCCGGCGCGCAATTTCACGCAGACGGCGTTCATTTTTTCCGGCGAACGATGAAAGCTCAGCGCGCGCCGCAGCTCCTCGGCCTCGCTGCCGGTGAAGTCCGCCATGACCATCGCGATCTTCAGCAGTTGCTCCTGGAAAAGCGGGACGCCGAGCGTGCGGGCGAGCACGGGCCGGAGGCGTTCGTCGAAATAATCCACCGGCTCCCGGCCCGCCCGCCGCGCGAGATACGGGTGCAGCATCTCGCCCTGGATCGGGCCGGGGCGGATGATCGCGACCTCCACGACCACGTCGTAAAAACAGCGCGGCTGGAGGCGCGGGAGCGTGGCCATCTGGGCGCGCGACTCGACCTGGAAAGTGCCGATGGTGTCCGCCGCGCAGAGCAGGTCGTAAGTCGCCGCGTCGTCTTTCGGGATGGTGGCGAGATCCACCGGGCGGTCCCGCGCGGCGCAGAGTTCCAGCGCGTCCTGCAGCGCCGCCATCATCCCGAGCCCGAGCAGATCCACCTTGATGATGCCGAGGTCGTGGCAGTCGTCCTTGTCCCACTGCGCGACCACGCGGCCGGGCATCGCGGCGTTTTCCAGCGGCAGGATGGAATCGAGCTGGCCCTGGCAGATGATCATGCCGCCGCTGTGCTGGCCGAGGTGGCGCGGCAGTCCGTAAATGCGCCGGTAAAGATCGAGCGCCGCGGCCTGGCGGGGATGCGCGGCGGGCACGCCGGCGCGCTCGATCTGCGCCGCGAGGTCCAGCGTGTGCGGGAAATCGCCCGAGGCAAAAAGGCGGGAGAAACGGTCGAGCGTTTCGCCGGGAAAGTTCAGCGCTTTCCCGATCTCGCGCATGGCCGAGCGGCCGCGGTAGGTGATGACATTCGCGGTCATCGCCGCGCCGCGCGGTCCGTAGCGGCGATACACTTCCTGAATGACCCGCTCGCGCCGCTCACCGCTCGGGAGGTCGAGGTCGATGTCCGGCCAGGTGGTGCGGCCCTCGCTGAGGAAGCGCTCGAAAAGCAAATTGCACGCGATGGGATCGCACGCGGTGATGCCGAGCGCGTAGCAGACCACGCTGTTCGCCGCGGAGCCGCGGCCCTGCACGAGGAGATTCTGCTCGGTGCAGAAATTGACGAGATCCCAGACGATGAGGAAGTAGCCGGAGAAGCCGAGCCGGCCGATGAGTTCGAGTTCGCGGTTGATCTGCGCGAGCACTTTGCCGCCGAGGTGGGAATAGCGGGCGCGCGCGCCGGCCATGGTCACTTTGCGGAGAAAAGTGTCCATCGTCTCGCCGTCGCTCACCGGATAACGCGGAAATTCGTAACCGAGATCGGCCAGCGTGAAATCCATGCGCTCGGCGAAGCGGACGCTGTTTTCCAGCGCCTCGGGATGATCGGCAAAAAGCCGCGCCATGCGGTCGGCGGGCTTCAGGTGGCGCTCGCGGTTGAGCGCGAGCCGGCGGCCCGCGGCGTCGAGATGGGTGTGCTCGCGCGTGCAGGTGAAGACATCCAGCACGACGCGCTCCTCGGCGGTGGCGTGGAGCACGCCATTGGTGGCCACGGCGCGCAGCCCGGTCGCGGCAGCCAGCGCAAAAAGGCGGTCATTGATGACCTCCTCGCCGCGGCGCAAATGGCGCTGCACTTCGACGCCCACATTTTCCCGTCCGAAGATCACGCCGAGCCGCTCGGCCGCCGCGCGCGCGCCGGCGCAGTCATCCTTTTCCAGACAGCGCCGCACCGGCCCCTCCTCGTCGCCGGTCAGCGCGATCAGGCCCTCCGCGAATTCCGCCAGCTCCGCCCAGCGCACCGGCGCGTGCGCTTTGGTGCCGCGCAATTTCGCGCGCGTGATGAGCTGGCAGAGATGGCGGTAACCCGTGCGGCTGGCCGCAAGCACGGGCAGCACGCTGCCATCGTCGAGCGTCAGCTCCGCGCCGACGAGCGGGCGCACGCCGGCCGCGCGGGCCGCGGCGTGGAAACGCGGCGCGCCGTACACGCCGTCGCGATCGCACAGCGCCACGGCCGGGAGCGCCAGCGCGGCGGCCTGCGCGGCGAGTTGCTCGGGGTGGCTCGCGCCGCGCAGGAAACTGCAGGCGCTGCGGGCGTGGAGTTCAACGTAAGCCGGTGTCATAGCAGCCATCGATGAACCAGCCGGACGGTTCCTGATGCAGGCGGAAGAGCCCCCGGCTTTCGATCTCCACGTCCCACTCCTCCATGCTCCACTGCTCGCTTTCCCACCACGCGCCGCTCGCGCGATACGGCCCGAGCCGCGCGACCACGCGCCCGCTCACCGCCGCCGAGCTGACCTCCGCCGGCGCCTGCCGCAGCACGCGGACCGCGGCGGAAAGCGGCGGCCGGTAACGGCGCAGCGGCAGCCCCACGGCGAGGTCCGCAGCGGGTTCCCCGGCGGGGTTCGCGCGGTGGTGAAACTGGGGCGCGACCAGCCGGAAGGCGTCGGGCCGGTGCGAGTCCGCCAGCTCCACGACGCCCACATTTTCCACCCCGACCAGGGCGCTCAGGCGCGCGAGCGTTTCGCCAAAACGCTGCGGATCGCGCAGCGGACTCTCGAAAAAACGGAGCTGCTGATGGTCGGGACACACCGGGTCGATCTGGAGGCGCAGCCCCGCCGGGTGGGCCGCGAGGCGGAGGTCGGCGAGATGCGTGTGGAGGATGCGCAGGAGCACTTCCGCATCGCCCGTGGGCGCGGGCACGGAGAAGACGTGCTCGTGCGCGGTGCCGTCGTCGAGCGGCAGCGTGAGCACCATGCGGGCGGCGACGCGGTGCGCCGTGGCGAGCCGGAGCGTGAGCTGATCGAGAAAGCGGCGGAGCAGAAAAAGCAGCGGCTCCACGGTTTCGAGGGCGTGCTCGAAGTCGCAGCTTTCGCGGAACTCCTCGGCCGGCCGCACCAGCCGCAGCAGCCGCTCCGTCTGACCGGAAGCCCGCTGCCAGAGCCGGTCCATCTCCGGCCCCAGCCGGTCTGCGAGATCGCCGCGCGGCAGGCTGGTGAACTGCCCCAGCGTGTGCACACCCCAGTCGCGCAGCAGCGCGTGCAGATGCGGCGGCGGATCGATCTCCGCAATCGCCAACTGCGCAAGAAACGACGGCGGCGCCTGCACCACGAGAAAGGAATCCGCCCGCCGCGCTGCGAGAAAAGCGAGGTCGGGATTCGGGGCGATCCCCACTTTGCCATGCAGCTCCAGCGCCGTGAACCGGGCGAGAACCGCGGCGCACCACGCGTTCCAATCGGCGGTCCCGCTGCGACGGAGATCGAGCGTGCAACAGCCTTCCCCGGTCGCCTCGATCTCCGGCGAAAGCGAATCCGCCAGCTCCAGCAGCGCCTGTTGCACCGCCTGTTCGGCGGCGCCCGCGCGCGGCCAGAGCTGCAGCGCCGGACAGCGCGCCAGACCCTGCACGCCGGGCATGCCCGCGCGCACTCCGCCGGCTGCGGCGGCCGCACTGCACGCGCAGATTTTCCCATCCTCCGCCACCACCGCCACGGGCGCCGCCGCGTCCAGGTCGCGAAAACGCCGCGCCGCCTGGAGGCGAAATTCGGGCAGCAGCAGCACGGCGTACATGGCTCCCGTCCTCACGCCGGCTGCCGCGCGCCATCGGCCAGCGCGGAGAATTGCCGGCGCGCAAAAACCTGCACCTCCCAGCTTTCCAGCAAAGCGCCGCGCCGCTCCCGCATCGCCGCCAGAGTCCACCGCTGCCGGACCGCCATCCGCGTCTTCGCCCCGGCGATCATCGGCTGCGGAGTGAGGATGACAAAGGCCATGCCCGTCGTTTCCACCACGCGCTGGAAACGGTGCCAGGTGCTCGCCGGGATGCGGCGCAACTCCCGCTCCGGCGTGAGCTGCAGGTCGAGGACGAGCAGCCGCAAATTGCCGTCGTGCAAAAGCAGATCGACCGCTTTCAGCGCCGCGCGCGGCTCCCCGCAGCGCACCCAGAGCAGCCGCGCCAAAGCGGACGACCCGGCCGCGTCGGGGTGAAAGGAATTTCCCGCCTCCACCAGCGCGCCAAACGCCTGCTCCCGCGCCAGCACCCGGAGCGCGACCGCGAGGAACAAAGCCCCCGCACTGCTCGGCCCGACCAGTTCCGTGACGGCCCCCTGCCGGAGCCCGCCCTCCGCCTCATCCAGCGCCGCACAACCCGTCCGCAGCACGCCCGACTCCCGGACCGCCCCGGCGGGAAATTTCTCGTGCAGCAAAGCCCGCAACGCCGCCAACCGCCCGGTCAGGAGCGACGGCTCATCGTCCGTCGCGCGTGACGGCTGGAAATTGGCGGAAAGCATGGTGTGTTCACGAGAACACAATTTTTCCTCCGCTGCAAAGCCGCAGAAATCCGCGCGGTTTTTAACCCCCGCCCGCGCTCACTCCAGCAGCGCCCGCGCAGCCCGCCAGCCCAGATAGACGCCCACCAAACTGCCAACTCCGCTGACCAGAAAAGCCGTCATCACTCCACCCGACTCCCCCAGCGCCCAGCCCGCCCAGCTCCCCACGCTCATCCCGACGAAGATGCAGAGTTTCATGGTTCCACGGAGAGCACGATCGGGGCCGGGGGGGCATTCGTCCGGGATATTTCCCCGGCCCAAGATTCACCTTGCCCACGGCGTCCCGGCGCGCTTTCATTGCGCCGTGGGAAAGCGGGCCAGCCTCGTGATCCTCGTTGCCGATACGCCTTCGCAAGCGCGGTGATGCCGGAGCTGTGCGGGCGCGGAGTTTTCCGCGAACCCACAAGTCATGCGAACCCCGAAACAACCATCCCGGCGCGAGCGGCGCTCCCCGCCCGCGCCGAAAAAAACCGTCTCCCTATTCTAATCCAAAATCGTGTCAATGGTCGGATCCGCGCCCGCGAGGTCCGTGTGATCCTCGCCTCCACCGGCGAGCAGCTCGGTGTGTTGAAACTGTCCGACGCCATCCGCCGGGCGCAGGAAATGGGTCTCGATCTGGTCGAGATCGCCGCCAATGCCAATCCGCCGGTCTGCCGGATTGTGGATTTCGGGAAATTCAAATACGAGGCGTCCAAGCAGGAGAAGGAGAAGAAAAACTCCGGCTCGAAACTCAAAGAAATCAAGTTTCGGGTGAACTGCGCGATCCACGATTACGAGACGAAGATGCGGCACGCCGAGGAGTTTCTCGACAAGGGGAACAAGGTGCGCGTGCAGCTCCAGTTCCGCGGTCGCGAAATGGCCCACCAGGATCTGGGCATGGCGCTCATGGTGCGCGTGAAAACCGATCTCGTGGAAATGGCCCACGTGGAAACGGAGCCCAAACTCATGGGCCGCAGCGTGACCATGACCCTGGCCCCGCTCCCCAAAGGCAAGCGCAAGCGCCGCTTCTTCAGCGTCCACGACCTCGAACCCCTCGAAGACGAGGACGAAGACGACGACGACACCGCGGACGAGGACGAAGAAAAGAAGGCGTAGTCCGCGGCAGCAACGGACCCGCCGCAGGCGGGAAAAAGCGCACGCGCAGGGCTGACAAACCGGCGCGAATCCGCATCATGCGCGCCCATGCCCATCCGCGAATTCAGAACCAAAATGGAAGCCGCCGGCGTCAGCGAGCCGGCCATTCGGGCCTTTGAGCGCAACTACGCGCAGCTCGCCCAGCAAGACTCCGGGCTCATCCCGGAAAACTCCATCCAGCCCGTCGAGAGCCTGCCCACCCTCGCCGGGATCGCCGCGCAGGTTGCACCCGACCCCGCGCTGCTCGGCCAGACCGCCGTCCTGAAACTCAACGGCGGCCTCGGCACCGGCATGGGCCTCGAGCGCGCCAAATCCCTCCTGCCCGTCCGCGACGGCCTCACTTTCCTCGACCTCATCGTGCGCCAGGTCCTGCACTTCCGGAAGACGAGCGGCCACATGCGCCTGCTCACCATGAACAGCTTCAGCACCAGCGCCGACACCCGCGCCGCGCTGGCCAAATACCCCGAACTGGGCCGCCCCGACGAGATCGAGCTGCTGCAAAACAAGACGCCCAAAGTGGACGCGAAAACGCTGCGGCCCGTCGTCTGGGAAAAGGATCGCGAACTCGAATGGTGCCCGCCCGGCCACGGCGATCTCTACGCCGTCCTCGCCACCGGCGGCACCCTGGAGCGCCTCCTCGCCGAGGGCGTCCGCTACGTCTTCGTCTCGAACAGCGACAACCTCGGTGCCAACCTCGACCTCGCGCTGCTCACCTGGTTCGCGCAAAGCGGCGCGCCCTTCATGATGGAGGTCACCGCCCGCACCGCCTCCGACCGCAAAGGCGGCCACCTCGCCCTGCGCCCCGCGCCGTCCGGCCAAGGCGGCGACCAGTTTCTCCTCCGCGAATCCGCCCAGTGCCCCGCCTCTGACCTCGACGCCTTCCAGGACATCACGCGCCACCGCTTCTTTAATACCAACAACCTCTGGCTGCGCCTCGACCGCCTGCGCGACGCCCTCGCCGCCTCCCACGGTTCGCTCCCGCTCCCGCTCATCCGCAACCAAAAAACCGTCGCTCCGCGCGACAAAAAATCGCCCGCCGTCTGGCAGCTCGAAACCGCCATGGGCGCCGCCATCGAGTGCTTCGCCGACGCCCGCGCCGTCGCCGTCCCCCGCCGCCGTTTCGCCCCCGTGAAAACCACCGGCGACCTCCTCACCCTCCGCTCCGACGCCTACGCCATCCGCCCCGACGGCACCGTGGCCC
>CAYQBV010000150.1:0-10259 GCA_964415705.1 uncultured Chthoniobacter sp. | reverse complement strand
CCACGATCGCCATCGACACGATCATCAACCAGGCGCGCATCAACAAGGCCAACGAGGGCAAGCCCGGCTTCCGCCCGCTTTATTCCATCTACGTTGGCATCGGGCAGAAAAACTCAAACATCGCCCGCTCGCTTGCCGTCCTCGAAGCCGCTGGCGCGATGCCTTACACGATCATTGTTTCGGCACCCGCATCCGACACCGCCACGAACCAATACCTCGCGCCGTTCTCCGGTGCGGCGATGGGTGAGTGGTTCATGGATAACGGCATGGATGCGCTCATCGTCTATGATGACCTTTCCAAGCATGCCGTGGCCTACCGCCAGGTCTCGCTGCTCCTCAAGCGCCCGTCCGGTCGCGAGGCTTATCCCGGCGACGTGTTCTATCTCCACAGCCGCCTGCTCGAGCGCAGCGCCCGCGTGGATGAAAAGAATGGCAACGGCTCCGTCACCGCGCTCCCGATCATCGAGACGCAGGCCGGCGACGTTTCGGCCTACATCCCGACGAACGTCATCTCCATCACCGACGGCCAGATTTATCTTGAAACCGACCTTTTCTACCAAGGCATCCGCCCCGCTGTGTCGGTGGGTCTATCGGTAAGTCGCGTGGGTTCCGCCGCGCAGATCAAGGCGGTGAAGCAAGTCGCCGGTAAGATCAAGGGTGACCTCGCCCAGTTCCGCGAACTCGCGGCCTTCGCGCAGTTTGGCAGCGACCTCGACGCCAAGACCAAGTCGATCCTCGATCGCGGCGCGCGCATCGTCGAACTCTTCAAGCAGGTGCAATACAACCCGCTCGCCACCGAGGTCATGGTCACCACACTTTGGTCGATGCAGAATGGCTACATGGACGACGTGGCTGTCGATAAGATCAAAGACTTCCAGCTCAAGCTGCAGGACTACTTTGCCACGCGGAAAGACGCTGTGCTCGCCAAGATCCGCGACACCGGCGCGATCAACGACGACATCACCGCCGATCTCAAGGCCGCCCTCAGCGAGTTTAAGTCCAGCTACCGCTAACCCATGGCCGCGAACACGCGCGACATCCGCCGACGCATCAAGTCGGTCAAAAACACTTCGCAGATCACCAAGGCCATGCAGATGGTGGCCGCGGCGAAAATGCGCAAGGCCCAGCAGGTCGCCGTCGCTGGCCGGGCCTATGCCGAGTTGCTCGCGAAAGTGTTGCGTTCCGTCGCCGCGGGTGCGGAGGAAGGTGTGCACGAGTTGCTCGTCGCGCGTGAGGTGAAAAAGGAACTCGTGCTCGTGATCAGCACCGACAAAGGCCTGTGCGGCGCTCTAAACACGAACCTGCTGCGTGAAGTGGCGAAGTTTGATCCGGCGAAGACGATCTTTGTCGCCTGCGGCCGCAAGGGTTCGCAGTATCTCGCCCGGACCAACCGCACCATCGCCGCCGAGTTTGAGCTGCGCGACGCGCCGGCCTTTCTCGAAACCAAGACGGTCTCGAAGTTCTGCATGGATAAGTTCGTCAGCGGCGAAGTGGATAAGGTGACGGTCGTCTTTACGGACTTCGTCAACACCCTCACCCAGACGCCGACGGTGAAGACGATCCTGCCCATTGCCTCCCTCGAAGTTTCCACCGGCATCAGCGGCGCGCACGACGCGGGTAAAGTCGAGGCGACGCAGGGTGAAAGCGTGGAATACAGCTTCGAGCCAGCCATCGGCGAAGTGCTCAGCGCGGTCCTGCCGCACCACGTTTATTTCCAAGTCTATCAGATGGTTCTCGATTCCCGCGCTTCCGAGCACAGCGCCCGGATGGTGGCGATGAAGAGCGCGACGGATAACGCCAAGCAACTCATCAAAGACCTCACCCTCGAATACAACAAGGTCCGTCAAGCCGCGATCACCACCGAACTTCTCGAAATCACGACCGCCCAAATGGCGCTCGGCTAACCCTTTTCCTAACCCATCCCACATTCCTTATGAGTAATACCGGCACCATCGTCCAAGTCATCGGCCCCGTTGTGGACGTCGATTTTTCCGTCTCGGGCATCTTCCCGAAAATCTACGAAGCGCTTGAGATTCTGTTCACGGTCAACGGAGCCGAGACCAAGCTCGTCCTCGAAGTGCAGCAGCATCTCGGCGAAGGCTGGGTTCGCGCCATCGCCATGAGCGGCTGCGAGGGCCTCAAGCGCGGCCTGCCGGTCACCGCGACTGGCGCACCGATCAGCGTCCCCGTGGGCGACGGCATCCTTGGCCGCATCTTTAACGTCACCGGCGACCCCGTGGATGAGCGCGGCCCCGTGGCCCACACCAAGCGCTACCCCATTCACCGCCCGGCCCCCGCCCTTATCGATCAGGACGTGAGTTCGACCATCCTTGAAACCGGCATCAAGGTCATCGATCTGATCTGCCCGTTTACCAAGGGCGGCAAAGTCGGCGCGTTTGGTGGTGCGGGCGTCGGCAAGACCGTCGTCATTCTCGAACTCATCAATAACATCGCCAAAGGTCACGGCGGATTCTCTGTTTTCGCGGGCGTCGGAGAACGCTCCCGCGAGGGCAACGATCTTTACCACGAGATGAGCGAGGCCGGAGTCATCGACCAAAAGGACCTCAGCAAGTCCAAGGTCGCGCTCGTGTATGGCCAGATGAACGAGCCTCCCGGCGCGCGCCTCCGCGTGGCGCTCTCCGCGCTCTCGATGGCGGAGTATTTCCGCGACGAGAAGAACCAGGACGTGCTCCTCTTCGTCGATAACGTCTTCCGCTTCTCGCAGGCCGGTTCCGAAGTGTCCGCGCTCCTCGGACGCACACCTTCGGCGGTGGGTTATCAGCCCACACTCGCCTCGGAAATGGGCACGCTCCAAGAGCGCATCACCTCCACGAAGAAAGGCTCCATCACCTCCGTGCAGGCCGTCTATGTTCCCGCGGACGATCTCACCGATCCCGCGCCCGCGAACACCTTCGCGCACCTTGACTCGACGATCGTGCTCGAGCGCTCCATCGCCGAGTTGGGTATCTATCCTGCCGTCGATCCGCTCGCTTCGACATCGAAGGCGCTCGCACCCGAGATCGTCGGCGAAGAGCACTACCTCGTCGCCCGTGGCGTTCAGCGTGTGCTTCAGCGCTACAAGGACTTGCAGGACATCATCGCCATTCTCGGCATGGATGAGCTTTCGCCCGAGGACAAGTTGCTCGTCTTCCGCGCCCGCAAAATCCAGCGCTTCCTCTCGCAGCCCTTCAGCGTCGCCGAAGTCTTCACGGGCACGCCCGGCCAGTATGTCTCGATCAAAGAGACGGTCCGCGGCTTCAAGGAAATCCTTGATGGCAAACACGACGATGTGGGTGAGACGAACTTCTACATGAAGGGCGGCATCGAGATGATCAAGGACTGACGGGGAATTTAGGAAGTAAGAAGTAAGATTGAGGAAGTTATCCGCTTTCCATTCGCGTCTTACTTCACTTCCTAAATCCTAAATCTTACTTCCTAAATCCATGGCCACCCTCAAACTCGAAATCGTCACTCCCGAAAAAGTCGCTTACAGCGACGACGTGGATGGCGTCGTCATTCCGGGCACCGAAGGTGAAATGGGGGTGCTGCCCATGCACATCCCGCTGATGACCATGATCCACCCCGGCGAACTCGTGGTCAGCAAAGGCAACGACCGCAAGTATCTCGCCGTCGGCGAAGGTTTCGTAACCATCGATCAAACATCCGTGAAGGTGCTGACCGACATGGCCATCGAGTGGGAAGCCATCGACGAATCCGCTGCCGAGGCCGCCGTCAAACGCGCCGAGGAAGCCATGGCCCGCAAGCACGAGTTGGGCAGCGAAGAGGCCGCCGCCGTGCAAGTCGCCCTGGCGAAGTCCCTCGCCCAACTCCACGTCAAACGCCGTCGTCGGAACATCTAATTTTTCCCGCAGGGTCGGACGAGGGGGGAGCGGAATGGGACTACGGTTTCCTTTGATAGACGCGCACGTAGTCCACCGTCATCTGTTGGGGAAACACCGTCTTGGCGTCCGGCGGGCCGGGCCACTGGCCGCCGACCGAGACATTGAGGATCAAATTAAAACGGCTGGTCGAAAGGAGCCGGGAAGGAGCCGCCGTCGCTGACCCACTTGGTCTGTGTCTGATAGATCGCCCCGTCCACATACCACCGCACGACACCGTGCTCCCACTCCAGCGCGAACAGGTGGAAATCATCGGCAAAAGTCCCCTTTGGTAAAACGAACGGCGCGCCCGTACGCACGTTCTTTGGCCACTTGCTTCCGTAATGCAGGGTGCCGTGGACGGGATTTGGCTCGTGGCCGACCAACTCCATGATGTCGATTTCCCCACTCGCCGCCCAACCGCCGGAGCGGTTCTGCGCCGGGAGCATCCAGATCGCGGGCCACATGCCGCGACCAACCGGGAGCTTCGCCCGCACCTCCACGCGGCCATCCTTCCATTCCGCGCGGTGCTTGGTCCGCAATTGGCCGGAAGTGAACCCTCGCTTTTGACCCAATGCGTCAAACTCCTCCCGGCGCGCCTCGATGACCAGATGACCGTCCGCCACGCGCACATTCTCCGGACGATCGACGAAAAATTGCAGCTCGCCGTTGCCACCACCATGCGCGTTCTCGGCGACGGCCCACTTTGCGAAATCGAGCTTTGCACCCTCGAATTCATCCGACCAAACGAGTTGCCATCCTTTGTCCTCCGCCCGGGTAAAACTCAGCGACCCAACAAGACTCACATTGGGAAGCGCGCGCAGGAGCATGGCTGCACCGTAGCGCCCCATGCTTTCCGGGCGAAGCAGGACTTCCTGCTTTCTATCGCCTGACGCAGACCCCAAAAAGTGCGGCATGAAACTCACTCGCCTTGTTTTGCTCCCGCTGCTGTTCGCCGCTCTGCCGGGGTTTGCAGCCACGCTCGACACTCCGCTGGAGCGGCAGGTCGTGCAGCGCAATTCCGAGGATTGGGCCGAGGTGAAACTTGCGGGCGCGATTCCCGCGGAGACGACCTTGGTGGAGGCAAAAGCGACGTTGGCCGAGGGTTTGCGGGGCAAGGCCGTGGACTGGGTCGTGGTGGCCAGGGGCGACCAGATCAAGGATGGCAAATTCACTGGCGTAATGAAGCTGGAGACCGGCGGGTGGTATGCGCTGAGCGTGCGCTTTCGGAAGTCGGCGGATGATCCGACGGCGATTGAGGAAGCCTCAATCGGGCAGGTGGGCGTGGGCGATGTGTTCATCACGGCGGGGCAGTCGAACTCGGTCAACTTCGGCAACCCGCGCCAGAAATCGAACGAGAGCTTGTCCGTCTATTTCGACGGAAAAAGATTCACGCCAGCGGCGGATCCGATCCCGGATGCGACCGGCAATGGCGGCACCCCCTGGCCGATCCTCGGCGACATGCTTTCCCGGACCACGCGGGCGCCGGTCTGTTTTCGCGCGGCCACGGTGAACTGGCTGCGGGTCAAGGAGTGGCTGCCGGGAGACAAGTCAAAGAACATTGAGCGGCTCGTTGAGCGGACGAAATGGTTTGGCCCCAATGGTGTCCGCGCAGTGCTCTGGGTGCAGGGCGAGGCCGATGCGGACGATCCCGGCAAACCCTCCACGCCCGCCGCCGACTACGAGCGCGACGCGCGGACGATGATCGAATTCAGCCGCGCGCAGTTGGGCTGGAAGCTGGACTGGTTTGTCGCTGGCAATTCCTACATCCCACCCAAGCCCGGCAAGAACTACCGCCCCAGCATCGCCGCCATCCTCGGCGCGCAAAAGGCGCTCTGGGACAACGGCATCGCCTTCCGCGGCCCCGACACCAACGACCTCGTCGGCAGCAAGGACTATCGCCACGACACCATCCACTTCGGTCCCCGCGGCCTACTCGTCCACGCCGAGCGCTGGTATGCGGCGATCTGCGCGCAATACCAGTGGGTGAACCCGGTTTCGCACCCGCCGAAGTAGGCGGGCTTCTGCCTGCGGTGGAAAAATCGGCCGAATTGGCTGAGTGTGACGTCAGTTTGGGAGGCCGGTGGATTTTCGTGGGTCCCAACGGAGGTGGATGACTTGGCAAGATGCGGGCAAAGACCCGGTTGCACTTTCGTGACCACGCAAACTACCTTTGTGACCATGATGCCGCGCTTGCTCCTGCTGACTTCATTCGCTGTCGCTTCTTCTGCGCTGGGCGCTCCGGCGAAAGTGCAGTTTAACCGCGACATCCGGCCGATCTTTTCGGACACGTGCTTTCATTGCCACGGCTTCGATGCGAAGGCGCGGGAGGCGGGGATGCGGCTGGATATTCGTGAGGAGGCGCTGAAGAAAAACAAGGACGGCACCGCGCCGATCGTTCCCGGAAAGCCGGAGGCGAGTGAGATCATTGAGCGCATTTTTGCGCCGGACAAAGACGACATCATGCCGCCGCCGAAGGCGCACAAGGAGCTGACGCAGGCGCAGAAGGAAACGATCAAACGCTGGGTCGCGGAGGGCGCGGAGTATGAGGCGCACTGGGCATACGCGCCGCTGGTGCGGCCGGCGGTGCCGGGTGGGCGCGAGGGCGAGGTGGAGGGACGGAGGGAGGGAGAGAGGGTGAATCCGATTGATGCCTTCATCCTGGCAAAGTTGGTGGCGAAGAAGATTGCACCGTCGCCGGAAGCGGCGAGAGCCAAGCTGCTGCGGCGGCTTTCGCTCGACCTCACGGGGCTGCCGCCGACGCCGGAGGAGGTGGCCGCTTTCACCGCTGCCGTCGCGCCGGATGCGTATGAGAAGCAGGTGGACCGGCTGCTCGCGTCGCCGCGTTTCGGCGAGCGCATGGCGGTGTGGTGGCTGGATGTCGCGCGGTTCACGGACACGGTCGGGTTCCACGGCGACCAGAATCAGCGCATCTTTCCGTATCGCGATTACGTCATCAATTCCTTCAACGCGAACAAGCGCTTCGACCGCTTCACCATTGAGCAACTCGCGGGCGATCTGCTGCCGAACCCGACCACCGAGCAGCTCGTGGCCACGGGCTACAACCGGCTGAACATGATGACGCGCGAGGGTGGCGCGCAGCCGAAGGAGTATCTCGCAAAGTACGGCGCGGAGCGCGTGCGGGCGGTCGCGGCGGCGTGGTTCGGGAGCACGTTTGGCTGCGCGGAGTGCCACGATCACAAGTTCGATCCGATCAAGGCGCGCGACTTCTACGAGCTGCAATCGTTCTTCGCCGACATGAAGCAGTGGGGCGTTTATTCCGACTACGGTTACACGAAAAATCCGGAGCTGATTGGCTACAGCAACGACCATCCCTTTCCGCCGGAGATCGAGGTCGAGAGCCCGTATCTGCGGGCGCGGAAAGAGCGCGCGCAGACGCAACTCGACGCGCATCTCGCGGCGGCGCGCGCGCGGCTCGGCGCTGCGCCGGCGGCGGAGAGTTTTGAAAAGTGGGTCGGCGAGATGCGCGCGTTTCTCGCCGGCGAGCCGGAGGGCTGGAGCGTGCCGCCGGTGAGCGCGGTGCTGATGAAAGACGGCAAGCCTGAGCCGGACGGCGAGGTGGCGATTGGCAAGGATCTCGCGGTGCAGTTTGAAAAGCCGCTCGCCAGCAAACAGAGCCTGCGGGTCACGGTGCGGCCGGGCGCGGGCTGGGTGGCGGCGGTGCGGTTGGAATTGGGGCCAGTGCCCCGCGTCGAGCGGAAGTCCACGGGCGGTGGCCAGGAGGACGGCTTGCAGCTCAGCGCGCTGGTGAAAGGGGCCGACGGGAAGGAGCGCAAGCTGGGCATTTACTTTGCCGACGCCAACGCCAAGGGATCCCGCTACGACAACGGCGCGGAGCTGCCGGGAATCGCCGATGGCTGGCTGCGCGCGCTGGAGCCCGAGGAAGCCCAAGCGCGGCCCAAGCCGGTCGGCGTCTGGCTGCTCGACCCGCCGGTGCAGTTCGCCAAAGACGAGCGGCTCGTGCTCACGGTGGGCGGCGATTTCGTGGCGCCGTTGCGCGTTTCCACCAGCCCGCTGAGCGCGGGCGATCCGTTGCGCGTGGCGGAGAAAGCGCTGCGCGAGGCGCTCGCCGCGCCGGCTGAACAGCGCACGCCGCAGCAGCGGGAGTTGCTCGCGGACACGTGGCTGCTCAGCACCACGACGGATCCCGCGGCTTTCGCCCAATACAAGCAGCTCGCCGCGAACGTCCGCGCAACGCGCAACGGTCGCGCGTGGACGCTGGTGACGCAGGCGGCCGAGCCGCTGACCATCCGCGTGCTCGCGCGCGGCAATTGGCAGGACGAAAGCGGCGAGATCGTGTTGCCGTCGACGCCGTCGTTCCTGCCGGGCCGGATCGAGAGCAGGGCGGAGCGGCGCCTGACGCGGCTCGATCTCGCGCAGTGGATCGTCTCGAAGGATAATCCGATCACCGCACGCGCCGTGATGAACCGGCTGTGGGCGCAGTTTTTCGGCGTGGGCCTGAGCGCCGCGGTCGATGACCTCGGCTCGCAGGGCGAACTGCCGTCGCACCCCGAGCTGCTCGAGTGGATCGCCAGCGAGTTCCGCGACAGCGGCTGGGATATGAAGCACATGATCCGGCGGTTTGTGACCAGCGCGACTTATCGGCAAAGCAGCAGCCTGCGCCCGGAATTGCGGGACACCGATCCCGCGAACCGCCTGCTCGCGTCGCAGAACCCGCGGCGGCTCGACGCGGAGTTCGTGCGCGACAACGCGCTGGCCATCGCCGGCGTGCTAAACCTACGCGACATCGGCGGCCCGAGCGTGATGCCGTATCAGCCGGGCAGCTACTACGCCCCGCTGCAATTTCCCGACCGCGAGTACGCGGCGAGCCAGGACGACGAGCAGTGGCGGCGCGGCGTTTACATGCACTGGCAGCGCACGTTCCTGCATCCGATGCTGGCAAATTTCGACGCCCCCGCGCGCGACGAATGTGCCGCCCAGCGCACCCTCAGTAACACGCCACAGCAGGCGCTCACGCTTTTGAACGACCCGACGTTTGTGGAAGCCGCGCGTCTTTTCGCCAGTCGCGTGCTCGCTGGCCAAGACGCGAGCGACGGGCAGCGCATCGACCGCGCGATGCTCGATGCCGTGGCGCGACCGGCGAAGGAAAACGAGCGCGTGTCGCTCATGAAATTCCTCGCCGAGCAGCGCGACTATTTCCGCGCGAACAGCGCTGACGCCGAGAAGTTTCTCAAGGTCGGCCGCGCGCCCGAGCCCACCGGCGACAAAGCCGAACTCGCCGCGTGGACCAGCCTCTGCCGCGTGCTGCTCAACGCGCAGGAAACCGTCACCCGGTACTGAACGCATGAAGACCACGAGCAGCATGGCAGGGAACTCCGGGGAGCGCGCGCGTCCCGCGTGCTGGTCGCGGCGTCCCGCCGCGACGAACTTCGTGACGGTTTCGCTACAAGGGACGATCTCGCAGACTCAGGACGCACCATGGAAGTTCGTTTCGGCGGGACGCCGAAACCAACACGCGGGACGCGTGTGCTCCCCGGAATCTCGCTCGCGCGCCGACCTGCAAAGCAACGCGTTCACTCACTCCGCATCATGAAACCCTTCGACCCCACCGCCCACGCGCTCAGCGTCAATCGCCGCGCCTTTCTCACGCAGAGCGCCTACGGCCTCGGCGGCATCGCTTTCGCCCTCCTGCAAAACAGGCTCGCGGCCGCGACGGCGGCCGCGGTGAAGCCCGCCGGCTGGAACGGCGCGCTCTCCGAGGCGCAGTTTCCGATCAAGGCCAAGCGCGTGATTTTTCTCTGCATGGCGGGCGGGCCGTCGCATCTGGAGACGCTCGATTGGAAGCCGGAGCTGAAGGCGATCGACGGGCAGCCGTTCCCGGAATCGTTCACCAAGGGGCAGCAACTCGCGCAGTTGCAAAACGCCGTGCTCAAGGCGCGCGGACCGATCACCGGATTTCAAAAGCACGGCCAGTCCGGCATCGAGATCAGCGACCTTTTTCCGCACATCGCGAAAGTCGCCGACGACCTCTGCGTGATCCGCTCGATGCAGACCGAGCAGATCAATCACGACACCGCGCACGCTTTCATGAATACCGGCTCGATCATCAAGGGCCGGCCGAGCATGGGCTCGTGGCTGCTCTACGGTCTCGGGGCCGAGACGCAGGATCTGCCCGGCTTCATCGTGCTCAACTCGCAGGGGAAATTCGGCCTGCAGCCGATCTCGGCCCGCCAGTGGTCGAGCGGCGTGCTGCCGAGCCGTTTCCAGGGCATCCAGTTTCAATCGCGCGGCGACGCCGTGCATTACGTCGGCAATCCCGACGGCGTGTGCCAGAGCACGCAACGTCAGGTGATCGACGAGATTGGCCGGATGAACGGCCTGCTGGCCGAGGAGACGGAC
>CAYQBV010000149.1:0-10261 GCA_964415705.1 uncultured Chthoniobacter sp. | reverse complement strand
CGTGCCATACACCTTGCGGGCGTCGGACGTCGGGAAGAAGTAGTTCAGCGGCAGGTTTCCAGCGCTGAGGAGCGACCGGAGCTGGCCAGCCTGGACATTGGTGAAGCCAGCCGGGGCACCTTCATTGGCAACCATGGTGAACACGACAACGCCCGGCGTGGAGTCCACCACGTTGGAAATGTCGAACGGCGAGGAGGTCGGATACACGTCCGAGAACGCGAGGTCGGGAATGACCAGGTCGGTGCCCGTGGGCACGGTCGCGGTTCCGGTCTTGCCGGCTACCGCCGTGGTGTCCGCGGTGACGCCGCTCGTCGGCGGGACGATCGCCAGGACGGATTCCGGCAGGAAGTCCTGATTGATCTGCGTGGCCACGGTCTGGATGCCCTCGACCGAGCCGGTCCAGGTGCAGCGGATGATCGTCTTGTCGGGCAGACCGGGGAAGTCGCCCTTGAAGATGGACTGGCGCGCACCGCGGATACCCGTGAGGCCGGCAGCTCCGGTGTGGGCGAAGTCGTCCAAGCCGGCGCCGAAGGAGGCGATGATGCTGTCGACGGCGGCGGTGCGGAACGCCGTGGCGCCCGTGATGTCGATGGTTTGATCAGCGCTCGCCGAAGAGGCAAGCGCGGTGAGGGCGGCAAAGCCGCCGAGGATGTATTTGTTTTTCATTTTTTGAGGATGTTGTGTTGTGTTGTTTTGGTTTGCGGACTGAATGGATTACGCAGCGACGGTGCGGCGGCGGCGGATGCCGAGGCCGATGAGGGACGCAGCGCCGAGGAGCAGCGCGGACGAGGGTTCGGGGACGACCGTGGTGATGAAGTCCACGTTGCCGGCATTGTCGATGGTCAGGATGCCTTGGAACTGCGGCACGCGGAGCGCGCCACCTTCGTCAAACTGGCCGGAGACGTTGGTCTGGCTCTGGGCGCGATAGAGGTCGAGCGCGCCTTCGATCGTGACCGGGCTGCCGGTGGCGTTGGAGACACCGTAGGTGCTCGCGCCGAAGCGCTGCTGGATGCCGCCCGTGTAGGCTCCGAAAGCCGTGCTCTGGACGAAGGCTCCCGAGGTCACATTGAAGTCCTCCCAAGTATTTGCGATCGTGTTGGCGAGCGCGACTTCGGACAGAAGGGTCTGCGTTTCAAATGCACCGTTCAGCGCGATGATTTGGTTCGAGCCAGTCGTATGGTTCGTCGCACTCGGCGTGTTGAGGGTCGAGTTCTTGATCGTCTCGTCCAGCCCGATCGCGGTGCGCGACTTGGAAATGTAGATGGACTGTTCGGGATCTCCGTTCTGCAGGTTGCCTTCGATGATGTTGCTCCACACACCGGCAGCGCCCCAGAGGATGTTCGTGTTGTCAAACCAGCTCGCCCCGAAGGTCGAGGTCAGGATCGAGTTGATGTTGACGATGTTGTCGAGGTTGATGCTGTTGGTGTTCGCGTTGCGGAACACGGTGGCCGTGTTGCCGAGGTTGACCAGGACGTTCTTGTCGCTGCCGGTGCCGGCTTTGGACTGGAAGCCCAGGATGAGATCGCCATTGGCGAAGTTAGGATTCTGCGCCTGGGCGGAAGCCCCGGCAATCACGCTGGCGACGGCAGTCGCGAGGGCGATGAATTTGGATTTCTGATTCATGCTGATTATTTTTGCTTAGGTGGTTGTGATGTTAGTTACCGGTCGTGGTTGGCATTTCTGCGCCCCTTTCGGCGCGTCCTATTTAGGTGCTCTGCACTGGGTGCGAAAGGGCTTGGTTGTAAAGATCTCAAGGCTAATATGGCGTTCCTGCCATATTCACCGCGGATGCCTGTTTTGGGTGCCGTAATTGAGGCAGGATTAAGACTATTTTATCCGCGCTCATGCCCCAATTTGCAGATTGTCCGCCACGGCCGGAAGCCATACGAATGTCGGTCCTGTCGAACCTACCCATGAGCCATCTTCGACCATTGCGGAAATTCCAGTATGCCCTCGCGGGGCTCGGGATCTTTGTCGTGGCATCCGGCTTGCGGGCGCAAATGGCGCTGCCGCCCGCCCCAGCGGGATTCATTCTGGATCAGGGGCAAGTCCTGCTGCCGGAGACCGCAGCCACCTTGAGTCGGCGCCTGCGGGTGGCCGCCGAGGAACGGGGGATCTGGGTCTATGTGGTTACTTTACCCACGCTCGGGGTGCCTCCTTCCAAGCAAAAGGAACGGCTGGTGAATCTGGGCGATTTCTATCGGAAAGGCTGGCTTCGGGATCGCGTGGGGGTGGTGCTACTGGTCGATGACGAGAGCGGGGCCGCGATGGTCGCAGCCAGCGAGGCAGCCAACCGGCAGTATCCCCCTTTGCGACGGAACATGCTGCTCGAAGAACCGCTGCGGCTGATCGGCAGAGAGAGTCTGCGCCGGGATAAGATCGAGAAGACCGCGCTGGCGGTGGTGGATGTGATCAGCCGGCTGCAGGATGAGGAAAAGCAGGCGAAACAGCGGGATCAGCGGGTGGGTCTCACGTTGGGGACCGTGCTCGCGGCAGGTGTGGCCCTGCTCCTTTTTGCGCGCTGGAAGCTGGGGAAATCCGCGCCGGGATCAAAGGCGGAAAGCAGGTCCAGGCCCGCCGACAAGGAGCGCTGGTTGTGACGGGTGATTACTCAGCGGAGCACTTCGGAAAGTAGCTTGGGCTGGAGCCCAAAGTTGTTCCCATTTTGGGCGCAAGCCCAAGCGACTCTCAACCGCCGGACCGCCAACTACGCCACTTCTTCGTCGATCCGATAACCGAACCCGCGGATGGTTTGGATCAACTGGCCGGCGGTCCCCAGTTTCTCGCGGAGCCGGCGCAGATGGGTGTCCACGGTGCGAATCTCGATATTCGAGTCGGTGGGCCAGACCGCGGTGAGCAGCGCGTCGCGGGTCAGGACGCGCCCGGTGCTTTCGATGAGGGTGCTGAGCAGCTTGAACTCGGTGCGGGTGAGGTCCACGGACTGATTCCGGACGGTCACGCGCAGGGCGAGGCGGTCGATGACGATGCTGCCGGCGCGGATGACCGTCCCAGCCGTGGTCGGTGCCGGAGTCTGGCGGCGGAGCAGGGCCTGCACGCGCAGGACGACTTCGCGCGGGCTGAAAGGCTTGGTCACGTAGTCGTCGGCCCCGAATTCGAAGCCGAGCACGCGATCGACTTCCTCATTGCGCGCGGTGAGGAGCATGATGGGCATGCGGGCGGTTTTCGGGTCGCCTTTTAAGGCGCGGCACAGCTCCAGGCCGGACATCTCGGGCATCATCACGTCGAGAATGGCGAGCGCCGGGGCGTCCTTTCGCACGCGGCCCAGGGCGGCGAGGCCGTCGGAAGCTTTCAGCACCTCGTAGCCCACGGCCACGAGCCGCGTCTCGAGGAGTTTCAGGGCGTCTGGTTCGTCGTCGGCGATGAGGATGCGGTGCTTCATGGGCGTGGAGAAAAGGGCGTGGCGATCCCGGATTTTGGGAACGCGGACAGGTGGTTCGGCGGAAGGAAAGGCGGTGAAGGAAGCATCGCGAGCGTCCCAACTTTCCACGCCCTGTGTGACAAACGCGGGGCGGGCAAGTAACAATGTGCAGGCGAAAACGTCGTCGCCCGGCGGGAGGGGACCGGCTCTACCACTGCGCGGCGGCGTCGCGGGCGACGGCGTCTCCGATCCGGCCGAGAGGCTGCGCCGGATCCTGGCGCGGCATCCGGCTGCCGCAGTAGGAGCAGCGCCAGGGTTTGCGGAAGTGCTGGATGGTCACCGCGAGCCAGGCGACCGACCACAGCCCGAAGGTGAAAACCGTGGCGGCGAGCTGCATCAGGTGATCAAGGCTGCGCTTGCGGAAATGGCGGGTGTCGTTGCAGTGCGGGCAGTGGGCGAGACGGGTTTTGGACATGGGATGTGCGTGTTTAACGGCAAGCTGGCACCTGTCCGTGAAGATTGGCGTCCGCCCCGGTAACAATCTGCGGAATTCCCCGCGTCCATCCTGCGGCGGGCCGGTCCGCGTCCCGCTTTCTCCGCTAAACCACGCGGAGCTGGATCGTGTCGAAGCGCTCTTCGCCCGCGAGCATGTCGCTGACGATGACGAGGTGATCGCCTTTGCTGGCGAGGCCAGCGGCGGTGAGGTAGCTGACGGCGGCCCCGATGGTGCGGCTCGGATTGGGGTCGAAAGCGAGATTGTGGGGAAAGGTGCCCCAGTTTCCGGTGAGTTTCCGGCAGACCTCAAAGGTGGGCGCGAAGGCGTAAATGGGCGCGTTCGGCCGCAGGCTGGAGACGTAGTCCGCCATGGTCCCGCGGCGGGTAAAGACGACGAGCTTCGCGTCGGGCAGGGAGTTGGCGAGGGTGACGGCGGAGCGCACGGTCTTCTTGCGGTCGTCGGCGAGTTCCGCCTCGTCGGCGAAACCGGCGCCGCCGCTGTGCTCGATGCGTTCGGCGACTTTGTGCAGCACCTCCACGCACTTCACGGGATATTTACCGACCGTGGTCTCGCCGCTGAGCATCACGCAATCGGCCTGCTCGTAGACCGCGTTGGCCACGTCGGTGATCTCGGCGCGGGTCGGCACGGGGTTCGTGATCATGGACTCGAGCATGTGCGTGGCCACGATCACCGGCACGCCTTTCATCAGGCAGCGCTTTACGATGCGCCGCTGGATGATCGGCAACTCCTCCATCGGGCACTCGATGCCGAGGTCACCGCGCGCGACCATGATCATGTCGGTGATCTCGATGATCGCGTGGAGGTTTTTCACCGCGAGCTGGTCTTCGATCTTGGCCACGATGCGCGCCTGGCTGCCGTGCTCGCGGAGCACCTTGCGCAGCGCCTCCACATCGCCCGGCTCGCGGCAAAAACTGAGCGCCACAAAGTCCACGTGCAGCTCCGCGCCCACGGCCACGTCGGCGAGATCCTTCTCGGTGAGCGGCGGCAGATTCACTTTCACGCCGGGCAGATTGATGTGCCGGCGCGAGCCCATCTGGCCGGACGTGAGGACCTCGCAGCGGATGCGGATGCCGTCCTTCGCCAGCACCCGCATGTGGATGTTGCCATTGTCCACGAGCACCGTGTCGCCCACGGAAATGTCGTCGATCAGCCCATCGTAGTTCACATCGACGGAGTACAGCTCCTCGCTCTTGCCGCCGCGGACGGTGAACTCGAACACATCACCGACCTTCAGTTCCAGCTTCGTGGGCAGGTCGCCCGTGCGAATCGCCGGCCCCTGCGTGTCCATGAGGATGCCGATGATCACGTTCATTTCCCGGGCCACCGCGCGGATGCGCGGAACGATGACACGCACCCAGTCGTGGGTGGCGTGACTCATGTTCAGGCGGAAGATATTCGCCCCCGCGGCGATCATGGCGTGGAGAACCTCCGCCGACTCCGTGGCCGGCCCCAAAGTGCAGATGATTTTGGTTTTGCGCATGCGCGAGCTAAACCTCGTGCCCGCCGCGAACGCGAGCCCAACCGGGAAAATCTGCGGCGCGGCTGGCTACTGCTTTTGCAAAACCTTCAGCGCCCGCTTCGTATCCCCGGTGCGCAGGATGAGCAGGCCGTTTTTCGCCTTCGGGCAGGTGGCGAGGTAGGCGTATTCGATGTTGATCTTCGCCTTGGCCAGCCGCGTGGCGAACTTCCCGAGCGAGCCGGGTTTGTTGTCGTTCTCGATCATCAGCACGCTGTTTTCGATGGCGAGAACGCCGCGCTCCTCAAAAATGTTCAGCGCGCGCTGCGGGTCGCTGAGGACCATGCGGATGATGGAATGATCCACGGTATCCGTGATCGTCAGCGCGTGGATGTTGATCTTCGCCTTTTCCAATTCCGCGCAGACTTTGGCGAGGGTGCCGGGTTTGTTTTCGAGAAAGATTGAGAGCTGTTTGATGATTTCCATACCGGGAGTTTCGCCGCGACCGGCCCGGTGCTCAATCCTCATTTCCGGCTGCCAGGCCCGAGCGACCATTTGACCACGGATTGCACGGATGACACGGATTTGCCGGAGTGCTCATCCGTGAAATCCGCGGTCGAACTCCCCCAGCGAAACCCGAACTGCATCGCACCGCACTTGCCGCTTTCCATCCCCGGTCGCGGGTCCCTAATGTCGCTCCCCCATGTCTCAGGAATATCGCGTCAAACTCGAGGTCTTCGAAGGCCCGCTCGATCTGCTGCTCTACCTCATCAAGAAGGATGAAGTGGACATTTACGACATCTCGCTGGAGCGGATCACGGCGCAGTATCTGGAGTTCATGGACGCCTTCAAAGTCCTCGATCTCGAAATCGCGGGCGAGTTTGTGGTCATGGCGGCGAACCTCATTTACCTGAAAAGCCGGGCGCTGCTCCCGGTGCATGTGCAGCCGCCCGACGAGGAGGCCGAGGAGGAAGACCCGCGCTGGGACCTCATTCGGCAGCTCGTGGAATACAAGAAATTCAAGGACGCCGCCGCGCAGCTTTCGCAGCGCGAGATCGAGCAGAGCAATCTTTTCGCCCGGATGTCGGACGCCGCCGATGCCGTTCCCGAGCGCCCGCTCGGCGAGGTCAGCGTCTTCGATCTGATCAACGCCTTCAACAGCGTGCTCAAGCGCATCGCCACGAAGAGCGAGGATTTGCGCGAGATCTTCGAGGAGAACTACACCGTTTCTGACAAGATCGACCTCATCATGAAAATGATGGCGTCGGGCGTGGCGCTGAAGTTCACCGAGCTTTTTGCCGGGGCTGCTTCGCGCACGGAAATTGTCGTCACGTTCCTCGCGTTGCTGGAGCTGATCCGGCTGAAACAAGTCCGCTGCGAACAGGCGGAGCCGTTTGCGGAAATCGAATTGCGGGCCGTTTAATTGCGCAAAGAATCGGAGAGAACCATGACTTTGAAACAAGTGATCGAGGCGCTGGTATTCGCGTCGCCCAAACCCATCACGACGAAAGAAATCGTCGCGGCACTGCGCGCTGCGGGCGAGGGGACGGAGGATCAGGAAACGAAGGATTTCGCGGCGGCGAAAGACGGGAACGTGCTCGAAGCGCTCGCCGAAGTGCAGGCCGATTTGGTGGCGAGCGGGCGGGCCTTTCAGCTCGTCGAGCGCGTGAATGGCTGGACGCTGGTCAGCGACCCCGCGTGCGCCGCGTGGGTGCGGCAGCTTTACCCGGAGGCAAAACCGACGCGCCTCACTGGCCCGCAGCTTGAGACGCTGGCGATCATCGCCTACCGCCAACCGGTTACGCGCGCGGACTGTGAAGCGGTGCGCGGAGTGAGCGTGGATGGCGTGATGCAGGTCCTCCTCGACCGCAGCCTCGTGAAAATCGCCGGTCGCGCCGAAGTCCCCGGCCGCCCGCTGCTCTACTCCACCACGGAGTATTTCCTCCAGCATTTCGGCCTGAAGACGACCGACGAACTGCCCAACGCCAGCGAACTCAAGCGCGTCGTGTTGCCCACCGCGCTGGGACCGGCGGAGGAAAAAGTGGACAAACCGAAAGCCGAGGAATTGCCACTTTCCGCCGATCCGGCCCCCGAAACGACCGAGCCCACCGAACCAGTCGCGGAAGCCGAAACAGAATCCGCTCCCCAACCGGAATCCGCTCCAACCGCCGAACCCGAACCCGAACCCGAACCCGAGCCGCCCGCCGAACCCGCTTAAGCTTTCAGATGGCGGGTTAAAAAGGCCCACGCGCTCCGCTTTCCAATCTGAAATCTGAAATCTGAAATCCCATGACCCTTCCCGAGATCCGCCAAAAGATCGACGCCCTCGATGACCAACTCATCCGGGTGCTGAACAAGCGCGCCGACCTCGTCCACGAAGTCGGCGTGGTGAAGCGCGCCGAGGGCACGGAAATCTACGCGCCGGAGCGCGAGGAGATGCTGCTGCGCTCGCTCGCAAAAAAGAACGCCGACCTGAAAGGCCGGTTGCCCGAGAAAGCCATCCGGGCGATTTACCGCGAAATTATGTCCGCCTCCCTTGCGCTCGAAAAAGACCTGACCATCGCCTACTTCGGCCCCGAGGCCACGAACACCCACCAGGCCGCGCGCAGCAAATTCGGCGCGAGCGTGGCCTACGCGCCGCAGGTCAGCATCGCCGATGTCTTCGATGTGGTGGCGCGCGGGCATGCGGATTACGGCGTGGTGCCGATCGAGAATTCCACGGAAGGCGCGGTCAACCACACGCTCGATGTTTTCATGGACAGCGAACTCCGCATCTGCGCGCAGATCCTGATGAAGATCGAGAACCACCTCGCCGCGAAAATCCCGCGCGAGCAGATCTGTAAAATCTATTCGCATCCCCAGGTCTTTGGCCAATGCCGGAACTGGCTGCGGCTGAATCTCCCGGACGTGGATTTGATCGAGGTTTCCAGCACGCCGCGCGCGGCTGAACTCGCCGCCAGCGAGCCGGGCGCCGCCGCGATCACCGGCCCGATGGCCGCGGAGGTGCATGGCCTGCAAATTCTCGCGCCGTCCATTCAGGACATCGCCACGAACACCACGCGGTTCCTCGTCATCGGCCGCACGGCGTCGCCGCCCACCGGTGACGACCGCACCTCGATCATGTTTTGCGTGCAGGACAAACCCGGCGCGCTTTTCCAGGCGCTCGAACCTTTCAACCGCCTGAAAATCTCGATGAGCAAAATCGAGAGCCGGCCCTCGAAGCGGAAGGCGTGGGAGTATTTCTTCTTCGTCGATCTCGACGGCCACGCGGGCGAAGAAAAAGTGAAGCAGGCCATCGAGGAACTGGAGAAGCACTGCAGCTTCGTCAAAATCCTCGGGACGTATCCGAAGACGAGTCCGGGGTAGGGGAGGGGCGCGGAGTGGCTGGCGCCAGACGGCCGGGGAGGCAAGTCGTGCTCGTCAACCTGCGGCGCGACGGCTACGGCTGGCGGGATGAAAATCGTTCACATTGCCTCGGAAATGACGCCGTTCGCGCGGACGGGTGGGTTGGGCGATGTGCTGGAGGCGCTACCTGCGGCGCTGGCGGCGGCGGGGCATGAGGTGAGTGTGGTGCTGCCGTGTTATCGGGGGCTGCGGGAGAAGGCCCGGGATACGGGGGTGAAAATCACGGTGCCGGTGGGCGGGACGCCGGTGCGCGCGGAAATCTGGGAATTGCGCGCGTCGAATGGCGTGCAGGTTTTTCTGGTGCGGGCGGATGGTTACTTCGATCGCCCGGCGCTTTACGGCGAGGAGGGGCGCGACTACGAGGACGCGTCGGCGCGGTGCATTTTCTTTGCGAAAGCGGCGGTGGAACTGGCGCGGCGGATCGTGCCCGCGCCGGATGTGCTCCATGTCCACGACTGGCAGGCGGCGCTGGTGCCGGTGCTGGTGCGGGAGCGGCGGTTGCCGTTCAAGACGGTGCTGACGATTCACAATCTCGCGTATCAGGGCAGCTTTTCGGCGGAGCATTTCGGGCTGACGAATCTCCCGGGCGATTACTTTTCGGCGCGGGGCGTGGAGTTTTACGGGCGGCTGAATCTGCTCAAAGGCGGCCTCCTTTTCGCGGATGCGCTGACGACGGTGAGCGAGCGCTACGCGCGGGAAATCCTGACTCCCGAGCAGGGGAGCGGGCTCGACGGGGTGATGCGGGAGCAGGCGGGGAAGCTTGTGGGGATCTTGAACGGCGCGGATTACGCGATCTGGAATCCAGCGACGGACAAGCTGCTGCCGGAGCGCTTTTCGCCGACGGCGCTGGCGGGCAAGCGGGCGTGCCGGGATGCGCTGCTGGCGGAGTGCGGGTTGGAGCCGGAGCCGGGCGGGCCGGTGCTGGCGATGGTTTCGCGGCTGGCGGAGCAAAAGGGGATCGATCTGCTGCTGCCGCTGCTCGACCGGCTGCTCGCGGATGATGTGCGGCTGGTGATTCTGGGCGAGGGCGATCCGGCGTATGAGCGCGAGCTTTTCATCGCGAGCAAGCGGCACGGGGGGCGGTTCACCTACCGGCACAGCGCCGCGGAAAAGGTCGCGCATCTGGCGTACGCGGGCGCGGATGCGTTCCTCGTGCCGTCGCATTTCGAGCCGTGCGGGCTGGGCGCGATGGATGCGCTGAAGTACGGCGCGCTGCCCATCGCGCGGGCGACGGGCGGGCTCTACGAGACGATTCAGGATTACGATCCGGTGAGCGAAAGCGGGCACGGCTTCCTCTTTTACGACGACACGACCGAGGCGTTGTGGGATGCGATCATCCGCGCGAAGCAATACTTCGCCGACCCGGTCTGCTGGCGGGCGCTGATGCTGCGGGCGATGGCGTGCGACTTCCCGTGGACGAAGGCGGCGGCGGGGTACGAGGGGGTTTATCGGCGGGTGGTGGGGGAGTGACGGAAGTATTCAGTGTTCAGTGTTCAGTATTCAG
>CAYQBV010000148.1:0-10281 GCA_964415705.1 uncultured Chthoniobacter sp. | reverse complement strand
CGCTCGGGCGACCAAACTCTGAATTTGGCGCTCCGCGCGTGGTGGCGCGACAGGGAGGTCGCCGCACCTCGGACGAGCGCTTACTTCGCGAGCTTCTTCAGCGCCGCAGCCTTGTCCGTGGTTTCCCACGTCAGGTCTTTGTCGTCCTTGCCGAAGTGACCGTAGTTCGTGGTCTTCGAGTAGATCGGGCGGAGCAGATTGAGCTGCGCCACGATGTCGGCGGGCTTGAAACTGAAGGTCTTGAGGACCGCGGCGAGGATGGAGTCGTCGCCGACGGTGCCGGTGCCGAAGGTGTCGATGTGTACGCTGACCGGCTGCGGATGGCCGATGGCGTAGGCAAACTGCACCTCGCAACGCGCGGCGAGGCCGGCGGCCACGACATTCTTCGCCACCCACCGACCCATGTAGGCCGCGCTGCGATCCACCTTCGACGGATCCTTTCCGCTAAAAGCGCCGCCACCATGCCGACCCATGCCGCCGTAGGTATCGACGATGATTTTGCGCCCGGTCAGGCCGGTGTCGCCCTGCGGCCCGCCGACGACGAATTTGCCGGTCGGGTTGATGAGAAACTCCGTGTCCTTGGTCAGCATGCCTTTCGGCAGAACGGCCTTGATGACCTTCTCGATGCAAAACTTCTCGATCTCCGCGTGCTCGGCGTCGGCGGCGTGCTGGGTGGAGATGACCACGTTGGTGATGCGCGTGGGTTTGCCGTCCACGTATTCCACCGAGACCTGCGACTTCGCATCGGGCCGCAGCCATCTTGCCGCTTTGCCGGCCTTGCGGATCTCGGTCAGCTTCCGCCCGAGGTGATGCGCAAACATGATCGGTGCCGGCATCAGTTCCGGCGTCTCATTGCTGGCGTAGCCAAACATGATGCCCTGGTCGCCCGCGCCCTGCTCGGCGTGCTTTTTGCCCTTGGCCTTCTTCGCATCCACGCCCTGCGCGATGTCCGGCGACTGCGCGGTGAGGATGTTCTGCACGAAGATTTTGTCGGCGTGAAAAATGTCGTCGTCGTTCACGTAGCCGATCTCGCGCACGGCATCGCGGGTGATCTGCACGTAATCGAGCTTGGCTTTCGTGGTGATTTCACCGCCGACGATCGCAATGTTGCTCTTCACGTAGGTCTCGCAGGCCACGCGACTCGCTTTGTCCTGCGCGAGGCAGGCGTCGAGAACGGCATCGGAAATGGTGTCGGCGACCTTGTCAGGATGACCTTCACCGACGGATTCGGACGAGAAAATGAAGCGACGGGACATGCGGTTTTTGGGTTGTGGGTTGGATTGATTTTGAAGTGTGACTGGCTAAACAACGTATTGACCAATCATGATGCGGTGATACGTCTATCGCACTTCCTCATGGCGTCAATTGTAAAATCCTTGCGCCTCATCGCTGACGAAACGCGGCTGCGTTTGCTCCTACTTTTGCAGCGTGAGGAACTTTCGGTCGTCGAAATTCAGCAAATCCTGGGCCTCGGTCAGTCGCGCATCTCCATGCACCTCGGTCAGCTCCGCGAGGCCGGCCTCGTCCGGGATCGCCGCGCGGGAAAGAACATCTACTACGCGCTGACCGACGACCCCACGCATCGCCAGCTCGCCCCGCTCATCGCCGCCAGTTCCGAGGAATTGCCCGAGGCCGCCCACGACCTCACCGCGCTCAAGCTCGCGCTGCAAAAGCGCCAGGATTCCGCACGCGAATACTTCAACCAGCTCGCGGGGAAATTCGGCCGCGCCTACTGCCCAGGCCGGACTTGGGAAGGTGTGGCGCACCTGCTTTTCGCGCTCGTGCCGCCGCTCACCGTCGCCGATCTCGGCGCGGGCGAAGGGACGATTTCGCAACTGCTGGCCAAGCGCGCCAAGCAGGTCATCGCCATCGACAACTCGGAGAAGATGGTCGAGTTCGGCGCGGCGCTGGCCAAGAAGCACGGCTTCAAGAATCTCGAATTCCGGCACGGCGATCTCGAAGCCCCGCCCATCCCCGCCGGCACCATCGACCTCGCCATCCTCAGCCAAGCGCTGCACCACGCGGGCAACCCGGCCCGCGCCGTCGTCGCCGCCTACCGCATTTTGAAAAAAGGCGGCCGGCTCGCCATCCTCGACCTGCTCGCGCACCAATTTGAAAAAGCCCGCGAACTCTACGCCGACACCTGGCTCGGCTTCACCGAGGCCCAGCTCCACGCCTTCCTCACCGACGCCGGCTTCACCAGCATCGAGATCACCGTCGTCGCCCGCGACGACAAGAACCCGCAGTTCCAGACCGTCCTCGCGACCGGGGTGAAGGGGTAGCCACCCCATAAGTGCTAACTTAAGGATTCGTGCCGCCGCGCGTGGCGCGGACGCCCCGTCCGCGGTCGTCTGCCGGGCGCCTCGCCCGGCGCGGTGGCCCGATTCTCTTCGTCCCCAGCCGGACGGGGCGTCCGGCCGACAGCCGCGGACGAGGGCGTCCGCGCCACGCGCATCGGTGCGCCACGTTAAGTTAGCGCCGATGGGTAGCCACCCGAGCTCATCCGAGTCGCAAAATCTGCCCGGAAAGCGCGGGATCCAGCCAGTCGAGATGCGTGGTGGTGATCAGCTTCTGCGCCGTCGGTGGCAGGGCGGCGAGAAGGGCGGCGCGGCGGGCGAGGTCGAGTTCGCCGAAAATGTCGTCGAGCAGCAGCACCGGGGGCGCGGTGAAATGCTGCTCCAGCAGGCGCGCGGCCCCGAGCTTGAGCGAGAGCGCCAGCGTTCGCTGCTGCCCTTCGCTGGCCAAGGCGGAGGACTGGCCATTGACGAAAAAGGCCAGGTCATCGCGGTGCGGCCCGACGGTGGTCTGCCGCAGCCGGGCGTCTTCGTTCCGCGCCTCCGTGAGCGCGTGGGCAAAATCCTCGCTGGCCCCCGGCACCAATTCGATCCGCAGCTCCTCGCGCGCGCCACTGATCGCGCGGTGGGCGGACTGCACCGGCTCCTGAAGCTCGCGCAGCAACTGCCCGCGCGCCTCCGCCACGCGCGTCCCGGAGGCGAGGAACGGTTCATCGAAAGCCGCGATCTCCCGCCAGCGCGGAGCCGGTCCTTTGAGGAGCAGATTGCGCGAGCGCAGCGCCCGTTCGTAGTCGCGCAGCGACCGGCGATGCGCCCCGTCCCGCTGTCCCGCGAAAAAGTCCAAAAACCGCCTCCTCCCCTCCCCCGCCCCGCGGACCAGCTCGATGTCGCGATTGCCGAAATAAACCACGCGCGCGATTTCCAGATATTCGCGCGCGGTCTTTTGCTCCACGCCATCGAGCGCGAGTTTTTTCCGCTCGCGGCTGAGATAAAACTGGAGGTGCCGCTCCGCGTAAAAGCCATCCACCACCAGTCCGCGCCGCTCGTGCTGGATGACATGGGCGAGCCGCGTGACCCGCGGCGACTGCAACCGGAGCAGGATGCACGCAGCTTCGAGCAGCGAGGTCTTGCCGCGCGCGTTCGGTCCCACGATGAAATTTAACCCCGGCGCAAACTCCGCCGCGAACGCCTCGAAACAGCGGAAGTGGCGGACTTTAAGGGCGGCAAGCACGCGACAGTGCTTAGCGGCTCGCCGATCCGTCCGCAAGCGACCCACGCCGGGACCGGCGCTCCCGCCGCCACGCGAGGAATGCGCGCCCCAGCACGACCGCGGTCCCGAGCATGGAAAGGTGCGAAAACCAGTCGCCGTGCCGGGTGTAAAACGTGAGCGGGCCGGCGGTCGGGACGCGCACCTCGCGGGCGGCGAAGCCTTGCTGAAAGGGCTTCAGCCACAGCTCGACGCGCCCTTGCGCATCGACGGCGCAGGTCACGCCGGTATTGCCGCAGCGGATGAGCGGACGGCGGTTTTCGACGGCGCGGAAGACGGCGTTGGCGAGGTGCTGCGCGGCGGCGGGCGATTCCGCGAACCAGCCGTCGTTGGTGATATTCACGAGCAACTGCGCGCCGCGCCCGACGAAGCGGCGGGTCAGTTCGCCAAGCGTGTCCTCGAAGCAGACGAGGGCGGCAAAGCGGATTTGCGGATCGGGCAGTTCGAAGATTTTGAACTCCCGGCCGGCGGCGAAATCCGCCGGCACCATCTGCCCGCAGAGCGGCTCGAAGAGTGGGCGCAGCGGCAGATATTCGCCAAACGGGACCAGGTGCATTTTGCGGTAGCAGTCCGGCTTCGCGCCCGGGCGGGCGAGGAAGGCAGCGACGTTGTAGTCGGCGTTCGTGTCGGGATCGAACTCCGTGCTGCCGAGCAGCAGCGCGCCGGGCAGCGCGCGCGACTGATCGAGCACGAAATCATAGCTTTCGGCGTCGGCGAACATGCTCCGCGGCGTCGAGGATTCCGGCCAGAGGACGAGCTGCGGTGCCGGGCGCGTGATCGCGGCGAGGCCGGTGAGCTTCGCCAGTTCGCCGAAAATCCGGTCCTCCATCTCCGGGTCGAATTTCTCGGTCTGCGCAATGTTCGGCTGCACTGCAACCACGCGGATCTGCACGCCCGGACCCACGTCGTTGCGCCAGAGCGTCCGCATGCCGTAGGTCCACACGAGCACGACCAGCGCGATCGTGAAGCTAAATTCCCAACGCACGCGCTTGAGGAATACGGGACCGAGTTCGCCGATGATGCGCCGCACGATGATGACCGCCATGAGGTTGGCAAAGACGACGAGAAAGGAGAGGCCGGGGACGCCGGTGAGGTCGGCGATCTGGATCATCGGCAGGTCCCGATGGAGCGCCACGCCGACGCCATTCCAGCCGAAGCCGCCAAAGAGCCGCTCGCGCACCCACTCGTGCGCGACCCACGCACCCGCACCCGCAGCAGCGATGGCGAGATTGGAAAGTGATCGCGGAAACTTGCGCGCCGCCTCATCGCGAACCAGCACGGCCCCGATGAACCACGTCCAAAACGCGAAGTAGAATCCGAAGACCAGCGCGACCAGCGGCGCGAGCGCGAGCAGCCAGAGATTCTGGTAGAGCGCCGACAGCGTGGTGCTCAGCCAGAGGAACGTGCTCGTGAAAAACACCAGCCCGGCCACGTAGCCGAGCGCGGCCTGGCGCAGCCCGGCGCGGCGTCCGGTATTGTGGGAGAAAAAGGCCGCGCAGATCAGCGGCGTCAGCGCCAGCCACACCAGCCAGCCCTGATCCCAGCCGGGAAAGCAGAGCGTGAGCAACCCGCCGGTGGAGATCGCCGCGAGCCACGGCCAGGCGCGGGAAAAGGCGGAAGGATGAAGGCGAAAGGATAAAGGCTCGGACATGCGCGCGCGAAAGGGCGCGGAGCTTCGATCAGAAATCTGAAATCTGAAATCTGAAATTTTCCGCTACTCCCGCCGCACGCGCTTGCTCTTCCTCACCTTGGGCCGCGGGTCGAGCGCTTCGCGGAGGTCTTTCAGGTAGCCGGAATTTACGCGGAAATGGGCCCGCTGCACTTCCTCCTGTTTGTAAAAATTCGACTTGTCCGAGACCACGTAGCCGATGCCCATGAGCCCTTGCAGGCAGTCGATGAGTTCCGCGATCGGGAGGTCCGCGCAGTGGGCGATGAGGTCGGCGCCGGACACTTCGCTGCTGCCGAAACCGATGGCTTTGATGACGGAGATTTCCGTTCCGTCGAGGTTGATCTCTCTGCTGCTCATGGGGTTTTGGCGGCTTGAATTTCAGGCGGAAAGGCGGCGCTCCACATCCTGCTGGACCCACGTCCAAAGCTGGTCGAGTGCCGCGCGCACGTCCGCTTTGATGGCCGCCAGCTCCGCGGCTGTAAAGGTTTTCCCCGCGTCCGGCGCGCGCCGCGCGAAAAGGTAGAACTTGATCTTCGGCTCGGTGCCGGACGGGCGGACGGCGATGCGGCGGCCATCGGCGAGATCAAACATGAGCATCTTTTCCTTCGGGATGATGTCGCCCTCGTCGTCGGTGAAAGTATCCGTCGCGAAGTTGCGTGCGCCCGTGACCGCGCTGCCGTCCACCTGCTGCGGCGGTTGCCCGGCGTAGGATTCCACGAGCCGCTGAATTTTTGCCGCGCCGTCCGCCCCCTCGAAAGTCAGCGAGCCGTTTTTCTCCCAGTAAAAGCCGTAAGCCGCATAGACCTCGTCGAGCAGCGCGAGCAGCGTGAGGCCGCGCGCCTTCGCGGACGCAGCCACCTCCGCGAAGACGACCGCCGAGCCGTTGCCGTCCTTGTCGCGCACGAAATCCGCCGCGCTGTAGCCATAGCTTTCCTCGCCGCCGCAGACGTAGTAGCTGGACCGCGCGAGTCGCACCACGCGGGATTCCAGCTCGGTCAGCACGCGGTAATTCGCGCGGATCTCGGCGGGCAGCACGGCTTCGTATTTGCCGAGTTTTTCGCCGATGTATTTGAAGCCGGTGAGCGTCTCCACGCAGCGCAGGCCGTGCTTCTCGGCGATGGCGCGCTGCAGGTCGGTGGTGACGAGCGTTTTCACGATCACGCAGCGCGCCGCGTTCTCCGGCGTGATGACGCCCAGCTCGATGAGCTTGCGCACGCGGTAGTAGGCCATGAGCGAACCGATCTGGTTGCCGGTCAGGAGCTCGAGCTGGCCCGCGGCGTTGCGCGCGGCCACGCCCATGCGGTCGCAGTCCGGGTCCGTGGCGATGACGAGGTCCGCGCCGTCCTGGTCCGCGAGCTGCATGGCGAGCGTGAGCGCCTCGGCGTTCTCGGGGTTCGGCGATTGCACCGTGGGGAAACGCCCGTCGGCGACTTCCTGCGCGGGCACCGTGGAGTAGCGGAAACCGAGCCGGTCGAGCATCGGCTTGATGATCGACCCGCCGACGCCGTGGATCGAGGTGAAGACGATGCGCAGCCCGCTCTGCGCGGCGGCCGCGACCATCGGGCGGTCGAGGATGAGCGTCTCCAGCCGCGCCATGTAGGCGTCGTCGTGCGCCGCGCCGAGCACCGTCACCGTGCCCTGCTCCGCGGTGGGCAAAGGCGTATATCCATCGGACTTGATGGCGTTGACCTTGGCGATGATCCCGCCCGCGTGCGGCTCCACCACTTGCGCGCCATCGGCGAAATAGACTTTGTAGCCATTGTCGTGCGGCGGGTTGTGGCTGGCCGTGATGACGATCCCCGCCTGCGCGTTTTCCAGCCGCACCGTGAACGAAAGCTGCGGCGTGGAACGAGCCCCCTCGAAGATGCACACATCGCAGCCGTTCTCCGTCGCCACCCGCGCCGTCAGCTCCGTGAAATCGCGCGAGAAATGCCGCGTGTCATGCGCGACCACGATCTTCGGCCGGCCGGGCTGCCCGCTCTGCGCGAACCACTCCTTCACGTAGGCCACCAGCCCCTGCGTGGCGCGGCTGATGTTGTAGAAATTCATCGCGTTGGTCCCCACGCACGGGCGCTCCGGGCGGTCGAGCGGCTGCGGCGCGCCGCGCTCGGCGACGGTCACGATTTTCCCGATCGTGCGCCCCCGCAGACCGCCCGTGCCAAAAGCCAGCGCCTTGAAAAAGCGGTCATTCAACTCGTCCCACGCACCCTGCTCCACCAACTCGCCAATGCTTTCGGCGATCACCGGCGACGAACTCTGCGCGAGCATCAGCCCGATATTGCGTGCGCTACTTTCGCGAAGCTGGCCGGCGCTGACGGCTAGGTGGAGACGGGTCTTGAGGTCGGACATATCCGCGCATTGTAAAATCCGCCGTGGAAATTCGGGAAGCGGGATTTTTTACAAACGCGGTTGGCCGCCTGTGGCAATGCCGGGCACCGCCTCACGCCACGGTTGCCCAGGCTTGGGGAGGACAGCGCCTAATCGCGAAACCCATACCGCTCGCCAAGCGCCAGACACTCCGCGAGCGGCCTGATCCCGCCGGTGCAGGTTTCATCGCTGAGATTCGCCGCCGCCGCGCAGACCCCCTGCCGCAACCATTCGCGGACCGGTTGGCCTTCGTGCCAGCCGAGCAGCGCGCCGGCGGTAAAAGCGTCGCCCGCACCCGCCGCGCCGACGATGTAGTCCGCGGGCAGGCGCACGCTGCCGTGCTCATCCCAGGCCCCGTCGCGTCCGAGCGCGCAACCGCCCTCGGGATAATGCACGACCACGCGCTCGCGCACGCCGGCCTCGAGCAGCGCCTGCATCGCCGTGCGCAATTCCGCACGGTCGAGCGTCTCGCCCACGCGGATGCGCCGCCCGGTGACGCGGCCCGCCTCAAACTCGTTCATCACGCACACGTCCACGTACTTCAGCGCAGGCAGGACGATCTTGGGAAAACGGTCGCTATCCTCGCTGACCACGTCGATGGAGGTCTTCAGGCCGACGGCCTGCGCGCGGGCGAGGACTTCCGCCGCCACGGTCCCGTGCGTGGCGCTGGGCGCGTCGAGGCCATCGAGCAGCAGGAGGTAGCCGAGATGAAAAATCCGCGCGCTCGTTTGGGTGAAATCGAAGTGCGTGGCGTTGAGCCGCGCATTGGCTCCGCGCGCGTGGAAAAAGGTGCGGCGGCCCGTGCCCTGGACGGTCATCACGTCGGTGAAAGAGGTGGGCGCGGCGGTGGTGCGCTGCATCGCGTCGGCGTTGATCTTATACATCGAGCAATCGGCGATGATCTTGTGCCCGTCAGCGTCTTCGCCCACGAGACCCACGCCGGCCAACTGGATGGGCGCGCCCATTTTCGCCAGATCCACGAGGACGTTGTAGGGAGAACCGCCCGAACCGTCCGAGCCACCGACGATATTCGCCAGCGCATCCTGCGCGGGCCAGGTGTCGATGATCTTCACATGGTCGATGATCCAGTTTCCGCCGGCGAGAATTCCAGTTCGTTGGGACATATTTTTGGGCGGCAGAGCGTCCACAAACCACGCCGGGCGACAAGCGCTTTGTGCAACCGCGGCCATCTCCCGCCCCAGCCGGGAAGCGGCCGGCGATTCTCCCCGACCGCACTTGACCGCCGCGCTAGGCTGGCCGCTCGCATGTCCACACCTTCCAAACGCATCGTCGTCAAATTCGGCTCCGGCATCCTCGCCAACGCGCGCGGGACCACGCTGGAGGAGCGCCAGTTTGTGCGGCTCGCGCGGGAGGTTGCCGGGCTGGTGAAGGCCGGGCACGAGTGCGTGATCGTCTCCAGCGGCGCGGTGGCGGCGGGGCTCGGGGTGCTGGGGTTGAAGGAGCGGCCCGAGGATCTCGCGGCGCGGCAGGCCTGCGCGGCCATCGGTCAATCGAAGCTCATGCAAAACTACGCGACCCAGTTTGCCACCCACGGGCTGAACGTCGCGCAGCTTCTGCTCACCTACAGCGACCTCGACAGCCGCACCGCTTACCAAAACGTCCGCAACACCCTGGCCCGGCTTTTCGAGCGCCGGACGGTCGTGCCGATCATCAACGAGAACGACACCGTGGCCGTCGAGGAGCTGAAATTTGGCGACAACGACAAGCTCTCCGCCGAGGTCGCGGTGCTCGTGGAGGCGGACCTGCTGATCATGCTCACGAGCGTGGACGGTCTCCTCGATGAGCGCGGGGAGATCGTCCGCGTGGTCGAGGACATCGACGGCGTGGCGCGGCTGGCGCGGCAGGAAAAGGGGAAGTTTTCCGTCGGCGGGATGATCTCGAAACTCCAGGCCGTGAAACTCGCGGTCGAGGCCGGCATTTCCACCCACATCGCCAGCGGGCGCAAAGCCGGGCGCATCCCCGGGATCGTCGCGGGCAAGCCGTTCGGCACGCGGTTCGTTGCCAAAGGCGAGACGCTGTAGAAAGGTGCGCGCATGTCGGACTTAAAAACGCAGATCGAAGATTTCGGACGCCGTGCCCGCGCCGCCGCACGCGTGCTCGCGCGGACGAGCCGCGCGCAAAAAGATCGCGGCCTGCTCGCGATGGCGGACGAGATCGTCGCCGCCGCGCCGGAGATTCTCCCGGCGAATCTGCAGGACGTGGAAAAGGGCCGCGCCAACGGCCTCTCCGGCGCGCTGCTCGACCGCCTCACGCTCACCGACGCGCGCCTCGCCGCCATGGCCGACGGCATCCGCGAAGTCGCCGCGCTGCCCGATCCCGTCGGCGAAATCATCCGCGACTGGACGCGCCCCAACGGGCTGCGCATCCAGAAAGTCCGCGTGCCCATCGGCGTCGTCGGCATCATCTACGAATCCCGCCCCAATGTGACCAGCGACGCCGCCGTGCTCTGCACGAAAACGGGCAACGCCACCATCCTCCGCGGCGGCAGCGAATCCATCCACTCAAACGTCGCCATCGCCGCCGCCCTCAGCCGCGGCGCCGCCCGCGCCGGCCTGCCCGCCGACAGCGTCCTGCTTATCCCCACGACGGACCGCGAGGCCGTGCGGCACCTTTGCGAAATGGACCGCTACCTCGACGTGATCGTCCCGCGCGGCGGCAAGGGC
>CAYQBV010000147.1:0-10417 GCA_964415705.1 uncultured Chthoniobacter sp. | reverse complement strand
CTGCGCTGATCACGTATCCGGCGCGGCCGATTCAGGGCGGGCGGCTGGAGTTGGCCCCGCCCAAGCGCGGGCTGTGGTATGCGGAGCCGAAGCTGAACGGCTGGCGCGCGCTCATTCACACGCCGACCGGGACGATGTGGAATCGGCATGGGGCCCTGCTCACGATCGCGGATTGCTTCCGGCCTGCGCTCGGGGCGTTGGCGAAGTTGGCCGGGCGTGGGCTCGTGTGGGCAGACTGCGAGGCGTTGGAGCGCCGGCACAATCTCGGGCGCGGCACGCTGGTCGTGCTCGATGTGGTGCCGGAGTCTGGTGCGCCGAGTTACGTGCAGAGGCGCGTGATGCTTGGATCGCTCATTCCGACTGATGCGGTGTTCAGTGGCGATGCGTCGCGCGCAGTGCCGTGCGGCGCTGTGGTGCTCGCGCCGACGATGCGGGTCGCTTCACAGGCCGATGCGCTGGCGTTCTACCAGCGGCTCCGTGAAGCGAACCGAGCGTTGCGCTGCGACTTTTTCGAGGGAATCGTGATGAAACGGGCGGATGCGGCGTATCCCGTGCAGTTGCGCTCGGCGACGGAGGAATTTCGGGGCTTTGTGAAGCATCGCTTCCTCACCTAATCACCCGCGCCCATTCGCGCGGATTTTCAGGCTGATAAACGCGGCTACGGCTCCGATTCTGCCGGGGTTTCACTGAGCGCAGCGACCTTCGCCTGCGCAGCGGCAAGTTCAGCCTGTGCCGACTCCAGCAGGCGCTGTTTCACCGGTTTCTCCACGTCAGCAATGATCTCGGTCAGTTTCGCGTAGGTTTCGTCCTCGGTGAGCGTTGGGTCGGCGATGACCGCCCTGGCCTTGTCGATCGCCGGCTCCGCATGCGCCCTGTAGTCGGCGAACGCCTGCTCGGCGGTGGCTTGGGCGGCTCGCGTGGCCGCCACGGCGGTATCTCGATCAGCCTGGACCGCTGCGATGGCATCCGCCTTGGCCGTGTTGGCGGCATCCACCGCCGCCTTGGTCTCGGCGTCGAGCTTTTGCACGTAGGCGCTGAGCCCGCGCTGGAAGTCGGCGACGGGAATCTTCCGGTTGAGCAGGCTGTCGAAGACCGGCCCGGCAAGTTGGTCGTCGATGAAGAGTTGGTTGGGTGATTCGATGCGGATGTTCATGGCGTCGGATTAGCTGGTTTCAAAGGTGCGGACGGTCACGGTGCCGGTGAGATCGCGATTCCCGGCACTGCCATCGTAGGGGTTGAGGTTTTTGAAGCGGAGCCTGATGGCACCGGCTTCCGTCCAAAACTCCGCGAGCAGAACCCCGGCATCCTGCGCCGGCACGCTGAGGGCGACCGGCGTCGCGGGGGCCAAGTCTGTGGCGGAGATAATCAGGTCAAGGACATCATCCCCATAGACCGTTTCGGTCAGCGCATAGGTGAACGTGCGCGACCGCCGGATGGGCTGGCCGTTTTCACCCAGCCGCAGCCCGTAATCCCCGGAGATGCCCACAGGAGTGAATTCGCCCAGTTTGAAGAGCAGTTCATACGCAGAGCCGTCCCATTGCAGATCAACCGCGTTGACGACCATGTAGTCGTCGTCGGCCCGGAGCAGGGAGAAGGTGTCCCCGTATTCCGAAGTGGGGCCGGTCACGACGACGCCGGTGCCCGTGAGCAGGCCGGTCGCGGTCACGGCTCCGGACACCGCCAGCGGGGCGGAGATCGTCGCCCCGACAAAGTCGGACCCGGCGGTTTTGACGATCTGGAAGGCAGGCAGGCCGTTAAGGCTTACCTCAAATGTTCGTAGGCTGGCGTCGTTATTTCTCCGGAATTCCAGGCTGCCGAATGTCCCGCCACCGTAATTCTGCGCCTCGATCGAAAAGTGATTCTGATAGGGCGCGTCGTAGTGCCCGCTTAGATACAGCGTGGGAAAGCCATTCGCAGGGCGCGAACCAATCGTCACGGCCGCATCACGCGTCCATTGCTGGCAGCCATAGAGGCTGGTGATGTCGCTGTTGTTCCCGCTCGCTGCCGCGCCGAGGGCGGTGCGCGCGGCGTTGGCAGTGGTCGCACCGGTGCCGCCTTTGGCGACGGCAAGAATGCCAGTCACCTTGGTCGCCAAGTCGATGCCGCCCGCAAGCATCGCGTTGGTGACGCGGCCCGCGCCGATGACGACCGCGACGCTGCCAGTGCCGCTGCCAGTCACGTCGCCGGTCAGCGTGATGGTCTGGTCGCCGGTGTTCGTGCCTGAGAGGTTGCTGCCGATGATGGTGCCACTGGCCTGGATGTTCTCCGCGAGCGTGGTGCCCATGAAGGTCGGGCTGGTCGCCCGCACCAGTGCGCCGGTGCCGGTCGGGGCACTGCCACCGCCGAGAGCGGTGAGTTGGGCGGCCAGATTCGCCGCGGTCAGCAGCACGCGCCCAGAAGCGGTGGCGTCGCTGATCTGCCCGGCGGTCACCGTGGCCAGCGCGACGTAGCCCGCGGCCCCGGTGAGCAGGGTCTGGTCGATGACCTCGTACAGTGTTGCCGTGTCGGTTTGATACACGTAGTCGCCGTTCTGCACCTGCGCCGGGGTCAGGGCGTAGCGGGCGGCTTCGTCATCAACGGTGATTTTGACGATGTTCGATGCGGACGCGGCAGCAATGGCCGTCTCCACGGCGGCGGTCACCGCAGCGTCAATGGTGCCAGTGGCAAGATCGAGAACGAGAAAGCGCTTGGGCATCGCGCTCCGGGGCGTGTCAACGAGGCTAAACGCTCAAATCGAAGCGCGCGGGCAAGACGAAGACGGGATTCCTCCGCGAGGAGCAGCGGGCGTTGAAGCCGTTTCAGCCGGGACTGTTCGACGACCTGCCGGAAAGCTGAGCCGTCGCGGCTGACCGCAAGCGCCCGCTGGACGCGAGCCGGTGGGCGTTTCGCGTGTCGGCGCTCGTGAATCCGAGACGAGCGCCCATCCATCCACCCTCCGCGTGGAAATCGAAGGGGAAATTCGTGTGATAAACGAGGAATCCGGCTCTTTCAGAAAGCCATTCTCAGCCACAGAGCTGCGCCGAGGCAGAACTGCACGTCCGGGATCGGCGTGTCGGCAAATCAGTGCCTCGTTTCGGCAACGTCAGGAAAGATTTCAGAAACAATTTGACAGGCGATGGGGCGAATCTATGGGAGCCATTGTTCGGCCCTTCCCCTCGCAAATGAAACCCCCAGAACCTTCCGTGCTCCCGGATCGGATCGTTTCGCCCGCAACGCACTGACCCATGCGTGCGAAGAATTCCCAACTAATCTCCGGTCTGGCCTGTCTCGCCTTGGCGGTTGGGTTGATTTTCTGGCTGCGCCCAGACCATGCCCCACAGGCCGCCCGGAAGCTCCCCGAGCCGGCTCCACCGGCCGAGGCCGCCGGGCCTGCGCCGCAGGGGACGGCCCAAGTGCCCGCGGCCCCCGTTCGCAAAGTTATACCGTTGCGCGACGATGGGGACCCCGTGGGAGATACACCTCCACCGGAATGAAAACACCCTTTCGAATTCTGATGATTCTTTTGTGTGGATTGCAGAGTTCTTTTGCGAAGCTTTCGCCGGATGATCGCGCGGCGGGTGAAGTCCTTTACAGACAAATTGGAGGTCCGTTTGTCAATAAGTATAGAGACGGTAGCCGGGCGCTCTTGGAGAATGAGCGAGGTCTCGTTATAGAAATGTTGCGCGACAGAATTGAGGAAATTAGCCGGAGGTCGCCCAAGGATGCCGAGGACGAAACCCGACCGATAGTGCTCGATATGGCAATTCTTGGAGATGACCGGGCCTTGAATCAATACGTCAATTGGTTTGTTGAACATGACGCTAGGGGAATACCGGATGCGATACTCACAATAAAGAACGCGCGAGTTATTCCATTAATGGGAGAAGCTCTTTTCAGGCAGGATGAGGGGAAGATCGTCGGCGATTTAGGATTTGTGCCTACTCAGTGGACGGTTGCTGAGGTCATGCTCCACAATTTACGCAATTCGGCGGAATTCAGTGACGATGTGGCCAATTGGGCGCGGCGAATTGGGCCCGGCAACCATGTCAAAATGATGCGCGATTGGTATCGCGCGAATGAAGCCAAGCTGAAAGCGCGGGAATTCAAGGCCGTCCAGCCCGGTGCAGAACCACCCAAACCGAAGCAGTCCATATCCGTTGACACCCAACCACCATCACCGCCACTCCCTGCAGCACCTTCGCCTTCAAATTTGAAACCCTTGGGCAACCCACCAGCATCGGGTCATTCTGGCAACAGCTATCTCTGGATTGGTGCCATCCTTCTCGCCATCTGCGGCTGTCTTGTCTGGCTGTTGCGGAGAAAGCGAGAAAGAAAGCTTTAGTTGTAGAGAGGAGGAAGGGGTCGTTTCTTGAAATTCGCTGTTGGCAGGGGTGGAGAGACTTGGGGAGAGTCGACGGATGCCTCGCAAAGCGCGCGTTGAATATACGGGGGCGGTTTATCACGCTCTCGATCGCGGGGACCGGCGTCGTTTCCTGGGAGACCTTGGGCGAGGTGTGCCAACGCACGGGCTGCGCGGGTGCATTGTAAGCGTCCGGCGAGGCCCCACTAGCGGCGGAGATCAGAGATGTCAGAGCATGGAGGCCTATGACATCTACGAATGCGAGAGCAGAGATTTTGAAGCAGGACGGGCAAGGAAGGGTGCGCGTGCCGGTGGAGCGTATGCGGTATCCATAGCTCCGTTTGGTTTTGTTTGACGACGCGGGGCTGACGGGTGCCGGGAGGTGTAGATTGCGTAGCCAGAGAGCTACGGAACTTATGCAGCGACTTGCGTGATCTGTCCTTGCCTCCGGGCCTTCGTTTAGGCTCCGGGGTGACCTCGGGGATTTGGCTGGTGGTCATCTTGGAAAAGGGTCGCTGCTAGAATGCTAGAAACTCGCTCTTGGCAAAGGGTGTGAGAGCGGGTAGAGGTGGCAGGCGGCGCAGAGCCTCCTGAACCATCCCGATCTCCGCACGCAGATCACCGCGAAGTCCATTTTGCGGAAGTAACGCCGTTTTCCACTGCCCATGAAACACCGCCTTTTCCACCTCCTCCCGCTGGCCCGTGCCGCCGCCGTGCTGCTGCTTTCCGTTTCCGCCCTGCACGCCGAGAACGGCTTCCGCCGGGAGGTCTGGCACAGTCTCAGCGCCGCCTCCGAGGAGAGCCTCGCGAAGAATCGGGCCTTCCTGGGCCGGCCCCTGCGCCTCACCGCCACCCCGGCCTATTACGCAGCGCCGGACGGGGCCGACATCCTCGCCAGCGCCATCTCGCCAAGTCTCGGCGGCACCAGTTTCGGAGCCCGGCTGCGCGGCTACCTCACCGCCCCGGCCACCGGCGATTACCATTTCTGGGATGGCGGCTCGGACTCCCCGACGATACGTTCTCAAAAGATGGGAAATTGAATAGTCGCTATTTCTCAATTACTGACGCATCTTTTAGCCGTGCTTGGACTGAGTATAGTCAGAGCTATGAATTCTTAAATTCCGATCTGAAAAAGGATCCAGTTACCGGGATAATTACTGTTGACCCAACGGCTGAGAATTTATCTACAAAGTATGGCAACCTGAACGCAGGACATAAGGCAGCAAGATTGTATGAAGCGATCAAATCTGGTCAGTTCAGGGGCGTTCATCCTGACGATGCACCCAAGTAATGCGAAATATCAAATTTGCGGAGTCCGTGTATTGCATTCCTGACCATCCCGACGGCATTGCCGAAGTCGGTTTATGCGTCTGGAATTAAGTAAAAGTGTGAAGTAGATTACGGATCCCCAAAACAAGCTGGTTATAATCGATGCGATAGTAGTCCCGTCATAACGCTCAGGATTGTTAATAATGGATCCAACGGGTTGAACGAAGCTGCCAGGCCACGAAAATGTTGAAAACAAGCAGTCAAAGACGCGATTACCGGCATTGACGAATTGCTTCCTTGCCTCGCGTTCGGCGACAAACTGAGGTGTCGAACCATCGGTTTGTAGTCCTCCCATGCGGCCAATTATCGAAAGGCCCGCCATTGTCTCGAGCACGATCCAGTGAAGCGCGGCGAGAGACAGAAGGATTGAATATTTGCGCAGCACGGGATTCATTTCACAGAGAGACATTCTGAGTGGTTATGGGCGATGTCCAGAACTTTTCGCACCCTTCAGTTTTGTGCGGAGGAAGGTGTGGGGTTGTAAATTACCAAACCAGCCCCACTTGACAGGTTCTTGCCAAGGTTTGACCGGCGAGTTCGCAGAATTTGTAACTCAACTGCACAATCCATAGCGCAAACCCTCGCTGAAGAGATTACCCTCCATACGCCATGGCAAGCGTTCGCAATGAAACACAACAACGATCCCTATCTTGGCAGCGAATTGGCGGATGCATATAATCATTGTCCGATTAGGTGATAACGTAGGGAAAGTTTCGCACTTTCGGACAGGGGTGACTGGGGAAGGCTGAGGGTGCCAACCAGCCATGAACGACCAAACCGAGAAGCAAAACAACGAACCAAACATCATCAGTATCGACGAAGGGAAGGTGAGGGCGCACCTGGACGGAGTGGTGCGTGAGGCGGTGGAGGAGACACTGAACAAGCTGCTGGACGCGGAGGCGGATGTGCTCTGCGGAGCGCAGCGCTACGAGCGGAGCGCGGAGCGCGTGGACCTGTGGACTTTGAACACAAACTAAACTAACTACCCATGCCTCTTCCCAACCATGTCCACTAAACCGGGACAGGCTCACCCGGTTTGGGGGGAACAGACCAAGCCACTAAACCGAAACCAACAACAACCTAGAAACCAAAACCGACCCGCAACCTTCCTCCGCCCAAAAACTGAAAGTGCGAAATATTCTGGACACTACCAAAGCAAGTCCCCATTCACTTCCAAATCGCCGCCTTCCACATCCCCCGCTTCCAAACGAATTGCGCCAGTGAGGATGACGAGGCCAAGCAGGGTGCGGGAAGTGCGGGGGTTCATATCGGGAGGTTGGATGCAACGGGATGACTTCTACTGCTACCCGCATTCACCAGCGCTTCCAAGAGCGAAATTCTGGAACCGACCCCTTCCTCATTCTGGAAGGAAGCTAGACCTAGGGTTGACGTTTACGAGTGAAGTGCCAAATGCAGGCGGCGATTCCGACGACGGCAATGCCTACACAAACTAAAAAACTACTCGTTGGAGTTGGCGTTTTTGGTGAATCAGCGGGAGGAAGCTGGGCCGGAGCGACCGCAGGTGGCGAACTTGGAGCTTCGCCGGCATGGCCCTCAACGGGAGAAGTTCTGGGCGATGGCTGTGAAACTCGGGCGGGCTGGGCTGGAGCTTCTTGTTGAGGTTGCGGAGCCAGGGCCTGCCCTTCTTTCGGTGCAGGCCACCGTTTGCCATCAATATCAGCTTGAATTTCCGGACGCTTGGCAAGTTCCTCAGCCCATGCCAGCACAGCGTCATACTCAGTATTCCGACCTTTGATTACAGGCCAAAGCCTGCCATACGGCCCCGTTTTTGATTCTCCTCGGAAGCCGCTGTGATCTGCGTTTTCAGACATGGCCCAAACGCCCGTTTCCCCTGGTTTGAGTTCAGGCACAACATACGATAAATCGCTCCCGGCCGGAATGGTGCCAACAGGACCCTGTTGTGGTCCCGTTTTCATCCGGAAGAGCGTACCGACTTTGACTTGGGACATCGGTCGTCCAAGTATTCGCGTGACTCGGACCTGTGCAATCCAAGGCAAGCCGGATGATTTATCCACTGATTCGACTTCACCTAGAACAAGGTTCCGTCCGCCAAATTTTTGGCCATCAAGCGGTGCGTCTGCCGCCTGTAAATTCTGTAAATATGCCAAACAAAACAAGTTCAATAGAACTCCGAGTAAGTAGTTCAACAGTTTCATAGATTGTTATGGTGATGTACTGAAAGTTTGGGTGCTTAATTTATGATTCATCACATCCCCAGTAGTAATCGGAACCACAGCTCCGTCCGTGCGTTCAATAAATCCGGTTGAATCCCACAGTGTCGCTGCTCCATCTGAAACCCATGTAGTGGGCGCCGCGGGTACAAAGTGCCCAGAACCGTCAAAGTGCCAAGCAGCAGCAGTGCTTCTTTTTGTATAGATTGTTTCCGAACTATTTGCTGCAAAGGTTGTGCGCACAGCCAACCAAAGTGAAAAATCAAAACGTATGACAAATTTGTCTGCACTATGAGTTTCAGCGCCAATTGTTAGTGAAAAAGCGTCGGCCCCCCACTGGGTTGGAGTGTCGCTAAAAGTGAGGGTGAATGCCGACGTCGCCCCTCCTGTGTGAAGAAAATCGGGACCCAAGTCATACCAAGTATCGCCGGGATCAGCATCCAAAATTGGTCCAATGCCCTCCACAGAAGATATCCGTTTTCTTGCTGGCGTAAAACCTAGATAGTCTGCATGGCTCGATGTAAATGTACCGTTTTGTACCCATCCGACCTGTATAAAGTCTTCACCACGATGGGCGGTCGAGACTGCCGGCCTCGTGGGTCCTTCTACCTTGGAAATTTCCCAAGTGGCTACACTCGCGCCGGGAGTTACTGAGCCGGATTTTATGCTAACGGCACCTGCAGGATCTTGGAAAGGAGAGCCATTATTCGCAAGACTACTTGTGCTGCTCAGTTTGACTTGCACAACATTGATTTCGAGTTCCCAAATATAGTCGGCACTCGCCTGATAAATCGCTTTTCCTAGCACTGGTCCTTCGTTCCATAAGACGGTCACATCTGAAGTATCGGTTCCGGTCTGGATGGTGCCTCCGGTTGGGGTGTTCCACTTACCTTCTGTCGGTGGGGAAGTCACCTTGTATTGATAAATGGCGTATCCGGGCACACTCAACGGTCCGGACCAGTCGAGCACAGTCACTTTGATCTCGTCGCAATTATTGATTGTGGCGGCCCCCTTTTTCCAGTTGACCTTGATGGTGCCCGAGCCGGCTGTGATTCCCTCAACGTAAAGGGTCTTATCTACGGTGGCGTCGAACTCTCTAACCGTTCCTGCGTCGCTCGTCCCAATGACTCTCGTTGACCGATCACTTTGCTCCCAGATTCTCACATTGCCGGGGATGTCCAAGGTGTAGAAGCTTCCACTAATGGAAGGCTCGACTTTGTGAAGTTTGATCTCCAAAAGATCGGATTCTCCAGTGATCGCGACTAGGTTTCCACTCGCATCTCTTTGGTCTTTGTCGGGCGTATGAGTTCCCGGCGTATCGTAATCGTCATCGTCATTATTAAGAGGAACGTACGCTCCGGGATCTGTTTCCTGATCTTCTGGCAGCTCGTCTGTGGTGGAATTGTGCTTCATCGCATCCAAGTCCACGCGCAGGAGAATCACATTGTCGATGAAAACCCCGTAGCTATCCTGGCTATTTGCCTTGACGTCGAACTTCAGCAGGATGGGGAGAGTCGTCAGCGAGGGATTCCCACCGTCAACCGTAAAGGTAATCTTCGCGCGCTTCCAGGTAGAGGGGTTGGCTGTCTGATCCACCAGGAAATTTTCAAAGTTCGAGGGATGGCCGTTCTCCTCCGCCCACATACTAAAATCATTGTCCACCCCGGCGCGGCCGCGGTAGTCGAAGACGAGGACATAGTTTCCCCTGGCGAGCTCGACCTTCTGCTTGATGCCGTGATCCGAAATGTACTCTTTATGTGACTTGCCCTGCTCGTTGAAATTCGTAATTACTGACTCGCTGCTGCCGATCACCTCATACCGCTCCCAATGCGCGTCGAGTTCGCAGTACTGATTGAGGCAGCCTCCCCTGTTAATTGGGGTCGGGGTGGAGTCATCCACGAACCACGATGGCAACAAGTAATCGTTGAGTCTCTGCTGAACTTCAATCTGCATCCTGTCCAAGCGCGAGTCATTGGTCGACGGACTGGGCGTTTTCCCGTCAATGGCTGTCCATCCTGGTGAAGTTCGCTGTCTGGGATACCACCTGCGGTAGTTTATCAGAACATTCATGTCCCCGCCAAGAGGAACAGGGTTATTATACTGGATGCCCCCTCCCTGGCTGGTACCATTGACATCCTTCTGAAAATCCCCGTTGATAATTAGTGGCGCTGGTGACGTGCCAATCTGCACGGCATCGGCCGCACTGCCATCAACAGTAATGTCCCCCTTTTTGATTACTACCGCCGGGTAGGAGGAGACCAGAGCAGCGGGCACCTCAGCATTTGGGTCGTTAGGGTCGAGTTGGTAAACATATGCAGCCTGATTGGTCAGCACACCTCCAGCGGAGATAGCCAAGGCATCGCTGAGATCCTTGGCCTTCAACCCATGCGCTTTCTCCCACCAGTCGGGGAGGCCGTCGCCATCGCTGTCGGTGGTCAGGTCGAATTTGAAAAGATTCTTGGCCTGTCCAAGGTTGGCGACGGCGTTGTCGGCGGGAGGTTTGGCACCGGCGGCGTCCCATGGGTATGGTTGGCCCGCAGGGTAGTAAAGTTCGGCC
>CAYQBV010000146.1:0-10460 GCA_964415705.1 uncultured Chthoniobacter sp. | reverse complement strand
CCGCCATGCCCCTCCCCGGAGGGTTGGGTATGAAGCTTTATCGCTACCGGAATCTCGTTCGGAATCACTGGTGGATTCTCGTCATCACCATCGGGATCGGGCTGGCCTACGAAGGCTACGTTCTTTACAGCAAGCCTCACGTTTTTGAATCTATGAGCCAGCTCGTCGTGCGCGAGGAACTGATTCGCGACACAACCGGTGCCTTTCGCGACGACACCGGAAATTTCTTCGTGACCAATCTCGAACACATGAAGAGTCCCATCGTCGTGGGGCGCGCCGAGGCGCGCGTGGCTCTGGAAAATCCCGACCTCGCGGGAACCATTGAGATTTCGGCAGCCCTCACTCCGAAGACGAATATCTTTACGGTGACTGGAATCGGATCGGATCCGGTCCACACTCAGAAATTTGTGGATGTCGCGGTGGATGAGTTCCTGAAATGGCGCTTCGAGAGCCGCAGCAGCGGGGGTGGCAAAGTAACCGGCAGCCTGACTGACCAGCAGGCTCAGGTCCGCAAGGAATTGACGGAGGCCAAGGCGAAGCTGCAATCCTACGAGGAGGAGAACAACATGCAATTCTGGAAGGCTTCACAGAACAAAGCCGTGACCTCGCTGTCTGATCTGAAGAACAAGAAGACTCAACTTCAGGATGAACTCCGGCGTTTGGAGAACCTCACACCGGATGAACTGCTTCAAGCAGCTGGGCCAAAGTCGCAGGGCGAAAACCCGCAGGCCGGGGTCTCGGCTAAACCGGATGCAAACTTCAATTCCGCACTTTACACAGAGTACATTCAGGCGAGCCAAAAAATGTTTCAGCGTCAGGCAGACTATACGGAGTGGAAGCAGGTTTGGAAGCCGGCTCATCCAAAATTGAAGCTGATTGCCGCTGATGTGGAGAAACTTCAGCGCCAGATCAATATCATCAAGGAGCAGAACGCGGATTTGGTCAAAGGCCGGGTCGCGGCCATCAGTGCAGAGGTGAAGAGTCTCGAAGTCAGTATTCCTGAATGGGAGATCAAGGTCCGGGAGGCTGGCCGCAAGGATGCCGAACATCAAACTCTCGAAGGAAATGTCGCAAGGATTCAAACGGCCTCGGAAAAACTGGCGCAGGAACTCCGGGACATCGAAATCGGCGGCAAGGCCTCCCTCGATCCCTTCCAAGTCATCCAAAAGGCCACCGTCGCCAAGCCAGTTCCGCTAGGAACCATAAAACACGTCCTGATCGGCTTGATCGGAGGTTTGGTGGTTGGCTCGATTATTCTCATCGTGTTGGACCGCGCCGATGACCGTCTCGCCTCATCGACCGAGATGATTGAGCATTTCTCCGAGTCGATCCTCGGGCAGATTCCGAACGTGACCGAAACGCGTGGTGCCTCTGGCTTGGCGCTCTTGCAGGAAGAAGACGAGCGCTACACCTACGCCGAAGCCTTCCGCAGCCTGCGCTCATCGCTCATCTTCATGCCGAATCAGGCGGAGATGAAGTCCATCCTCATCACCAGTGCAATTCCGAACGAAGGCAAGTCCACGATCGCCAGCAATCTGGCCATTACCATGGCTGCTGCCGGTGCCCGCGTCTTGCTCGTCGATGCCGATCTCCGGCGCGGCGATCTCGCCCAGCTTTTCGACATCGATGGAAAAGCCGGTCTTTCCGATGTCCTTCGCGGTGAGGCTCCTTGGAAGTCGGCGGTGCTGCAGACGAAATACCCCACTCTCTCCCTTATTCCTCGCGGACCGGTGACCAACCAATCCGGCGAACTCCTGCTCCGCCCGATGCTCGTCGGCCTCTTGAATGAACTCAAAGCGGCCTACGACCTTGTGATCTTCAACACCGCGCCCATCCTCGCGGCGGACGACACACCCACGCTGGCGCCAAACTTCGACGGTACAATGATGGTCGTCCGCGCGCGCTTTACCTCCGCTCGTCTCACGAAGAACGCCCTCAACACGCTTTATCAGCGCCAGGTCAACGTCCTCGGTCTCATCCTGAATGTCGTCGATGTCGAGACCCCGGACTACTATTACTACCGCTACAACCAGTATTACGCGGCGTAGCGGACGCGCGTCTTATCTGCCGGAAGTTTCTGGGCGCAGGGTTTGGTAAAAATTCACGTAGCGCTCCGCCAGCGCGTCCCAGTGGAACTGCGACCAGGCCCATTCCGCCAGCGCGCCCCGGGCATCCTCACTCCAGCGATCCTGCGAAAGGAAGCGCTGCAGCGCGGTCCGGATTTCATCGACGCGCGGCTGGCAGATGAATCCGCGCCCGTCCGCCAGGAGTGCGGCCCACGGCGTTTCCACCGTGGTCAGCACCGGAGTGCCCACCTGGCAGGCTTCGAGCACGGCGAGGCCGAAATTTTCCGAATGGGTGGGCAGACAAAACAAGTCGGCACCTTGGAAATACTTCCACCGCGCATCGCCCCACACCGGGCCGATCCAGTCGATTCGCGGCAGCACGCCCGAATTCTCCGCCGCGGAGCGCTTCAACTGCCCGACATACTCCGGCGTACCGTCGCCGACCACGACCAGGCGTACGCGGCCGTCGTTCGGCAGCGAGGCCAGCGCCTGGAGCAACAGATCGAGCCCCTTCTTCACGTGGATGCGGGAAAGGAAAAGCAGCACGCGCTCTTCCGCTGCCCAACCCAATTGCGCTCGCGCTGCTGCATGGTCCGGGCGCGCCAGGCCCGTCATGCCGAGCGGCAACGTCTCGATGCGTTGCCCCGCCACCAACGTGCGCAGCCGTCCCGCCTCCTGCGCTGCGGTCGCGAGCAGCGCGTCGGCGCCGGCGAGATGGCGCTTTTCCACGAGGTAAAAATAGGGCCACTTCTTCCAGCGTTTGTGCCGCCACGCCCACGGCTCGAGCATCCCGTGCGGCGACACGACATACGGAATTCCGCGCGAGCGACACTCCCTTGCCGCTCGCGCGTGAGCCGGCTGCCACAGTCCGTGAAAATGCACGACGCCGTCCCGCGCGTCGTCCGGCAGACAGTCGCCAACCACAACTCCGCGGCGTTCCAACGCCCCGCGCAGGCCGTCAATCGCGGCGTCGAGACCGCCGCTGCGCTGCTCGGCGGGAGGGACGAAAAAGACGACCTTCACGGGTGCGTGGCGAGCGTTTCGCGGTAGAGCGCCTCGTAGCTCTCCGCCATTTTTTCAAACGAGAAATGCTCCTCCGCGAGCTGCCGTGCTGCTGCGCCGAGCGCGCGCAGGGCGGCGGGATCGCGGAACGGCGCGAGCCACGCGTCGTCCGCGCCGATGGCGATGGAATTCCCCGGATTCATAAACGGCATCTCGCCGAGCAGGTTGGCGGTAATCGCGCAGGGCAGGGCGGCGGACATCGCTTCGAGGATGGCGAGCGGCAGTCCCTCGAACTCCGCGACGTGGAGGAAAACGTCGGCGGAGAGCAGCAGCGACTGCACATCGTGGTGCCACGGCAGCCGGCGAATCTTCTGCCCAAGCCCTTTCGCCGCCACCTCCGCGTCCCAGGCCGTGCTCAGCACGCCGTCGCCGACCCACAAAAACTTTGCGTCCGGCAACACGCGGAGAACTTCCTGCGCCTTCTCCAGAAACACGAGCGGACGCTTTTGCGGCACCATGCGCCCGACGGCGATGAATAATTGATCGGTCGGCGAAAAACCGAGTTCTGTCCGCTGCGCGAGCCGGACCGCACCGCGGCGGGTCAGATCGAAAAGCGGCACGCCATTTGGAATCATGCGGATGCGCGGAGACGGGCCGAGGAAGGCGGTGAGGTCGCGCTGCCGGTTTTCGAGGACGGTGACGAGCAACCCAGGATAGGCGCGGAGCGCGCGGCGCGAGACGAAGTCGCGCGCCGCGGCGAGCTTGGCGCGCAAATAGCGCGCACTCTGCGTGAGGTGGAGCGTGCAAAGACTCGGCAGGCCCGTGAGGTGCGCGGCGCGCAGCAGGTCCAGGCCGTCTTCGAGATTCTGCTTGTTCACGTGGATGAAGTCCGGCTCCGCCGCGCGCCACACCGCGGCCACGGCGTGCGCTGCGCCGAGGTTCAGGTAGCTCGTGAGCGAGCGCCCGCGCTGATCGTAGGTGTTGGTGTAGTCCGACCGCAGCACCTGGCCGAAGCCCGAGAAAGTGTTGGCCAGTTCGTCCATCCGCGGATTCGTCGAGGCCCAGAGCGTGACGGCATGGCCGCGATGCGCGAGCGCGCGGCCGAGATAGACGAGGTAAAGTTCGCCGCCCCCGCGCGAACCTGAGCTGCTGCTGGCGAGAAGGATTTTCATTGCTGGAGCACGGCTTGCAGAGCTTCCACCCACTTCCCGGCGCCTACCTCCGGCGTCCAGTCCCGCGACTTCTCGCGCGAAGTTGCGCCCCATTTTTCCAGCAGTTCGGGTGCGCTGACCAGTCGCTCCATTTGCTGGGCCAGTGCCGTCGAATCGCCCGCGGGAAACTTCAGCCCGTTCACTCCGTCTTCCACGAGATCGTGGCCCGCGCCGACCATATCCGAGCAGATGACCGGCAGCCCCGCGCCGAGCGCCTGATTCACGACCACGCCCCATCCATCGTAGCGGCTGGGCAGGACGAAAGCATCCGCCTGCGCGAAAAGTCGCGGCAGTTCTTCCGGCGCTTGGAAACCGGCATACGTGATCCTCGCGCGCACCTCCGCCGGCAACGGAGCCAGCAGCGCCGGCAACTCTGCCTCGCGGCCCACGAGCAGCAATCGCGCGGCTTGGCCGAGCTGCTGAAACGCCGCCAGGAGTACGTCCACGCCCTTCCGCGCGATCATTTGCCCGCAAAACAAAAACACCACCCGCCCGTCGTCGCGCACCCGGCGCGGAGCCGCGCGGAACGCCGTCAGGTCGCAGTAGTAGGGGATGCGAAAATGCTGCGGCTCCGGGAAGCGCGCGCGGTAGTCGTCCTCCGCGACAGACCCGATGGCCGCGATCCCGCCGGCCCGGTGCAGCGGAGCTGCGAGTGCGGCGTGGAGCGCTCCGCCGCGACTCAGCCGCTCGCCCCAGAAAAGCCACGGGCGGCCCCGCAGGCTGGTGCGCATCAGCCATTGGCCGGTGAGCGACATCAGCGTGTTCATCACCACGACATCGTAGTTGCGGAGCGCGGGCAGCGGCCAATTCACATGGCACCGCGCCGCGCCGAGCGGCAGCCAGGTGCCGCGCAGGATTGTCTCGCAAGGCGCGAGCGCCTTCTCCGGCCACGGCGAATCCGGTGCCGCGGCTTCGAGATAGAAGACGCTCAACTCCACCCCCGCGCGCGCCGCCAGAGCGCGAAAGAGATCGCGCTGATACGGTGACGGAACCACGGAAACGAACGCCACTTTCACCGCGGTGGCCTCCCCGGTGGACGCGGTGGCGCGCCGCGGAAAGCAGTCCGGCGCCCGGCGAGTCGCGCAGCCTGGGCGGCCAGATGTTTCACCGTAAAAGTGCCGATCACGAGCGCCGCCGCCGTGGGCAGCAGCGCGGTCGTGAAGACAAAAAGGCTGCGCATCGAAATGACCGACGCGAAGAAGCCGGACGCGTAGATCAGGATCCCCAGCTCGGAATTGCGCGCCGACGCGAGGAAGTTCCACCAACCGGTGAGCAGGCCGAAGAACAAGGCCGTCACGAGCACCGCGATCATTCCGCCCGACATATAGGCCTCGCCCACGAAGCTCGCGGAAATCGTCAGCCCTTCGACGCCTAGCGCATCCTCGATCGAGCTGGTGAGCCCCTCCGGCTTTCCCTTCCAAACCGCGCGCGGAATCGGGCGGATCAGCGCCACGTAGGGAATCTCGAAGCCGAGGAAATCCTTCTTGTCCGGAAACACCTCCACAAGTTTGCAGATCGCGTAAAGATTGTAGTCCACGAACAGCGTGCGCTCCGGCTTCTCCAGCGGATTGTAGCGGTTGTTGATGTAGTTCGAGAAACCGACCGAGCGAAACTCGAGCATGAAATAAGTCGCGAAGATCATGACCACCGCGCTGCTCGCGCAAAGCGTCACGAGTTCGCGCTTGCGGTCACCGGTCAGCGCAAACGCATAGCCGATGAGGAACGTCACGAGGTAGGAGCAGAAGACATTTCTCGTCCCGCTGGTGAAGCCGTAAAACGCGGTGAAAGCGAGGGCCACGCAGACCAGAAGAATCTGCAACGCCGGGTAACGGTGGCGGCGGGCGATCATGATGCCGGCGAGCGGCGGGAGGAGATAGATGAAGAGCCCGAGTTCCACGAGCAGGGCCTTCCAGTCGCCAAATTTGCCTCGCTGCCACGGCTGGGAAAACCGCGGCTCCATGAAGTAGTAGAGCACCTCATTGAGGCTGAACATGGGTTCCACTGCCATAAACATGTGCAGGTAGCCGATGCCGAAGCAGCACCAGAAAATGGCGATCATCCAGTAGTGGGGAACCTCGCGCTTCAGCGTCTCGGAGAAGGGCTGGCGGCGAAACTGGAGCGCATGCCGCCCGAGGAGCAGCCCGACGAACCCGAGCAGGACGACGAGGATCGCTTCGTGCGTGGTGCGCACGTCGACCATTTGGTCGAAGGTCGGCTGCGGAAACAGGAACTCGAAAAGCGTCAGAAAATAGAACGCAAGGATCGCCATCACGTCGGCGCGGATCAGGTTGCGCGGGCCGCCAGCGCGAAAATCCATGATCAGACTGATGGCGAAGCTGAGCCCGGCACCGATCGCCGCGATGCGACCGAGGGTCGAGGGTTGCGCACCGTTGATGACCAGCCCGGTGACGATGATGCCGAAGAGCGCGGCCAGTGTGCCGTTGAGATTGGGCCTGGGCCGGTCGCCTTCGCCGGGTTTGAAATCGGCGGGCACCTGCCGCAGCGGCGGTCGCGGCGCGGCGCGGGGATTTTGCGGACGGGGAAAGAAATTCATGCGCGTGCGGCCTCGCTGAGGGTGATGAGGGTTTGTGCGGGTGCGTTCCAGCCAAAGTTCGCGGTGATCCGGCGCGGCTGCGCGGCCCACCAGGCGAGTTCCGCAGCGAGCGCGGCGGCGTCACCGACGGGAAAGATCGAGCCGGTTTCGCGATGCCGCACGAAATCCTGGCCGCCCACGCGGTCGCTGACGATGGCAGGCAGGCCGCAGTTCAGCGCCTGCGGGACCACGAGGCCGAAGCCCTCCTCCAGGGACGGCAGCACGAGCACCGAGCCGGCGCGGAAAGCCTGCGCCAGCGCGGGCTGCGCGACCGGGCCGTGGAAGTGCAACGGCGGCGCTCCGCGATAGGCCGCGAGATCGGCCTGCGCCTCGCCGAGCACCGCGCCGTAGAAATCCACGCGCCAGTCCGCACGCGCTGCGAGCGTGAGCGCGTCGAGCAGGGTGCGCAGCCCTTTGCGCAAGCCCGTCTGACCCGCAAACACGATGCGCAGGCCGGCGGCGGCTGGCGCCGGGGCTGGTGTGGAGGCGAGTTCCGGGGAGCACGCGCGTCCCTCGTGTTGGTCGGGGCGTCCCGCCGCGACGAACTTCCGTGCGGAGTCGCTGCTGGATGGATCCACGATTTCCTCGGCATCGACGTCTGCCGAAGTTCGCGCCGGCGGGACGCCTGCGCCAACACGCGGGACGCGTGTGCTCCCCGGATGAAAAATGCGCGCGTCCGCCCCGTACGGCACCAGCCAGATGCGCTCCCGCGGGATGCCGAGCGCGGCGAGTTGCTCGCGCACGATGGTCGAGGCGGCGCAGTGGAAATCGGTGAGCGCGTATTCCTCATCCTCGCGGGCGAAGTAGTCCGCATCGTATGGGCACACGTCCGCGAGCTTCAGCCCCACGCGCGCGTATTCCGGCTCCATGATGCGCACCCACTCGCGCACCGGGCCGGTGGCGTGGTTCAGCACCGTGCGGATGCCGAGGCGGCGCGCGGCGCGAAAAGTGTGGAGGCACTGGCCGGGGAGCCCGTGGATGAAATCACACGGATCCAGATGCGCGCCCGTCCAGCGGTCGAACCCCGCGTCCTGCCACAGAAACAGCCGCCGCGAACTCGGGCGCAGTTTCTCCGGCGCATACTTGAACAGGCCATAGACGATGTTCGTCCGCAGGCTGTGGGCGCGCACGGTGAGCGCGCGGGCGTCCTCACCGAGCTTCCACGCCGGGTAGCCGGAGTAGTAGCAGCCCAGGGCACCGGCGCGGGCCAGCTCCACGGCGAGCGGAAAGACGTGGCAGGGGTTGGTCGCGGCGAGGGAGATTTTCACGCGACCTTGCCTCCGAAAATGGCCGTCCACGCCGCGGCATCGCGGATGGGTGAGCGGACCAGCCGCATCCACGCGAGGTAGCGGCCCCACGGCAGCGGACGGCGCGCGGCCAGGCAGCGCGGCACGCCCGCGAGCGCGGCCAGCCACCAGCGCGGCTCGCGGAGCGCCCACCCGGGCCCGCGGCTCCAGGCGTAGCCGAACTGCCGCGCCGCGCGGAACAGCGCGACGGCAAAAAGCTGCGGAGCCGGGCAGCGCAGGAGCACGCTCCACAGCTCGTTGCGGGCGTGGCGCTGGTGGGTGCGGACTTCGTTGCGCTGCGTGCCGGAAAAGTGGTGGCGGATGGCGAGCGCCGTTTCGTGCCGCACCTGCCAGCCCGCCGCCACGCAGCGGAGCGCGAAATCCGGCTCCTCGTAGGCGTGAAAAAAGAAGTCGGGATAGCCGCCGAGTTCGCGGAAAACCGCGCGCCGGATCGCCGCGCCGGAATTGGCAAAACTCCCGACGAACTCCCCCGGCCCGAAATCCGTGGCGGTCAGCGTCGCGGGAAATTCATCGGTGCGCTGCGGGAAGGACGCCACCGCGAGCCGCGGCTCGGTGGTGAAAAGCGTGCGCACTCGCGCGATGAAATCGCCGTCGAGCGGGTAGCTGTCGTCGTCGAGGCTGACGAACACTTCGCAGCCGCACGCCGCCGCCATTTCGTTGCGCGACGGGATCGAACCGCGCGCCGTTTCATGCACCAGTACGCGCACGCCGGGATGCGCGCGGCGCAGCAGATCGAGTGTGCCATCGGTGCAGCCGTCCGCGGTTACGATGATCTCGTCGGGCGCCGGATCGAGCCGCGCGAGCGCGGCCAGCGTGCGCGTGAGATCGGCGCAGCGGTTGTGCGTGGTGAGGCAAATGCCGACCGTGAGACTCATGCGGGCACGGGTTTCAGGATGCGCGCCGGATTGCCGACCGCGATCACGCCCGGCGGGAGCGATTTCGTCACCACGCTTCCCGCGCCGATCACCGTGCCCTCGCCGATGGTCACGCCTTTCAGCACCGTGACATGCGCGCCGAGCCAGCAGCGCGCGCCGATTTGCACCGGAGCCGAAACGAGCGCGCCAGCCGCCGGCAGCGCCCCGGCCTGCACCGCGTGGTCGTGGTCCGTGATATAGCAAAACGGGCCGATCATCGTGTCGGCGCCGATCTCGATCCGTTCGCTGGCGTCGAGCATGGTGTGGCGGTTCATGTAAACCCGCGCGCCGATGACGATGCGCGCGGTCGCGCCGGTGGCCAGCAGCGTGATGCCGCGATCGAGCGCCGCGCCGGGTTCGAGCGTGATGCTCCGCGGGTGGCGGGGAATTTCCACGGCGCGCAGCGCGACGTGGCCGGGGATGCGCACCCCGCGCGCGCGATGCCACGCCAGGCGCAGGCGCGAAGCCAGACCGGCACCGGCGCGGAGGATCAGGTCCATGTGCCGAGGAGTTCCTGTTTCCATCCCGGCCCGCGCTGGCGCAGGACACTCACGCTCGCGAACAACCGGTGGAGCAGCAGCTTCGCCTCGAAGGCCGGCCCGCTCAGGCCGAGCACGTCGCGCGCGACGAGGCGCTGGTTGCGGATGCGCATGCGCGCGATGTTCGTCACATTGCGCGGACGCGAGACGGCGCCGTCGCGATGCTGGCAACGCGCGGTTTTGTGAAAGTAAAGCCGGTGCGTGCGGGCGATGCGGGCGGAGAGATGCACGTCCTCCATGAAACTGTAGCCGTCGAAACGGGGAAAGAGTTCCCGCAGAAAAAGATCGGTCCGGTAGAAGACGCAGCCGGAGTTCAGCCACTCGGACGGGATGAGGTCGCCCTCGACCTCGGTGTAGCAGGGCAGGCAATTGATCGCCGGACCGAAGAGCCGCCCGCCGTAGGTGCGATCCGCGTAGCCTGCCTGCAGCCGGTAATACCACCACGAGAGCGCACCCGGCTCGGGGCGCTGGATCTCGTCGATACGCACCGCCACGCCCCCGGTTTCCCGGCGGGAGTCGGCGTCGAAAACCGCGCAGACCTGCGCGCAGGTGCCGGGGTAAAGGGTGATGTCGTCGTCCATGAAGCCGACGATCGGACTGGTCGCGGGGTCGAGCAGTTGCGCGCCTTGATTGCGCTGGAGCGCGGCGCTCGCGGCGGTGGCGCGCTCGTAGCGCACCGGGAGCCGCGCCTGCCAGCTTTCGGCGACAGCGCGACAGCGCTCGTGCGTGGAGGCGTCGATGATGATCACCGCCGCGGGAGGCCGGGTCTGCTCCGCGACTCCGGCGAGGGTGCGGTCGAGTTCCTCCGGCAATTCATAGGCGGGGATG
>CAYQBV010000145.1:0-10534 GCA_964415705.1 uncultured Chthoniobacter sp. | reverse complement strand
CGAGATGGTGTTGGAATTGCAGATGAAGCCTGCCGAATAAGGAGCGCACCTCGTCCCAGAAGGGCATTGGGGGTGGCACCCGCGGTCCTCCGGATCGGCAGGGAGCGGGATCTCGGAGGGTCTGGAAGTTGTTTTGTGCGGGATACTCTCAAAAGGGGGCTCTGCCTGGATGCAGGATGCTCAGAGGCGTCCGTCAGTGCTCTCGTGGGAATCTGCGCGGGAGCCCCCATTTTCCCAGCGAGGGCGGACGGGTACGCTTCCGCTCACGGGGGCTCGGGAGTCTCGGCGCGACACTCAGCGGAGGTCGAAAATGAGGGCGGGATATTCTTCGGCGGCGGTTTCGGGGTAGTGCTGGCGGAGGTGGGCGGCGAAGGCGGCGTAGTGGTCGAGCCACCAGGCGGATGACGCGGGCAGGACGAAAAAGGTCGCGCCGCGGTCGCGGAGGGCTTCGAGATGAGCGACGGCGGCGGTGCTGTCGGCGGGATGGTGGCCGGCGTAGCCGCCGTCTTCCGCGCGGGGGAAATGCCAGCCGGTGCGGTCGGTGAAAGCGAGCAGGGCGTCGTCGCCTTTGCCCGCCACGAGCACGACCGCGCCGGCGGGCACGCGGGCCTCCACGAGCGCGCGGAGTCGGTCGCTCAGCTCGCGATAGACCACGCTGTCGCGCCGCTGCGGCGGCTGCCACGAGACGCTCCACTTTTCCTCGAAGCGCCGCCGGTTTGCCTCGAAAAGCCGGGCGTAATCGCCGCTGGGCGCGAGGTCGCCGAAGGACGCTTCGCCGAAGTGATGCACGAGCACATCCTCCGCGCAGAAGACGCCGAGGCCCGCCGCGCGCGCGCGCATAGCGTAGTCGTCGTCCTCGAAGAGCCCGGAGCCGAACGTCTCGTCGAGCGGGCCGAGGCGGGCGAAAACGTCGCGGCGAAACGCGAGGCAGAACATCGCCGCCATGCCGAGCGGCGTCCGCGCGCCGCGCTCGGTCTCGCGCCGCAGCGCTGCGGCTTTGAGGAATCCGCCATACGTCCGGTAGTCCGTCTCGACCTCCGCTTCATTGCCGATGCGATTGGTCACGGGGCCAAGCAGGCCGACGCCGGGATCGGCGAGATGTTCGAGCAGTCCGAGCCAGGTCGGGGCCACGATGGTGTCGTTGTTCAGCAGCACGAGCACGTCGCCCTGCGCGGCGGCGAGGCCCTGGTTGCTGGCCGCGGCGAACCCGGTGTTGCGCGCGTTTTCCAGTACGCGGACGTGCGGGTTTTGCTCCGCGACGGCGCGCAGATATTCCGGGGTGCCGTCGGTCGAGGCGTTGTCCACGAGCACGACCTCGTAGTTCGCGTAGCTCGTATTGAGCAGCAGGCTGGCGAGGCAGAGCTTGGTGAAGGCGAGGTTGTTGAACGTGACGACGACGACGCTCACCCGCCAGAGCGCGGGGTCGCGGGTGAAGTGGGCGCGCGGCACGCCGGTCGCGAGCGCGGCCTGCACGGTGGCCGGCGGGAGTTGCAGCGGGCGGCGGGAAAGCGGGGTCAGCAGCAGCTCGGCGGGCAGGCGCACCGGAGCGGGCGAGCGGCGGCGCGGCGCGCGCACGGCGACACCGACCGCGGCGAGCAGCGGGCGCAGCACCACCTCGTGATCGAAGTAGCCGCGGGCGATTTCCTCCGCCGCGCGGGCGTGTCGCGCGTAGTCGCCATTGATCGCGTCGAGCGCGCGGAGCACGTCGTCCATGGTTTGAAACGCGAACAGTCCCGCGCCGGTCGGCAGGATATTGCCAAAGCCGGTGTCCTGCGTGATGACCGGCCGCCCGGCTGCGAGATACGTGGCGCTGCGGTCGCTGAACCAGCCGCTGCGCAGCCGGACGTTTTGGTCTTTCGCCACGGTGAACTCGCCGCGCGAGGCGGCGATGAATTCGCGGTAAGCATCGGCGTCCGCGGAGAAATCCATGGCCGGCCGGACGTGCCAGCCGTGGCCGGCGAGCAGCGCGCGCGTTTCGTCGCCGTAGCTGGCGAGCGCGAGTTCGAGGCGCTGCGCGGTTTGCCGCGGCAGGTCGATGAATTTCAGGAACTCGTGATGTTTGCTCCACGAGTAGCGCTCGCCGCGAAACCACACCTCGCGCCACTGCTGCTCCCAGTTGCCGATGCTCGTGAACGCTGTGCCGGGGCCGACTGCCGGCGGGTTCCAGAAATCCATGACCACCGGCTGCCGGGTGGGCTGGAAGGTGAAGAACTCACTGACCGGCAGCCCGCAGTCCGGGCTCCCGATGTTTTCCCCGAAGGTGAAAAACGCGACGTGAGGATCGAGGAAATCAAGCGTCGTCTGGAGCTGATCGTGCAGCTCGATCTGCAACTGCACGGGGTCGGTTTCCAAATACACGAGCCGCCCGGTGGCCGCGTGCTCGGGCAGCGGGATGGTGCCGCCGTGGAGATTGATGATGATGTCCGCCTCCGCGTAGAGCCGCGCGAGCTGGGTGTCGCTGAGCCCAAAGCAGCGCCCGTCGCCGTGCAGTGCCTGAAAGGCCCAGCGGTCGGCGAGTCCGAAGCGGCGCATCACGCCGTCGATGAACGCCGCGGCTTTCTCCGAGCCGTCCTCGCCCTCGTGCGCGACAAACATGGACGGCGTGCGCGCGTGCGCCTCCACGTACCAGACCTCGCAGCCGAGCCGTTCGAGGCCCACGAGGTAATGCACGTTCTGCCAGACCACGCCGCCGACCGGCATCTTCGTCATCATGCCGAGTACGACGACTTTGGGACGCGCGGGCAAATTCATGCCGGCGGGGCGGACGGCAGCCGCGTGCGTCGGCGCGCTTGCGCGGTCTGCAAGTCGGAGAGCTGTTTGTAGAGCCCGCCGCGTGCGAGCAGTTCCTCGTGCGTGCCGCGCTCGGCGACTTCGCCGTGGTGCATGACGAGGATGAGGTCGGCGTTGCGGATCGTGGCGAGGCGGTGCGCGATCATGAACGTCGTGCGCCCCTGCATCAGGCGGTCGAGCGCGTCGAGGATCACGGCCTCGGTCTTCGAGTCGATGGCCGAGGTCGGCTCGTCGAGGATGAGGACCGGCGCATCTTTCAAAAACGCCCGCGCCACCGCGATGCGCTGCCGCTCGCCGCCGGAGAGCATCGCGCCGCGCTCGCCGAGCATCGTGTCGTAGCCCTGCGGCAGTCGGCTGATGAAATCGTGCGCGTTCGCGGCCTGGGCCGCGGCGACGATTTCCTCCTGCGTCGCGTCGAGTCGGCCGTAGCGGACGTTGTCCGCGATGCTGGCGGAAAAAAGCAGCGGCTCCTGCTGTACAAAGGCGATCTGACGGCGCAGCGCTTTCAGCGAGAGCTGGCGCGTGTCCGTGCCATCGAGCAGCACGCGCCCGCTCTTTGTGTCGTAAAAGCGCGGGAGCAGGCTGATCAGCGTGGTCTTGCCCGCGCCGGTCGGCCCGCACACCGCGATGACCTGTCCCGGCTGCGCCTCAAAGGAGACGTTTTTCAAAGTGTCGATGCGGCCCTGGTAGCTGAACTCCACATTTTCAAAACGGACCGCCCCTTTCGCCCGCTCGATGACGACCGCATCCGGCGCATCCTGAATCTCCGGCTGCGTATCCAGCAGCTCAAACGCCATGCGCAGACTCACCAACTGATCCTGCAACGAACCGATCGTGGTGCTGATCGCCTCGAGCGGCGTGTAGATCGCCGCGACATACGCAATCACCACGGTCAACTGGCCCGGCGTGAGCTGGCCCTGCACGGCCAGATACCCGCCGTAGCCGAGCACAAGCGCCGTGCCGATCGCGGTGATCATATTCACCGCGAGGCCGAACAGCGTCTGGCGCAAAGTCAGCGCAATGCGCGCGGTGACCGCCCTTTCGCCCTGCCGGCGAAAGCGTCCGTACTCATGCGGCTCGCGGCCAAAGGCCACGATGACCCGCAGCATCGACATTGCTTCGTGGATGATCGACAGCGACTCGCCCTCCATGGTTTTCACCGCCACCAAGCGCTCCTGAATGTGCGTGGCGTAGTAGCCGACCGAGTAATAAAGAAACGGCACCACGCAGAGTGAGATCAGCGCGAGGGTGGGATTCATCTGGTAGGTCAGCCAAAACATCCCGACGAGCGAGACCGCGCTTTGGACCATCGGCTGAACCGCCATGATCACGCCCGCCGCGGCGTCCGCCTGAAAATTGATCGCGTAGATCAGCCCGCCGGCCCGCTTTTGATCGTGAAACGCCATCGAGAGCCGCTGCGCGTGCTCGAAAAGATCGCTGCGAAAATCGAGGATCATCTTCTGCTCGAAAGTCGTCGTCACATAGTTCTGCAAAACGGCAATGCCGTGATGCAACATCGCCACGAGCAACCCCGCCACGACCACCGCCACGAGCAGCGGCATCTTGCCCGCCGCCAGCCACGACGACGTGAAACTCGCGAGCACGCCCGGCAGCGGTTGGTTCCCGATGACATTGTCCATGACCACCCCCAACGGCCACGGCGCCGCCAGCCCCGTGAGCGCCGCCAGCACCGTGAGCAAAACCGAAAAAGCCGCCAGCCGCCAATACGGGCGGAGATAGGCGAAAACGCGGGGCAGGTAGTTCAATGGAGGTAAAGACGCGGAGATATTGAGGAGAAAAGGGCATGGTGCAAGCCGCGCGGCGTTCCGCGCCCCGCACCCATTGGCTCAAATGAGATGGCACCCGCTGCGTCCCCGCGCCCGGGGGCGATGGCTGGCTCGGCGCGGACGGCCAGAGCGACCTGATCTTTCCCGGTCCAAGCTCTCCGGTCTGCGGACGACCGCGGTGTTGCTTTGACGCAAAGCGCGTTGACGATTTGGGCACGCCGCAAGTAAGTCTCGCTCGTGCCGGGCATTGCCAAAATACCGGCCACCGCAGTCCCATCCGCAGCCCACCTCCCGCATTTTATGAACAAAGGACATCTCATCTCCGACCAGATCGCCGCCTACCACCGGGACGGCTACGTCATTTTCAAAGCCCTGTTCGATCAGGAGGAGATCGATCTTCTGCGCGAGGCCTGCAAGACGGACAAGGCGCTCGACGATCACTCCTTTGGCAAGGACGACGGCTCGGGCGCGAAGGTGCGGCTTTCGCTGTGGAATCATCCCGGCGACGGCATCTATGGGATGTTCGCGCGCTGCCACAAGCTGGTGGATTCCGTGGAGCAGTTGCTGGAGGACGAGGCGTATCATTACCACTCGAAGATGATCATGAAGGACGCGAAGGTCGGCGGCGCGTGGGCGTGGCATCAGGACTACGGCTACTGGTATCAAAACGGGGTGATGTTTCCGGATTTGTGCAGCGCTTCCATCGCGGTGGATCGGGCGAATTTGGAAAATGGCTGCCTGCAGGTGCTCCGCGGCTCGCACAAGCTCGGGCGGGTGGACCACGTGCTGACGGGCGACCAGGCGGGCGCGGATCTGGAGCGGGTGGCGGAGGCGAAGAAGCGCTTCGAACTCGTCCATTGCACGATGGAACCGGGCGACGTGATTTTCTTTCACGGCAATCTTTTGCACGCGTCGGATCGTAACAACTCCGAGCATCCCCGGTGGTCCATGATCTGTTGCTACAACTATAAGAAGAACGATCCCTACAAGGAGGCGCATCATCCGCGCTACACCCCGCTGGTGAAGGTCGCGGACGAGATGATCAAGCAGGTCGGCATCAAGCGTTTCGCGGACGACTCGTCGAATGTGGCGTGGCTGGATGAAGGGAAGGACGCCAGCGCGCGGGTGCTGAAGGAGAGGACGGCCGCAAGCTGACGGAGCACCGCTGGCCCACTGTGAATCTCGACATCCATCCGCCGCTGCCGGCGAAAAAGGACTACCGCATCGGCGTCCTCGGCAGCGGGTTCATCGTCAGCGATTGCCATCTGGTGAGCTATCGCCAAGCGGGCTTCAACCCCGTGGCCATCGCCTCGCGCACGCCGGAGAACGCCCGCAAGACCGCCGCGCGCCATGGCCTCGCGACCGTTCACGACAGTTACGAGCAGCTTCTCGATGATCCGACCATCGAGGTGCTCGACATCGCCGTGCCGCCGGACTGCCAGCTCGCGCTCATCCAGGCCGCGTGCGAACGCCGGACGGTGAAAGGCATCCTCGCGCAGAAACCGCTGGGCATGAATTACGCCGAGGCGCTCGCCGCGGTGGAGTGCTGCGAGCGCGCGGGCATCACCCTCGCGGTGAATCAAAACATGCGCTACGACCAGTCGGTGCGCGCGGCGAAGACGCTGCTCACGAATGGCACCATCGGCGAGCCGGTGCTGGCCACCATCGACATGCGCGGCATCCCCCACTGGATGCCGTGGCAGGCGGACCTCGGCTGGGTCACGCTCCGCATCATGTCCATCCATCACCTCGACTGCCTGCGCTATTGGTTCGGCGAGCCCGAGGGGATCTTTTGCAGCACGCGGCCCGATCCGCGCACGCAGTTTCCGCACACCGACGGCATCTGCGCCTACATCCTCGAATACGCAAACGGGCTGCGCTGCGTGGTCATCGACGACACCTGGACTGGTCCCGCGAAGGAAGGCTGCCCCGGCGACATCGGGATCAAGTGGCGCATCGAAGGGCTCAACGGCCTGGCGATGGGCGACATTGGCTGGTGCAAAGATCCCTACACCAGCCCCTCCACCATCCGCTACGCCGCGAAAGGCGACGCCGCCTTTCACGAACCGCGCTGGCCGGAGAGTTGGTTCCCCGACGCCTTTGCCGGCACCATGGGCCAGCTCCTCATCGCTCTCGAAACCGGCCGCGAGCCCGCCATCAGCGGACGCGACAATCTGTATACCATGGCCCTCGTGGACGCCGCTTATCGCAGCGCCGCCGAGCATCGCCTCGTGAACCCGCGCACGCTCTTCACCTAACCCTCAGCCAACTCCCTGCACCTGCCTATGAAACTCGGAATCATCAACAGCGCCTTCGACCAAGCCGGCGTGGACACCGCCACCGGCCTCAAACACATCGCCCGCATCGGCTTTGATTGCGTGGATATTTTCACCGAGGCGATGACCATTTCCAAAAAGGAAAAGCTCCTCATCGCCCGCACCTGCGAGAAGGAAAATCTCCCGGTCATCTCGCTGCCGGTCGTGGCCATCGGGCTGATCGATTTCAACGCCCCGGTCCGCGAATTTCACGTCGCGCGCTGCAAAACATTCGTGGACCTCGCCGTCGAGCTGGGCGCGAAAAACATCCTGCTTGTGCTCGGCGAATACCTCTGGCAACGCGAAGTCATTCCGCCCGAGGCCCAATGGCAGTGGGCCATCGACACCTGCCGCGAGATCGGCGACTACGCCGACCAAAAGGAAATCGACATCGCGCTCGAGCTCGAACCTTTCCGCCTCAGCCTCCTGCACAACGTGGATGAAATGGTGCGCTTCGTGAACGACTGCCGCCATCCGCGCGTCCGCGCCAATATCGACGTGAGCCACCTCGTACTCTCCGACACCAGCCCGGCGGACCTGAAGAAGCTCAAGGGCAAGGCCATCCACGTCCACCTCAGCGATTGCGACGGGAAGGTCCACGGCGATCTCCCTCCCGGCCGCGGCATTGTGAAATTCGGCCCCTACCTGCAGGCCATCAAGGAACTGAAGATCGACGGCACCATCGCCATCGAACTCGAATACGCGCCCGACCCGAAGCGCATCGTCGAATGGGTGCAGGAAGCCTACACGCAGACGGATCGCATCATGCAGATCGCCGGCCTGCGCGGGTGAGGCGATGCGGATTGCGTCAGCCGGCAGTTCTGCGGTGCGAAAGGTCTTCCTGAGCGCCCACCATTTCGGTCAGCAAATACGCTTCGCCACGAGCCACTTCATCGCGATATTGCGCCGGCAAATGCTGTCACGCCACATACGATTCGTCATTGATCGCCGCCCGGCATGCGGACGCGCGGTTGCAGGCAAAAGGCAGTTGCCCATGGGCCCCCGTCTTCTCCCGTTGGTCGCTGTTTGGATCGCGCTGCTCGCGAGCGCAGTTCCCAGGCTGATTGCCGGGGCGATCATTCCGGGCGTCGCATCCAGCAAGATTGAGCCGGAATTAAAGGGATTGGTGTTGGTCGAGGAGTTGAATTGCGCGGCCTGCCATGCGGGCGATGCGGCGCTCGCGGCGCGCTCGAAGAAAGCGCCGCGACTCGCGGAGGTCGGCTCGCGGGTGAATCCCGGTTACCTTGAGGCGTTCATCCGTGACCCGCATGGGACCAAGCCCGGCACGACGATGCCGGATGTGCTGGGCCGCCTCGGTGATGCGGAAAGGAAGGAGGCGGCAACCGCGCTCACGCACTTTTTGCTTTCGCTGAAAAAGAACGACTTCGCTTTGCAACCGCCGGATGCGGTCGCAGCGGAGCAGGGGAAGCGGCTGTTTCATTCGCGCGGATGCGCGGCGTGTCATTCGCCGCGCGATGAGAAAGGCGCAGAGTTGCTCGCGAAGACTTCCGTCCCGCTGGGTGCGCTGGAGAAGAAATACAGCTTCAAGAGCCTCGTGGAATTTCTGCGGCAGCCGCACGCGAGCCGGCCTTCCGGGCGGATGCCGGATTTGCGTCTGGGTGGGCAGGACGTGGAGCGCATCGCGCACTTCCTTTTGCAAAACACGCGAGTGCCGGGGACGCTGAACTACACGCTGTATCGCGGTCAGGTGTGGGAGGGGCTGGCGAGCGACAAGGTGACGGCGGAGCGAGGCGGCCACGTGAAGGACTTTGACTTGGAGAGTCTGGGCAAGCCGCAGCATCACACGGCGATCAAATACGACGGCTGGGTCAACATCGCGAACGCCGGGCGCTACACGTTCTTCCTGAAAATGAACGGCGGCTCGCTGCTCGTGGACGGCAAGGCGATCATCGAACAGGAGCCGAGCGACCGGCGCGGCGTGAAGGAGCTTTCCGGCGCTGCGGAACTCGCGTCGGGCAGGCACAAGCTGCAGCTCACCTATTTCCACACGGGCCGCGAGCCGAAGTTCTCGTGCGAAATGGAAGGGCCGCAGTTTGCGCGCGGGCCGATTCCCCCGGCGCTGCTGTCGGTTTCCGAGGAAACGACCGCGCCCTTCGAGCCGTGGAAAGTGGACGCCGAACTCGTGGCGCGTGGACGTGGGCAATTTGCGAAACTCGGCTGCGCGAACTGCCACGATGATCTCAAGGTGCCCGCCACACCTGCCATCGCTTTTGCCAAGCTCGACGCGAGTCGCGGATGCCTCGGCGAAGCGGCCGGCGCGTGGCCGCGTTTCGACCTGACGGCGGAGCAGCGCACGCTCATCGCGAAGGTGCTGCCCATCGCGGAAAAGCCGCAGCTCAGCGACGAGCAGCAGATCGCCAAGACGCTCGTTACTTTCAACTGCATCGCCTGCCACGAGCGCACCGGCCTCGGCGGCATCGCCCCGGAGCGCAACGCCCTTTTCACCGGCACGCAGCCCGGCCTCGGCGATCAGGGCCGCATCCCTCCGCCGCTCTCCCACGTCGGCGCGAAACTGAAGCCCGAGTGGCTCGCGGACGTACTGCTGCGTGGGAAGCGCCAGCGCGATTACGTGGACGCCGCGATGCCGCAGTTTGGCGAGGCCCATATCGGCCACCTTGTGGAGTTATTCGGCAAAGTGGACCGACTCGAAGCCGCCGTGCTGCCCCAGGTCGCGAACCTTCAGGAATCGAAAGCCGCCGGCTACGAAATGATCGGCACCAATGGGTTGAGCTGCATCGCGTGCCATGAATTCAACGGCCAGAAATCCGGCGAGATGAGCGCGCTGGACATCGGGCGCGTGACCGAACGGCTCCAGAAAAACTGGTTCGCGCTCTACATGCGGCAGCCGTCGCGCTTTCACCCCACGGTCATCATGCCGAGCTTTTGGCCCGATGGAAAATCCACGCGCCCGGCCATCCTCGGTGGCGACACCGGACAGCAGATCGAGGCGCTCTGGACCTATCTGGAGGACGGATTGCGCGCGAAGAAACCGGCCGGCCTTTCCCGGCAGTCCAATGAACTGCGCGTGAGCGACACCACCGAGATCTGCCGCGGTCGCAGCCCCGCTGGCTACCGTGGCATTGGCGTCGGTTATCCCGCGCGCATCAATCTCGCTTTCGACTCCGGCGAAATGGCGCTCCGTCAGCTCTGGAAGGGCGACTTCGCCAATGTGGACATGGGTTCGTTTCATCCGCGCGGCACCGAGACGATTTCCCTCCCTCCCGGCATTCCCTTTCACCGCCTCACTTCGCTCGACGAAAACTGGCCCTACAAAAGCAAAACCAACCAAGCCTTCCCCCAGGACCACGGCTACCAGTTCCGCGGCTACCATCTCGACACCGCGCGCCGTCCGACGTTCCGCTACCACTACGGCGACATCGCCGTGGAGGATTACTTCGAGGACGCGCGCGACAAAGACGGCCAAGCCTACTTCAAGCGCACCCTCCGCTTCGACACACCCGCCGCTCCAGCCCCGTTCTACTTCCGCGCCCTGGCTGGCAAAAACATCGCCGCCTCATCCGACCGCGCCTTTACCGCGGACAAACTCCAACTCCGCATCACCAGCGACCACAAAGGAACCGTCCGCGCCGGTGAAAACGGCGACGTGCTCATCCCGGTCAC